>NZ_VFTM01000001.1:0-446493 GCF_006439555.1 Mesorhizobium sp. B3-1-6 | reverse complement strand
CGACGCCGACGGTTCTGAGACAGCGTCGAGGCGTCGAACACCTTGTCCGTCAGCTTCAGCCGCAGGAACCAGCGGTAAGCGACATTGACCTCGATCTCGCGAACCAACTGCCGCTCCGAGCGCACGCCGAACAGGTAGCCGAGGAACAGCGCCTTGAACATCAAGGTCGGATCGAGCGGCGGTCGGCCATTGTCGGCGCAGTAGAGCGGCGCTGTTAGATCGTGGATGAAGGAAAAGTCGATCGCGCGATCAATCTTGCGCAACAGGTGGTCAGCCGGAACCAGCTGATCCAACGTCACCATCTCGAGCGCAGTCTGTTCAGGGGCGGGTCGCTTCAACATGACCCAGTGAATCAAAAACCCCCGGCAAATGCCAGAGGTTTGTCAGCAGTCTGAGGGCGGCGCTTGCGCCGCCCTTTTTTTTGGTTTGCGGAAGTCGCGAGGCCTCGACGATGGCCTATGCCGATGCGTTCCTGGTCATCATGGTGGCTTTCGTCATCGCCACGGCGCTGGTGCCGTTCCTGCGCAACGTGACGCCGAAGGCGCCGCCGCCGGATGCCCATTGAGCGCAACCGGCGGAGGCCGGTGCGGACGCTGCCCTGCGATACGAACAGTAGGCTCACCCTTACAGCCAGCCGCCCGAAAATCCGGCCCGTCGCAGGCCCGTGGCAATTGCCGGCACGCTTCGCATCAGCCGCCACAGGAAATCGGACCTGTAATTTTCGATCATCAACACTATCGGCCCCTGATTGATGCCGAGATGGTCCGGCGACACCCAGCCGCAAGGCCGGCCTTCAATGGCGGCGATCGTTGGATTGAAGCTCGCGGTGAAGCCGTAGGGATTGCCGTCGTGCAGGTCGATTTCGTGGAAGTAGCGCAGCGCCGGCAGCACGATCTCCGGCGCAAACGGCAAGGAGGCGATCGCCGCCCATGGCGACAGCGTGCCGTCATCGGGACCGAAAGGCGCGCCGCGCGCCAGGTAGTTGAAGAAGCGACGTCCACCGGCCTGGTTCTGTTGCGGGCCCGGGCCGTCGCTGGCCGTGAGGCCCCAGCAATTCTCCCCGTAGCCAGTGAAGCCCTTGGGATTGCGGATGGCATAGTCGCGCTGGAGAAAGGTCGCCTGCCGGCTGTTCTCGAAATAGTCGCTGCCGACATTGCGCATGAAGACATCGCGAATGCCGCGAAAATCGATCCAGATATGCGAGAACTGATGGATGAAGAGCGGACCGGCATAGACAAGGTCCCGGCCATAGATCGTCTTCCATCTATAGCTCGGCAGCCAGGCGGCGTAGCTCTCGGGCGACAATGGGAAAGTCGGCGAGCCGAGGCCCAGCATGTAGAGGATCAGCGCCTCGTCATAGCCTTCCCAGCGGTAACGCAGGAAGCCTTTTTCGGGCCGCCAGCCATGGGTGACGGTGGCGCCGCCATTCTGGGCCCAGCGCCAGTCGGTGCGGCGGTAGAGCGCATCGGCGAGCCGGCGGATCTCCAGTTCGAATTCGTCGTCGGCGTCGAAATAGGCGCCGGCCGTCAGGATACCGGCAAGCAGAAGCGCGGTATCGATGGTGGACAATTCGCAGTTCCAGACGCGGCGTCCGGTCCGCATGTCGAGGAAATGATAATAGAAGCCCTTGTAGCCGGTGGCGTCGGGCTCCGGCCCATGCGGCGCATTCCAGAAGAAGCGGAGCGTGGCGAGCGTCCGCTCGACAGCGGCGGCGCGTGTCATGAAACCGCGCTCGACTCCGACAGGATAGGACGACAAAGCGAGGCCGACGGCGGCTATGCTGGCGGGCGATGCCGCGGTGTTGCGGTCGGCGACCAGGCCGTTGACCGGATTGGCCTCCTTCAGAAAATAGTCGAAGGACAGACGTTGGATGTCTGAAAGAAGCTCGTCGTTCAGCGCGTGTTCGCTCGATGCATCCATGGTTGCCGATATAGACGCTTTCGCAGCGCTTCAAAGCTTTCTGACGGGTCAATCCTAAGTGAGGAAGCGAAGCTTGGCTGCCGCGCCAACCGCCCCGACGCCCGATCGAACTTTCCGGCCACTCAGCGCGCCACCGGGCGATGGCCGCCGGGCAGGCGGGTGACGATCAGCTTGTCGATGCGGCGGCCGTCGAGGTCGACCACCTCGAAGCGCCAGCCTTGCGCGTCGACGCACTCGCCGGTCGTCGGCAGATGGTGGAGATGTGACAGCACATAGCCGGCGACGGTTTCGTAGTCGCGGTTTTCGGGCAGGTCGATGCCCAGCACCTCAGCCATCTCGTCGGCCTGCATGTAGCCGGCCAGCAGCCACGAGCCGTCATCGCGCTTGACGGCGTTCTCTTCCTCGCCCGCCTCGAGGTCGGAGCGGAACACGCCGGTGATGGCTTCGAGGATGTCGGCCGGCGTGACGATGCCTTCGAAATGGCCGTATTCGTCATGAACGAGCGCCATCGGCACGTCCGATTCCCTAAGCTTCTGCAGCACGTCGAGCGCGTCGGCCTGGTCATGCACGATGGGGGCGGCGCGCACATGCTGGCGCGGATCCAGCACCCTGCCGGCGAGAAGGGCGGCCAGCACGTCGCGCGTCTGGATGACGCCGACCATGGCGTCGACATTGCCGTCGCCGACGGGCAGGCGCGAGTGCTGGGTATCCATCAGAAGCTTTTTGACGGCGGTCTCGTCGGACTGCAGGTTCAGCCAGTCGACCTCGGTGCGCGGCGTCATGACGGCGCGCACGGCGCGGTCGCCGAGGCGCATGACGCCGGCGATCATGCGGCGCTCGTCGGATTCGATGGTGCCGTGATGCTCGGCCTCGGCGACCAGCATCTTGATCTCCTCGTCGGTGACCTTCTCTTCCGCCTCGCCGGCCTGGCCGAGCAGCCACAGAACGGCGCGGCCGGAAATGTCGAGCAGGAAGACGACCGGCGCCGAGATGGTGGCAATGATGGTCATTGCGGGCGCCGCGCGGACGGCGACGCGCTCGGGATCGCGCAGCGCGATCTGCTTCGGCACAAGCTCGCCGACGATCAGCGAGGCATAGGTGATGATTGCGACGACGATGCCGACGCCGACAGGGTCGGCGATGTTTTCGCGGATGCCGGTCGTGGCCAGATACTGCGCCAGCCTTTCGCCGAGGGTCGCGCCCGAGAACGCGCCCGAAAGAACGCCGACGAGCGTGATGCCGATCTGCACCGAGGACAGGAATTTGCCGGGGTTCGAGCCCAGCGCCAGCGCGCGGCCGGCGCCCTTGACGTTGCGGTCGATCATCGCCTTGAGGCGGGCGGGCCGCGACGAGACGATGGCAAGCTCCGACATTGCCAGAAGGCCGTTCACGCAGATGAGGACGGCAACGACGGCGATTTCAACATAAAGCATGGGCGGTCAATAGCATTGCTGCAGTGCATTCGAAAATAGCTTGTCGGTATTTTTGGAACATGACAGGCGCGCTGTTCAAGCCGCATCCCAGATCGGCGCCGAGAAATGCCCGACAAGCGCGTCGATGACGACGCGCACCTTCGGCGTCAGCGCGCGCATGGCGGGCGCGCCGTCATTGCGGCGTCTTCAGCACGCCGATCACGGCCATGCCGTCGGTGAAATAGGGATCGCCGCCGCCGTTGCGTCCGGCCTTGGTGGCGCCGATCCCCGGTATCTCGCTGGTGGATGCCAGCAGATCGGCGGCCTTCAGGTCGCCGATCAGGAAGTCGCGCTCGGCGTCGATGTCGGGGCCGATATGGTGGGTGACGGCGCCCGTATCGTGGCTGAGGCCGACGCCGCGATCGAAGCTCGCGGCGCCCAGCCAGAGCGGACGGCCGTCGTCGCCGACCGTATCCGTCTGCCAGAAGCGGACGTGGTGGCGCCGGTCGGCGCTGCCTCCGATCGGCTTTTCGAAGGCGAGGTCCTGGGCACGGCCCTCGAACAAAAGGCGGCTCATCGGCGCATCGGGGTAGGGGCGGGAAAACAAGACGCTTTCGCCGATGTCGATCGCGGTCCGCAGCGTCACGGCATCGGCCGTATCCCAGCCGGCGACGGCGAAGGCGTGGACGACTTCCTTCTCGGTGCCGACCAGGCCGACATTGATCGGGTCGCCGGGAATGCCTTGCGGCGTGTGCGTCACCATCTCGAAGGGCCGCGTGCGGAAGCCGCGCTCCCTCCAGGTCCAGAATTCCGGCGCGGCGAGATAGGCGAGCGCCAAATAGAAGGCACAAAACGCCACCAGCCAGATCGCCGCCCGCCGTCTTAAGCTTCGTTGGCTCATGAATGCCGCCCGACCCGTATGGTATCTGTTGCGCTACAATCATGGGAAATCAATGGCCAGCGATCTGGAGACCATTTATCATTATTTATCGCTAAAGGGGGGTGCGAATGGGGCGGACAAAGACAAGCCACGGGAAAATGGCGCTGACCGCGGAGCTTGTCGCGAGGGTCGAGCGCATGGAGCCCGATCCCGGTCCCGAGCCCGGAACTGACGAACACAGCGATGCCGAATTTGACGATCTGGCCGAACAGCTGCTTGCGCAATATCGGCCTGAGACGCTCTGGGTCTTTGCCTATGGCTCGCTGATCTGGAATCCGGAGTTCATCTATGAAGAGCAGCGTCCAGCCATCGCGCCAGGGTGGCATCGCTCATTCTGCCTGACGCTGACACGTTGGCGCGGAACGCGTGAGTTGCCAGCGCTGATGCTGGCGCTCGACCGGGGAGGCAGTTGCAACGGCATCGCCTACCGGCTGCCGCCGGAGGACCATTTTGGGCAAATCGTCCAACTGCTTCGTCGCGAAATAGACGCGAACCCGCCGACCAATGTGCCCTGCTGGATCAAGCTCCGGACCAAGGACGGACCGTTGCGTGCCCTGGCCTTTGTCGCCGCACCCCAAGGAAGGGCCTATGCCGGCAAGCTGGCGCTGGAGCAGGTTGCGCACACGCTGGCGCGCGCCGCCGGGCATTGGGGCTCCTCGGCGCAATATCTTTTCCGAACGGTCGCCAAACTGGAGGAAAGCGGGATTCGCGACAGAAACCTTTGGCGTATCCAGGATCTGGTCGCCCGGCAGATCATCGCCGCCACCGAAGCCCCAGGCTGATCTAGCGGCAGGCGCGGTAGCCGCTTTTGCGGTTCTTGATGTCGAAATGGAAGTGGTTGCGGTGGTCGTAATTGTAGCCGGGGCCGAGCACCGTGGTGAAATACTCGCAACCGTCGGCGCGCACATTGTTGAGGAAGCCGCGCGTGCGGAAGGCGAACAGGCCGGGCTTGCGGACATCGATGTCATCGCCATTGTTGAGCTCGATGCTCATGACGTCGAGGGCGTTGCCCTTGCCGTGCTCGGACAGGACGCCTTCGCCGGCGATGTTGCGGCAGGAATAGCTGGAGCCCTGGTGGATCGCCTTGACGCCGGAGAAATAGCGCCAGCGGGCGGCCGGCTGCAGCTCGTTCTTCGTCCAGGCGGCAAAGGTGGCGGCCATGTTGCAGGTCAGCGTTGCGGCCGGCTTCATGGCGACGCTGCCGATGGCCGAAACTTTTACCGGGAAATCGATGCCGCACTGGCCTTCATGGATCGGCTGGATGTCCTGATAGACGACGCCCATCCGCTTCAACTCGTTGCGGCAGTCGATCTCGCTGGCCGGCAACTGCTCGCCGGGCGACATCGGCTCGTCCATGCGCGGATAGGCGGCCTCGGTCATGTAGGGATTGGACGGAACGAGGCGCTGCATTCCGGAATATTGCGGCGCGTCGGGCTGCGGCACGGCTGCCGTCTGGCTGCCGACATCGACGGCCGGCTGCAGCGCAAAGACGTCGCCCGTCGTACAGGCCGATATGGTCGCGATGGCAACGCCCGCGGCCAGCCCTGCGATCGTGACGCGCACACGCTTGTTCCGTAGCGCCAAGCCAAGCATGGCGCCAAGTCTTCGAGCCATTGAAAGGCGTCCTTGTCCCCGAATGGCACAAGATTAATCGCCAAGAGTAAAGGAAAGATCAGCGGCCCCATTCACGCATGGGGCGGAATTGCGGCGCTGTTCTTGCCGGACGTGACCAGAGACTTTCGATATCGCGCTTACTGGCAAAAAGTGCCGCCGTGGCGGCGCGGTTCCAGGTCGAGGTGGAAATGCAGCGCATGGTCGGCGTCGGCGCCCGGTCCGAGCACCGTCTTGAACGGCCCGCAGGCAGCCTTGCGCACCGCGTTGAGGAACTTCGCGTCCTTCTCCGGCGGCGCCGGCCCGACCTCGATCGTCCTCCCGTCCGACAAGGTGAAGCTGGCGATGTCGAGCGCGTTGCCGAAGGCGTGTTCCGACAGTTTGCGCGTGCCGTGGCGCGGCCGGCAGACAAAGGCCGAAGTCTGGTTGATCGACTTCAGGTCGGCCCCGAGTTCGGCCTTCGCCGTGGGTTGGACCACATCGGCCATGAAGCGCGCGGCCGCCTCCGCCATCTGGCAGTTGAGCTCGGTGCCGGGACTGATACCGATGGATTTGCCAAGCGTTTTCAAAATTATCGGATAGGGAATCGAGCAGCCGATTTCCGCGTCGTGCTCGGCCTTGTGCTCCTCGAATTCGATGCCAAGCGCCTTCAGCCTTTCCCGGCATGCGGTTTCCTCCGCCGGCATCTTGTCGGCCGGCATCTCGGCGGAACGCGGATCGGGAGGCATCTTTTCCTCGCCCGGCGGTTCGGGTTTTTCCGATGGTTGCGGCCCAGTTTCCGGCGGCTCGGGCTCCAGTTCGGTGGGCTTCTGCGGGGGCGTGGGTACGACATCCGGCGTCTGCGGTTCGGATTGCGTCCGCGGCCCGGATTGAGCGCCCTTCGAACGTGGCGGGCGGGCATCCCATTTCGGATGCGACTTGTCCTGGTTGAGAAAGTCGTCATTGCTGTCGAGGCGGCTTTTGTCTCGCCCGGACCTATCGGCGCCGTTCTCCATATCCCGCGGACGCGACCCCGGAACCGGTGTCGCCGCAGGCGTTTGCGGCGCCGGAGCGGCGCTTTGGCCGGCCGGCGGCAGGTGCCTCTTATGCCGATGATGATGCTTGGCGGCGGCCGGCGTAACCAGCAGGATCGCAGCCGCCACAGGCAGCGCCAGTCTGCAAAATCGTGAAAGGCTCAGCGTTGCCATCGCCCGGAAACGGCGGTCGCGTCGCGAAGTTGCCTGCGCGACCCGCCTTGCCGATCACAATCGGTTACCGGCGCGTTACGCGCCGATGGCTTCAAGGCCTTCCTCCAGCCAGTCGGCAAGCATCGGCAGGCCGAGCAGATACTTGGCCGTGCGCTTCCTGGGACGCTCCCTAGCCGCGGCCACCGCGTCCGCCCATTCGGATGCGTCATAGTCGCCGCGTCCGACCCAGGCGAGCGCGATCAGTTCGGCCGCTTCGTCGATATTGAGATCGTTGATCAGCTCGCGGAATTCCTCCTCGGTGAGGTCTTCCGAGGCTTCCTCGACAAGGCCGTCATGGTGATGGCTGGCATGGGTGTCGCCGTCGAACTCGATCTCGTGCTCGGCGCCGTCGTCATAGTCCTCGTTTACGGCGGCGCTCAGCGCCTTGGCCTTGAGGATGAACAGGCGCACCGTGTCCGGATCGATCGAAAGGTCCCACTCCTTCTCGAGGCGCTGCTGCACGATCCTTCTCCACGTGATGCGCTTGGCCCCGATGATAGCGGAATTAAAGCGCGCGTCACGTCCGGCGGTAACGGCTTCTGTCCGGCCGTCCAAAATAGTTCGGCAGCTACCCGCATTTCGGGATGAAACCGCGCCAAGGCGGCGTTAATCTGGCATTGTCACGCTCATGGAGGCTTCGATGCGCAGACGTTTGCTTGTTCAGGTCATGGCTATTGCGGCGCTGCCGCTGTTCGTTGCGCCGGCTTTTGCAGCTGGTGAAGGCGGCAGCAGCGGTGGCCAGACGACCACCACCTGCAAGAAGGGCGAGGTTTGGGACAAGAAAAAGAAGAAGTGCGTCGTGCCGCAATATGGCATGCTGGATGATGACAGCATCTATGAGGCCGGCCACGATCTGGCGATGGCCGGGCGCTATGACGAGGCGATCTCGGTGCTGACGCTCGCCGCCAACAAGCAGGATCCGCGCATCCTCAATTATCTCGGCTATTCGCATCGCCATTCCGGCCGCGTCACGGTCGGCCTTGGCTATTACGAGGAAGCGCTTCGCATCGACCCGAACTACACGCTGGTGCGCGAATATCTCGGCGAAGCGCATCTGCAGATCGGCGATCTCGCCGGCGCCCAGCAGCAGCTCCAGGAAATCGAAAAGCGGACCGGCAAGGGCTCGCGCGAATACGGCATGCTGTCCGAGCAGATCGATCATTTCCTGAGGAGCTGAGCAGGGCCCGACGTCTCTCGAACCGGCTGTGATTGCTCACAGCCGGTTTTTGTTGCTCGCCGTCAGCCGCGGGCCCGCGAAAGCGGTGATCATTTTGCCGAACTTCAATTTTTGGGCGTGAAAATCGCGCGAAGATCGCTATATTCAGGGAAATTGTGGTGAAACGGTTCCGTTAGCCCGAGGCTGCCGGACCGTTTTCTTTTTGTACCCATTTGACAAGGTTGCTCCCGAAAAGCGGGGGTGGCGGCAGGAAAGGTCAGGCATATGATCAAGGTCCCGATGACAGGCGAGGGGTTCGCGTCATTGAAGGAAGAACTTCGCTGGCGTCAGCAGGAGGAACGTCCCCGTATCATCGAGGCGATCTCCGAAGCGCGCTCGCATGGCGACCTGTCGGAAAATGCCGAATATCACGCGGCGAAGGAGTCGCAGAGCCACAATGAGGGCCGCATCAACGAGCTCGAGGATCTGATCGCGCGGGCCGAGGTCATCGACGTCTCCAAGCTTTCCGGCGACAAGGTGAAGTTCGGCGCGACCGTCGTGCTCGTCGACGAGGACACCGAGGAAAAGAAGACCTACCAGATCGTCGGCGACCAGGAAGCGGACGTGAAGTCCGGCCGCATCTCGATCTCCTCGCCGATCGCGCGGGCGCTCATCGGCAAGGAAGTCGGCGACGCCATCGAGGTCAATGCTCCGGGTGGCGCCAGAGGCTACGAGATCGTCCAGGTGCAGTTTATCTAGCAGCTCAGGCTGGCGCCTTCGATCGGAGCGCCAGCAGCCGTTCCGCTTCCGCTATCACCTCAGCCGCCGTGATCTTGCCGCTGGCCGGCGCCATCAAGGTCGACGCAAACTTCCCGCGCGGGCCGGTGAGACCCGGTTCCGTCGCCAGGAAGATGGCGACCGTCGGCAGGCCGAAGGCGCTGGCGAGGTGGGTGAGGCCAGTGTCGGCGCCGATGACTAGCGTCGAGCGGCCGAGGAGCGCGGCGACGTCCGCGAGCGGCGATTTGGCAACCAGCACCGTCCCTGGCACGGCACCGGCAACGGCTTCCGCCACTTTCTTTTCCGCCTCGTTCGACCAAGTGACCACCGGCGTGAACTGCCGGTCGGCCAGCTGGTGCGCGGTTTCGATCCAATCCTCGACCGGCCATTTCTTGTCCTCGCGGCTGGTGCCGTGCAGCAGGAGGGCGGTTCTGCCTTCAATGCCGGCCGGATTGCCCGCCGGCGGCACGATGCCGGAGTCGAGCGTCGACAGGTCAGGCTGATAGCCAAGCGCCAGCCCGAACAGCCGCCTGGTGCGCTCTATGGCATGCAGGTCGCGCGGCACGGCATATTTGCGCTGATAAAACAGCGTCGCCGATGGCTCGCGGGCGCTCGCCCGATCGAAGCCGGCAATCGGCGCGCCGGCCTGTATGGCGACCAGGGCCGACTTCAACAAGCCTTGGGCGTCGATGACGAGATCGTAGCGGGAGGCGCGCAGCGCTTTGCGCAGTCCGGCCATCTCGCGCCATGTGGTGCCGTCGAGAAGCCGCTTGCGCCAGCGCCGGACCGCCACCTTGTGGATCACTCCAATGGCTGGGTGCAGCGCAACGATCCCGGCAAACGCCTCCTCCACGCACCAGTCGAAATTTATGTCGGGGCGGTTGCGCACCGCGTCCTCGACGGCGGGAAAGGTGTGAATGACATCGCCCATCGACGATGTCTTGACGATCAGCACTTTCATGCGGCTGCCGGAACCTCGAGCAAGCGGTCGGCCGCGGCTGTAACGCGGGCGACATCGAGCGTCTTCAGGCAGTTGAGATGGCCGAGCGGGCAGACCTTCTTGTGGCAGGGCGAGCAGGACAGATGCAGCCAGATCAGTTCGGAGCGGTCGCCGAGCGGCGGCGTGTTTTGCGGCGAGGTCGAACCGTAAACGGCCACGATCGGGGTGCCGACGGCGGCCGCGACATGCATCAGTCCGCTGTCGTTCGACACCGCAAGCTTCGCCGCGGCGATCAGGTCGATGGCGTCCTCCAGCCGCGTCTTGCCGGCAAGGTCGACGGCGCCCGGGGCAAGTGCTGCGATCTCACCGGTCACATCGGCATCATTCTTCGAGCCGAGCAGGACGACGCCCAGTCCCCTGGCCATCATGTCCCGGGCAAGCCCGGCATAATGATCGCTCGGCCAGCGTTTTGCCGGGCCGAACTCGGCGCCGGGCATGAGCGCCACGAATTTCTCGCCCGCCAGCCCGAAGCGCGCCAGCAAATCCGCCTGGTTGGCCTCGTCGACGGTAAGCCTCGGCGCGCGAAAGGTGCCGCCGCGCGCGAGGCCGAAATAGGCGCGCGCCGTGCGCCGTTTCAGCGCTTCGGGCAGCGGCACGACATCGGTCAGCAGGCCATAGCGCATCTCGCGCAAATTGCCGACACGATGCGGGATGCGGGCAAAGAACGGGATCAGCGCCGATTTCCAGCTCCCCGGCAGCACATAGGCCATGTCGTAGCGGCCGCGCAGCAGGCGGCCGAAGCGCCGGCGGCTGCGGAATTCGAGCGCTCCCGGCATCAGCGGAAAGTCGATCTGGCTGCGTATCTCGGGCATGCGCTTGACCAGTGGTGCCGCCCAGGCCGGCGCCAGCACGTCGATGGCGGCGTGCGGATGCCTTTCCTTCAGCGCCGCAAACAGGCACTGCGC
This sequence comes from Mesorhizobium sp. B3-1-6, assembly GCF_006439555.1. Taxonomy (NCBI): domain Bacteria; kingdom Pseudomonadati; phylum Pseudomonadota; class Alphaproteobacteria; order Hyphomicrobiales; family Phyllobacteriaceae; genus Mesorhizobium; species Mesorhizobium sp. B3-1-6. Next base: position 435,546 of record NZ_VFTM01000001.1, on the reverse strand, counting down.
CATGACCATGTCGCCCACCCAGCGTGGGCCGATCACGAGGATCGTTGGGCCTTCAGCCATTCGACATAGTCCCTGACGCCGGTTTCGACTGTACGGAATTGGCCATTGTAGCCGGCCGCGCGCAAGCGGGACATATCAGCCTGTGTGAAACTCTGGTAGCTGCCCTTGAGATGGTCAGGGAAGGGGATGAATTCGATCTCGCCCTTGCCCAGCGTGTCGATGACCGTCTCGGCGATGGCGCGGAACGGCTGGGCGCGGCCGGTGCCGCAATTGAAGATGCCGCTCGTGCCGCGTTTCCACAGCCACAGATTGACCTCCGCGACGTCGCCGACATGGATGAAGTCGCGGCTCTGCTCGCCGGGGCCGAAATCGCCATAAGCGCCGAACAGCTTCGGGTTTTCGCCGCGTTCGACCTGGTTGAACAGATGGAAAGCGACCGAAGCCATGGCGCCCTTATGCGCCTCGCGCGGTCCATAGACGTTGAAATAGCGCAGGCCCGCCACCTGCGAATGATCGGTGTCGAAGACGTTACGGCGGACATAGTCGTCGAACAGCTTCTTCGAATAGGCATAGACGTTGAGCGGGCGCTCGCACTCCGGCTCTTCGCGAAATTCTGAGCCGCCGCCATAGACCGACGCCGAGGAGGCATAGAGGAACGGGACACGCAGTCCGAGGCAGGCATGCAGCAGGCGCTTGGAATAGGCGTAGTTCACCTCCATCATGAACTTGCCGTTCCATTCGGTGGTGGTCGAGCAGGCGCCTTGATGGAAGACGGCCTCGATGCGGCCGAGCGCGCCGTCCTCGATCCGGGCGAGAAAATCGTCCTTGTCGAGATAGTCGGCGATGCGCAGGTCGGCGAGGTTGGCGATCTTGTGGCCGTCGGTGAGGTCGTCGACGACGACGATGTCGTCATGCCCCTCGGCGTTGAGAGCGGCGACGATGTTGGAGCCGATCATGCCGGCGCCGCCCGTGACAATGATCATGCTTTTCAGCCTTGCTCCGTTGCCGATTCCGGCCCTTATAGGGGAGGTGGACGGGAGTGTCGATAAAGCAGGCGCTCCGGTGCATCACAGTGAAGCCGCAAAGCTCCCGCTTCAGTAGGCATTCGCTACCCGCAGTACCATGAGGGACCAAGAATGCCGTCGACCGAACTGCTCATCGCGTTCTTCGCCACCACGGCGATCTTCGCCTATATACCCGGCCCCGCCATGCTTTATGCGGCGGCGCAGACCATGGCGCGCGGGCGCTGGTCCGGGCTGACGGCGGCGCTGGGCATCCATCTCGGCGGCTATTTCCATGTCTTCGCGGCCGCCGCTGGCCTGTCCGTGCTGTTCCATGCCGTGCCGCCGCTCTACATGGCGGTCAAGCTCATCGGCGCGCTCTATCTGATCTGGCTCGGCGTTTGTCTCTTCCGCAAGCGCGCGGATGGCGAGACGGCGCTGCCCGCGATCGAGCGGAAATCGGCCCGCCGGGCCTTTTTTGAGAGCATCACCGTCGAGGTGCTCAATCCCAAGACGGCGATCTTCTTCATGGCGTTCCTGCCGCAGTTCATCGACGCTTCGGCGGCGTTGCCGGTCTGGCTGCAGTTCGTGGTGCTGGGAACCATCGTCAATCTGATGTTTTCCTCGGCCGACATCGCTTGCGTGTTCCTGGCCGGCGCGATGATTGCGCGGCTGCGGCGTTCAGGACGCGCGCAGCGGCTGATGCAGCGTGCGGGTGGCGCCGTGCTGGTCGGCCTCGGCGTCCATGTCGCCCTTCAGAGGAGCTGATTGCGCAGCCGTCTCCGGCTTGGGTCCGCGTCGGGCCTGCCGTTGCGCTCGCCCGAATTGCGGTATATCGGCATCGCCTTGAGCAGCCCACGCCACAATTCCGGCGCTGAAACCTAATCAAGTCCGGCCGTCTTCAGGCAGACCTCGAGTGAGATGATCAAGCACAATCCGCCTTCTCCGGAACCTTTGCATCGCACCATCGCCCGGTTCGGCGACGTCACCGTGCTGGTGGTGGGCGATTTCATCCTCGACCGCTTCGTCAGCGGCGTGATCGAGCGCATCTCGCCGGAGGCTCCCATCCCCGTGCTGCATGGCAAAGGCGAGTCGCTGAACATGGGCGGCGCCGGCAATGTCGTATCCAACATCGTTTCGCTGGGTGCTGCCGCCATCCCCGTTTCGGTGATCGGCGCCGACCAGGCGGGTAACAATCTGATGCGCATGCTGGACGAGATCGGCGTCGACACCGATGGGCTCCTGCAGCGCCAGGACCGCATGACCTCGTCGAAAAGCCGCTTCAGCGCGCTCAACCAGCAGGTGCTGCGTTTCGACGAGGAAGAGATCAAACCGCTCACTTCCGCCGAGCGGGCGAAGCTTATCGATCACTTCCAGGCCGCGCTTGGCCGTGCCGACATCGTCATCCTCTCCGATTACGGCAAGGGCATCCTGCTCGACGGCGTCGCCGGCGAGCTGATCGCGATCTGCCGCGATGCCGGCAAGCCGGTGCTGGTCGATCCGAAGGGGCGCGATTACGCGCGCTATGCAGGTGCTACGGCAGTGACGCCGAACCGCAAGGAGCTTGGCGAGGCGGTCGGGCGCAAGGTGTTCGGCGACGACGAGATCGTAGCCGCTGCGCGCGATCTGATCGCCGCGCATGACTTCGAGTTCATCGTCGCCACGCGCAGCGAGAAGGGGATGAGCGTGGTCTCCGCCGAGGATGCCCGCCACATCTCCACCCAGGCGCGCGAAGTGTTCGACGTTTCCGGTGCCGGCGACACGGTCATCGCGAGCTTCGCGCTGTCGCTCGCCGCCGGCGCCGACCGGGTGCATGCCGCCGTCATTGCAAATGCGGCCGGCGGTGTCGTGGTGGGAAAACGCGGCACGGCGCGGCTGAACGTCGAGGAACTGTCCGGCGCGCTGTTCCGCTCACATGGGCCGACCGGTCACCAGGATGCCATCCTCGATTTCAACGCCGCAGCCAGGATGGTCGCCGCCTGGAAGGAAGAGGGACTGACCGTCGGCTTCACCAATGGCTGTTTCGATATCCTGCATGCCGGCCATGTCAGCCTGCTGCATGCCGCGCGCAGCCAGTGCGACCGGCTGGTGCTCGGCCTCAACAGCGACGCCTCGGTGCACCGGCTGAAAGGGCCGGGGCGCCCGGTCAACAACCAGCATGATCGCGCCTGCGTGCTGGCCGCGCTCGCGTCGGTCGATGCCGTCGTCGTCTTCGAGGAAGACACGCCGCTGAAGCTGATCGAGGCGCTTCTGCCGGACATCCTGGTCAAAGGCGCGGATTACACGGTCGAGACCGTGGTCGGCGCCGATGTGGTGCAGAAGGCGGGCGGGCGCGTGGTGCTGGTCGATCTCGTCGCCGGCAAGAGCACGACGAACACGATCGGCAAGCTGCGTGCCACAAACTGAGGATCTCATGTCTGAATTGAACGACTATTTGGCCCGCTCGGCGGCGGCGATCTCGGCGATGGTCGAGCGTGACCTCACCCAGGAGATGGAGCGTGCCGTCACGGCCGTCGTCGAAGCTCTGTCGCAAGGCAAGGCGCTGCTGATCTGCGGCAATGGCGGCTCGGCGAGCGACGCCATCCACATCGCCGGCGAGCTGGTCGGCCGCTTCCTGAAGGAGCGCAAGGCCTATAATGTCATCGCGCTGCCGGCCAATGCCGCAGTGCTGACTGCGTGGGGCAACGACTACGGTTTCGACACCGTGTTCTCGCGCCAGGTCGAGGCGCATGGTTCGAAAGGCGCGGTGCTGCTGGCCATCTCGACCAGCGGCAATTCACCGAGCATCCTTGCCGCGGCCGAGCAGGCGAGGGCGATGGGCATGACGGTGATCAGCCTGACCGGCGAGACCGGCGGCAAGCTCAGACCGCTGACCGACATCCTGCTCAACGTGCCGTCGACCTCGACGCCGATCATCCAGCAGGGGCATTTGTGCCTCTATCATCATCTGTGCGAGGCGGTCGAAGCGCGCCTGAGCGATGGCTGAGGGCGAGGCCGCCTTTCCGCTCGTCGAGCCCGGCCTATGGGTGGAGCGGATTGGTAGCAAGGTCTTTGCGGCCGACCGACCGGCACTGTTTCTCGACCGTGACGGCACCATCAATGTCGATACCGGCTATCCCGACAATCCGGCCGATGTAGTGCTGCGCGACGATATCATACTTGCCATCGAGGCCGCGAACCGGCGCGGGATTCCGGTCGTTGTCGTCACCAACCAGTCCGGCATCGCACGCGGCTATTTCGGCTGGGATGCGTTCGCCAGGGTCAACGAGCGCGTGCTCGGCCTCATGGCTGAACAAAACGCGTTTGTCGACATGGTGCTTGCCTGCGCCTACCACGACGCCGGCAAGGACCCGCTAGCGGTTGCCGACCATCCGATGCGCAAGCCCAATCCGGGCATGCTGCTGGAGGCGGGCCGGCGGCTCGGCCTCGATCTCAAGCGATCGCTGGTCGTCGGCGACAAGCCGGCCGATATGGAAGCCGGCCAGCGCGCCGGCCTTGCGCGTGGCTGGCTGGTCGACGGCGAAGGCTCGACGATGGACGGGCTCTCGGTTTTGCCGTTGCGCGGCGCTCATGACCTCGAGACGCTGCTTACCGCGATACGGTCGCTCTGATCGCGGGTTGATTCAAAGCCCCGAGCTAAACCGCTTGTTTTGCAGGTGAATTTCCGGAAGCCGGCACATTAAGTCGGAAAAGCCACCAGACCCTCATCCTTGACGCGGCGGATGGTCAAGGCGGTGCGCACGGTGTCCACATTAGGGGCCGAAGCCAGCTCCTCGATGACGAAGGTCTGGAAGGTGCCGAGGTCGCTTGCCACGCAATGCAGCAGGAAGTCGGATTCGCCCGACACCATCCAGGCGTCGCGCACGATCGGCCAGCCGCGCGTGCGCTCGGCGAAGGCTTTCAGTTCGGCATCGGCCTGATGATGCAGGCCGATCAGGCAGAAGGCGACGACATCCATGCCCAGTGCCGGGGCGTTGAGAAGCGCGCGGTAGCCGCGGATGATGCCGGCCTCTTCCAGCCGCCTGACGCGGCGCAGGCAGGGCGGCGCCGAGATACCGACCCGGTTGGACAGTTCGACATTGGTCATGCGGCCGTCGCCCTGCAACTCGCGCAGGATCTTCCAGTCGATGGCGTCGAGATCGGCTTTCAGCGGCATGAAGGGCTTTCGCGCAAGAATCTTTCGCAATTTTGTAATTTGGTTTCGCGCCGGAGGCCATAGCTTTGCGATGATTTTCTCCCTGTTTTGAGGCATGCCGTGATCCCAGAGCCGCGCATATCTCTGGACGACATGCATCGGTGACGGGCGGCGATATGGCCCGATATGCAGGGGATGAAGCTTTCCGGGGACGAAAGCCAACCTGCCTTGCTGGTCTCACGGGCAACACTTACATTACGCGCGACAAACCACGGCTGCGCGCCGCAGGGGACTTTCATGAACACCAAACATGCGCCCGTTCTTATCATCGGTTCCGGCCCGGCCGGCTACACGGCGGCGGTCTACGCCGCCCGCGCCATGCTGAAGCCGATGCTGGTCGCCGGCCTGCAGCAGGGCGGCCAATTGATGATCACTACAGACGTCGAGAACTATCCCGGCTTCGCCGATCCGATCCAGGGCCCCTGGCTGATGGAGCAGATGCTCAAGCAGGCCGAGCATGTCGGCACCGACATCATCAACGACATCATCACCGAGGTCGACCTCAATGTGCGGCCGTTTCGCGCCACAGGCGACTCCGGCACGGTCTACACGGCGGACGCCTTGATCATCGCCACCGGCGCGCAGGCCAAGTGGCTGGGCATCCCGTCGGAGCAGACTTTCATGGGCTTCGGCGTTTCGGCCTGCGCCACCTGCGACGGCTTCTTCTATCGCGGCAAGGACGTCGCGGTGGTGGGCGGCGGCAATTCCGCGGTGGAGGAGGCGCTCTATCTGTCGAACCTCGCCAAGAGCGTCACCGTCATCCACCGGCGCAGCGATTTCCGCGCCGAGCGCATCCTGCGCGAGCGGCTGCTCAAGAAGGACAATGTCCGCGTCATCTGGGACACGGTCGTCGACGAGATCACCGGACGGCCGGGCAAGGCGCCGCTGCCGCCCTCGGTCGAGGGCCTGACGCTGCGCAACGTGGTGACCGGCCAGGAATCGAAGCTGCCGGTCGACGGCGTGTTCGTCGCCATCGGCCACGCGCCGGCGGTGGAACTCTTCGCCGGCAAGCTGAAGCAGAAGCCGAACGGCTATCTGTGGACGGCGCCCGATTCCACCCGCACCGATGTGCCCGGCGTCTTCGCCGCCGGCGACGTCACCGACGACGTGTACCGCCAGGCGGTGACGGCGGCCGGGCTTGGCTGCATGGCGGCGCTCGAGGCGGAAAAATATCTGGCGGGCATCGAGGTTCACCGCGAAGCGGCGGAATGACAGATCGGCTGAAAGAAGCCGTTTAAAAGCCTGATTTTTCATTCAGACGCCGAAGGCAACGCGAGGGGAATCATGGCGCTGGACTGGGACAAATTACGCGTATTTCACGCAGCGGCGGAGGCTGGGTCGTTCACCCATGCCGCGGAGACGCTGCATCTGTCGCAATCGGCTATTTCGCGGCAGGTCAGCGCGCTGGAGCATGATGTCGGCGTCGCGCTGTTCCACCGCCATGCGCGCGGCCTGGTGCTGACCGAGCAGGGCGAGATGCTGTTCCGCACGGCGCATGACGTGCTGATGAAGCTGGAAACGATCAAGACGCGGCTGACCGAGACCAAGGACCGGCCGTCGGGCGTGCTCAGGGTAACGACCACGGTGGGCCTGGGCGCCGGCTGGCTGACCGAACGGGTGCAGGAATTCATCGAGCTCTATCCCGAGATCAGCCTGCAGCTGATCCTCGCCAATGAGGAGCTCGACCTCACCATGCGCCAGGCCGATTGCGCGATCCGGCTGCGCCAGCCGCAGCAGCCCGACCTCATCCAGCGCCGGCTGTTCACGGTGCATTTCCACCTTTACGCGGCGCCGTCCTATATCGCCAAGTTCAGCAGGCCGGCCTCGATCGCCGAGCTCAGAAACCACCGCATCGTCACCTTCGGCGTGCCGGTGCCTTCGCATCTGTCGGAGCTGAACTGGCTGGAGACCGTCGGCGATTTCGAGGGCGCGCAGCGGGTGCCGACGCTGCAGATCAACGACATCCTGTCGATCAAGCGGGCCGTGCAGGGCGGCGCCGGCATCGCCATGCTGCCGGACTATGTGATCAACAAGGACTCGAACCTGGTGCAGTTGCTGCCGGAGACCGAGGTGCCGTCCTTCGATACCTATTTCGCCTATCCCGACGCGATGAAGAACCAGGCGAAGCTGCACGTTTTTCGCGATTTCATCATCGCCAAGGCCCGTAGCTGGTCTTACTAAAAGCGCCCGGCCGAGAAACTACTGCCCGCGCCACGGTGTCAGCCGTGGCAGCCAGCCGGGGACGGCGCGGCGGTAGGTTTCGTATTCCGCGCCATAGCGTTTGGCGAGCGTCGGCTCTTCATAGATATTGACGAAGGAGACCATCGCCGCGGCGGCGATCAGGCCGTAGACCAGCACCGCCCAGCTCGAAAAGATCAGCGCCTGGCCAAGGATGATCGCCAGCACAGCCACGTACATTGGGTTGCGCACATGGCGGTAGATGCCGCCGACGACCAGTTTCTCGGTCGGCGCCACGGGAGCGGGCGTGCCCAGGCCCTCGAGGGCAAAACGGGCAAAGGCATGAAGCAGGATGGCGGCGGCTCCGACCACGAGAAGCGAGCCCGCAGACACGAAGCCCGGCAGGGCCGACAGAGGTTTGCGATAGTGGTCGGTCAAGAGCCATGGCGCCAGGCCGGCGACGACGCCGGGCGCAACGACAAGGAACAGCGCGCTGCCGGCGATTGCCGAAAAAGTTCGCATCGTCGGTCTCCTGCCGTAAAAACAAACTCGGCTTGCCGAAATCGACATCATTTCGCCGATTCGCATATTTCCGGGCAAAATCAGCTCGATTTTGCATTTAAGCAGTCGCTTTAGGGCCGGAAACGCACCGGAATCGGCGATTTTTCTGGTCCTATGGGTTCCAGGAATAGGTTGGACCACAGCCTGCGTCTTTTTGCATGCGTGTGTTGCAAAATAGATGCTTGTTTCTTGGGCATGATGAGCACATATATAGTGTCATCTCCAGGGCGCGTTCTCCTCCCATTAGCGCCCTCGAGTGTTCCCCTCTGGAGGTTAGCCCTAATCGGCACTTCCAATCAACTCAGCCGGATCTTTATTGATCCGGCTTTTTTGTTGCCCGCGTGCCTTCGAGCCGGGAAAAAAACGACTGGATCCACCACGTAACAGTGACATGTAACATCGGGTAACATGTCGCGGACGAACTCTATGGTTTAAGTAGAGGATAGGACGCGGTTGGTCGGTTCGGGAGATGGGGGCATCACTCGGAAGACCGGGCTCAGGCAAGCACCGCGTCCGAACCATTTTTCCGGATGCGGCGGACCAGCCGTTGCCTCCCAGGAAAACGGTCCGCAATAGGAACGGCGTCCGGATCATCCGGACGCCGTTCTCATGTCTTCAACAGAAGTCTGCGACCTGCTCAGGCGGCTTTGCCGTTGGCGTTCATCGCCTCGTCGGCGAGCCGGCCGGTGAGCTCGGCCATGTGGTCGAAAGCGGCCTTGTAGCTGGCGACGCCGGCGGTCGCCGAGCGCAGCTCGATGATCAGGTCACCGATCTCGGCCTGCGGCATGGTCGCCTCGACGACGTCCCAGCCGGGCCAGTCGGGCCTTGCATCATAGCCGAGGATCTGACCGCGCCGCTGCGGGATCAGCGCGATGATCTTCGAGGTCGCGTCCGAAGGCGTGACGATCTCGACCTTCATCACCGGCTCCAGCAGGACCGGCGAACAGGCGGTCATGCCTTCCTTCATCGCGAGCTTCGCCGCCATCTGGAAGGCCATGTCGGAGGAGTCCACGGCATGGTAGGAGCCGTCCGACAGGTTGACGGCGACGTCGACAACCGGGAAGCCGAGCGGGCCTGTCTTCAGATAGTCGCGGATGCCGGTCTCCACCGACTGAATGTAGGTTTTCGGCACCACGCCACCGGTGATGGTGTCGGAGAACTGGAAGCCGGACCCGCGCGGCAGCGGCTTGATCTCGATCACCACGTCGCCGAACTGGCCGTGGCCGCCGGACTGCTTCTTGTGGCGGCCGCGCTGCTGCGCTCCTTTGCGGATCGTCTCCCGGTAAGGCACCGCCGGGGCATGACCCTCGATCGGGATCTGGTTCTTGCCCTCGAGGCGCTCGCGCACCACGCGCAGATGCATTTCGCCGTGGCCCGACAGGACGGTTTCGGCGGAATCCTGGTTGTGGCGCAGGCTGAGCGATGGATCCTCCTCGGCAAGCCGCTGGATCGCCGCCGACATCTTGACCTCGTCCTTGCGTTCCTTGGGGCGAAGCGCGAAGGCGAAGACAGGCTGCGGTGGTTCCAGCGTGACCAATGGCCGGATGCCGCCCTTGGCCGAACTCAGCGTCTGGCCGGTCTTGACGTCGTCGAGCTTGCCGAGCGCGACCGTGTCGCCCGCCTTGGCGGATGTCAGCTTCGTCTGGTCCTTGCCGAGCATCTTGTAGATGCCGGAAACCTTCGCCGTGTCGCCGTTGGAAAGGAAGAGCTCGGCCGCGTCGGCCAATTGGCCGGAAAGCACGCGCGACACCGAAAGCTTGCCGCCATGCGCGGTGTGGATGGTCTTCATCACCTGCACCACCGTGTGGCCGTCCGGCGCGCCAAGGCGCTTCCTGGTTGCCTCGACATCGGGCGCGTCGTGGCGAATGGCCTTCAACAGGCGCAGCACGCCATTGCCCTTCTCGGCCGTGCCGATCAGCACCGGCGTTACCGCGCCGGCGCGCAGGTCGGCCGAGAGATCATCGAAGATCGCATCCTTCGGCGGCTCGATCTCCTCCAGCAACTGCTCCATCAGGTGATCGTCATGGTCGGCGAGCGTCTCCAGCATGGAGAACCGCGCCTCCAGCTCGCGCGCCTTGTCGTCGTTCGCGATGTCGGCGACCTGGCTCTCGGCATATTCGCGGTAGATGTAGGCGCGTTCCAGCGCCAGATCGATCGAGCCGATGACGACGCCGTCCTTGCGCACCGGAATCTGGCGCAGCAGCAGCGGCACAGAACTTGCCGGCTGCAGCATCTTCAGCGTGTCGCGCACGCCCGTGATCGCCTTATCGACCTTGTTGAGGAACAGGATGCGCGGAATGGCGAGATCGTCGAGCTTGCGCATGATGAGCTGGAGCGCCGGGATCTTCTTCTCGTCGGCCTCGGCGACGACGACAGCGAGGTCGCAAGCGGCAAGCACGGGTTCGGCTTCGAAGGCGAATTCGATGGAGCCGGGGCAGTCGACGAAGGTGATCTGCTCGCCCATGAAATCGGTGGTGGCGAAGGTCGCCTCGACGCTCATGGCGTGAGCGCGGGCCTCGGGCGAATGATCGGAAACAGTGTTGCCCGACGAAACTGGTGACTGGCGGGGAATGGCGCCCGTGCGGGCGAGTATGGCTTCGAGAAGTGTCGTCTTACCGCTTGCGAAGGGACCGATTATGGCGATGCATTTCGGTCCCGTGCGTCGTCCTCCGGCGCGAGTACCCATGGCTGACCTCCACTCAGGCGTTTCCCAAGAGAGCGACCAGCAAAAGTGAAAACCGGTTTTGCGTCCGATCGCACCCTGTGCAGAGCGGCGGCCGGCCTGTTCGGCCGTCGCGGGCGGGGTTTATCCACCCCTTCCCAAAGCCATCGTCACACGGGTTCGCCGGGAGGGCAAGAAAAATAGGATGTTCGCCGGCTTGGAGTCGTCAGGCCACCATTTCCTATGTCAGGCTGTGAGGGCGAGCGGTTCGCGGGCGGCTGCACACAACGCGCTTGCCTTGTCGCGCGGCGCGGGCTTGCCAAAGAAATAGCCCTGGAAACGGCTGCAGCCGGCGGTCCTGGCGAGGGCGAATTCCTCCGCGGTTTCGACGCCTTCCGCGACGATGGCAATGTCCTGGATGCGGGCGATCTGGGCAAGTGCGGAAACGAAGATCTGCGCCACCTGGTCATGGGCGAGGCTGCGGATGTAGGAGCGGTCGATCTTGACGCTGTCGATGGGCAGCGACTTCAGATAGTTGAAGCCGCAATGGCCGGTGCCGAAGTCGTCCAGCGCAATGTGGAAGCCGAGGCCGCGCAGCGCCTCCAGGCGCCTCAGAACCTCGGGCGTCGCGGCCGTCGCCACCGTCTCGGTGATCTCGATGATGAACTGCGATGCGGACCGGCCGGTTTCGCGCAGGATCCGGTTGCACATCGTCACGATCTCGTCGCGCTTCAACTGCTCGCCCGAGACGTTGATCGAGATACGCCGTCCGGGAAAATGCCCGACATCGGCACAGGCGCGCTTGAAGACCCACTCGCCGATCATGTCGATCAGCGTCGAGCGCTCGGCGAACGGGATGAATTCCGCCGGCGAGATCAAACCGCGCACCGGGTGACGCCAGCGGATCAAGCCTTCCAGCGCGTCGACCGAGCCGTCGGGATTGACGATCGGCTGATAGTGCAGCTCCAGCTCGCCGAGATAGACCGCGGCGCGCAGTTCGCGTTCAACCAGGCGGCGATAACGCTTGTCCGACAGCATCTCCTCATCGAAAACGGTGATGCGGCCGCGACCGGCGGCCTTGCTTTCGTAGAGCGCGAGATCGGCCAGCAGCATCAATTCAGCGCCGTTCGAAGCATGCAACGGCGCGAGCGCGACGCCCACCGAGATCGACAGGGGAATGATCTTGCCTTCATGCCTCTTGCCGGCACGCATCGCGTCCAGCAGCCGGCGTGCGTCCTTGTTGATAATGGCGACGTCGCCATGCGGAACCATGATGCCGAACTCGTCGCCGCCGAGCCGGCCGATGACGCCGTCCTCGAAGATGCGCTGGGCTTCCGCGACCAGGTGCGCCAGCGCCAGATCGCCGAACTGATGGCCGAACGTGTCGTTGAGCTGCTTGAAATGATCGAGGTCGATCAAAAGCAGGCTTGCCTGGCGACGGTTGCGCAAGCCACCCAACCAGTCGCCCAGCGCTTCGATGAAATAGCGCCGGGTCATGGCCCCGGTCATGGCATCGACGGTGAGAAAGCGATGCTTCTCGGCCTCGGCATCCGCCGCCGATTGCAGGCGCTGGACGACGCTCGCGCGCATATACATCAACACCAGAAGCGCCATTAAGGTCGATGCCACCGATACCACCAGCGCGCCTGCGCGGGAGGCGTTCTCCGTCAGCGCGAAAGCCGCAAGCCAGGTGGCGGCGATGCTCATCACGAGCAAAGCCTGGATGCCGCGATAGATACGGCCGCTGTGATCCTTGATTGTCGCCAAGATACTCATGTCCGCGCCCCCACAGCACGCGACATGGCTAGGGCTTCAGCCGTTAACAAACACTGAGTTCGGCGACCGTTCCGCGGCATTAATCAGCGCCGGATTGAGCGGTGGCGTTTTATGGTTAAAAAGCAACGATTTATGACAGTTTGTTGACCGGCTAACGAGCCTCTATCGCGGGGCCTCGACGCGGTCGTCAGGCGGCTGAAAAAGGCCGGTTGCGTCAACAGCGCATCGGGGTGAAACTGCTTCGCAAGACGAGGCTGGAGCGGTTCACCGTCTCGCGGAAACGGCGAAACGCTCCATCTCTTTGTTTTTACGCAATTCCGGACGGAAGGTTACGGCGAAGGCGCCGAACTTAACCGCTCACACTTTTCCTGGAATTGCTCCAGCGAAGCATTATTCGAGAAGGATTGGACGATGAAGATCATTGCGTGCGGCTCAGTGCCGACAGTCATCGCGCCGGACAAATACTTTACCGGGCGGGTGTTGCAGACGCCAATCGTCGAGAAGGAGGCGCCGGCAAGGCTCAGGGCGACGCTGGTCAGCTTCGAGCCCGGCGCGCGCACGCATTGGCACACGCACCCGCTCGGACAGACGCTCTATGTCACCTCCGGCGCCGGGCTTGCCCAGACTTGGGGCGGTCCTGTGCAGGAGATCAGGGCCGGGGATGTCATTTCCTTCGCGCCGGGCGAAAAGCACTGGCACGGTGCCGGGGCGAAAACCGCCATGACCCATATCGCCATGCAGGAGGCGCTGGACGGCGTCCATGCCGACTGGCTGGAAGCGGTCACGCCGGAGCAATATGGTAGCTGAGGCAACAAAAAACCCGGCTGAAGCCGAGTTTCCGATGTGACAGCGTGTGCGCGATCAGGTCAGCGACGCAGTAAAGCGCTGGATGCGCGTGCAGGCTTCTTCCAGCAAGGCATCCGATGTGGCGTAGGAGATGCGGAAGTTCGGCCCCAGCCCAAAGGCCGAACCGAACACCACCGCGACGCCTTCGGCCTCCAACAGTTCGGAGCAGAAGGCTTCGTCGGTGTCGATGACCTTGCCCGTCTTGGTCTTCTTGCCGATCAGCTGGGCGCAGGACGGGTAGACATAGAAGGCGCCTTCCGGCGACGGGCAGGAGATGCCGCGCGCCTGATTGAGCATAGAGACGACGAGGTCGCGCCGGCCCTGGAAGATCGCCTTGTTCTTGGCAATGAAATCCTGCGGCCCGTTGAGCGCCTCGACGGAAGCCCATTGCGCGATGGTGCAGGCGCCCGACGTCTGCTGGCCCTGGATCATGTCCATCGCCTTGACGAGCGGCACCGGGCCGGCGGCATAGCCGATGCGCCAGCCGGTCATGGCATAGGCTTTCGACACGCCGTTCATGGTCAGCGTGCGCTCATAGAGGTTCGGCTCGACCTCGGCGATGGTCTTGAAGACGAAGTCGCCATAGGTCAGGTGCTCATACATGTCGTCGGTCAGCGTCCAGACATGCGGATGCTTGAGCAGCACGTCGGCCAGCGCCCTGAGCTCGGCCTCCGTGTAGGCGGCGCCCGAGGGGTTCGACGGCGAATTCATCAACAGCCATTTGGTCTTCGGCGTGATCGCCTTTTCCAGCACTTGCGGTGTGAGCTTGAAGCCGTTGTCGATCGAGGTGTCGGCGAACACCGACGTGCCGCCGCAGATCGCCACCATTTCGGGATAGCTCACCCAGTAGGGGCGCGGGATGACGACTTCGTCGCCGGGGTTCAGCGTCGCCATGAAGGCGTTGAACAGGATCTGCTTGCCGCCGGTGCCGACGATGGTCTGCTCCGGCCGGTAGTCGAGGTTGTTCTCGCGCTTGAACTTCCTGGCGATCGCCTCGCGCAGCGGCACGATGCCGGAAACCGGCGGATATTTGGTCTCGCCGCGGCGGATCGCCTCGATCGCCGCGTTCTTGATGTTGTCGGGCGTATCGAAATCCGGCTCGCCGGCGCCGAGGCCGATCACGTCACGGCCGGCATTTTTCAGCTCGCGCGCTTTCTGCGTCACCGCGATGGTCGCGGAAGGCTTAACGCGGGAAAGGGCGTCGGCGAGAAAGGCCATGACAAAATGTCTCCTAGGAAAGCGGCCAGGAGCGGCCGCGGCGCCTCTCATGTCGCATCGTGGCGCGGAGCGCAAGCATTGTGCGATGAGCCAGAGGTCAAGGAGGCGTGAGCGGCAACGCTAAATTCATCAACGGCCGGTAAACCCTTGGCTGGCAGGATCGCAGATCGGATTGCGCCTGTTCGCGGAGCGAGAAACCTTGTCGCGCAGCATCGGGCTTGCCCACCTCATCCGTCATGATGACGGCACCTCGACCGGTGTCTGGGGCATCTATACGCTGCAGAGCGCGTTCCAGCCGATCTTCGCCTTCAAGGAGGGCAAGCTTTCGGTCGCCGCTTTCGAGGGGCTGATCCGGCCGTTCCGCGACGGCGAGCCGCAGTCGCCGGGGACATTTTTCGGTACCTGCCCGGCGGCCGACCGGCTGCATATCGAGGCGCTGACGCGCACTCTGCATCTTCTGAACGCCGGCGCCTGCCTGCCACAAGAGGCGTCCATCTTCGTCAATTTCGACCCGTCGGTCTTCACCGATCGCAGCATCGCCGACAAGGCCCTGCGCGACATGCGGCTGGTGCTGCACGAAGCCAGCATCGATCCGCGCCGTATCGTCTGCGAGGTCACCGAGCAGAAATCGGCTTCGCAGGAAACACTCTACGATTTTGTCGAGGCGCTGAGGGCCAACGGCTTCCGCATCGCGGTGGACGACTATGGCGCCGATGAATCCGACATCAACCGGATCAAGGAACTCAAACCAGACATCGTCAAGTTCGATGCGCATTGGATCACCCATCTGATGGAGTCCGGCGCCGGCTTCGCCTTGCTGACGGCGATGGTGCAGAGCTTCGAGAACCAGGGCATCCGCACCGTCTTCGAAGGCATCGAGGAAGGCTGGCAGCTGGAGCTTGCCGAGAGGTCCGGCGCCTCCATGGTGCAGGGCTATGTGCTTGCTCGGCCGGAACTTGCTCCCACCACCTTTCGCGTTTTCAGCAAGGGCACGCAGCAGCCTTCGACCGGAGACAGCAAGGCATCGGCCGCCGCAAGCCCGGCGGCGCCAACGCCGCACGGACGGCCGGCAAGGGTGTTCGGGCGCAAGGTCACGCCATGAGCGGACAACCAGACAGGCGGCGCAACGTCGCCGAGGCGATCTTCGCCGACGAGATCGGCCTCCAGTTCGGCGTTTATGGCGAGTTCCGGCTGTGGAGCGCCTATCAGCCGATTTTCGCGCCGGAGGGCAGGGTGCTCAGAGCCGTCGCCGTCGAGGGGCTGATCGAGCCGCGCCGCGTCGCGCAGCCGGTAGCCTCTTCGGTCTTCTTCGGCGGCATTCCCGCGCCCGACCTTCTGTTTGTCGAAACGATGTGCCGGATGCTGCATCTCGGCAATTATCGCAACATCGGCGTCGAGGGGTTGACGCTGTTCTTCAACTATAATCCGACCATCAACGACCATCTCGGACGGGCGCTCGCCGAGATCCGGCTGATGACCAGGCATCTCGACGATCTGGAGCTTGAGCCCAGCCTGCTGGTCTGCGAGATCACGGAGCAGGCAGCCGACGATCGGGTTCTTGCCAGCGTGGTGCGCGAAATGCGGCGCGATGGCATCCGCATCGCCATCGACGATTTCGGCACGGGGCATTCGACCGAGGCCCGCATCGATCTGCTTGCGCCCGACATCGTCAAGATCGATGGCGCCTGGTTTGGCGAGCTCTGCCGCCATGCCGCCGCCGAACGCTTCTTCCGGCCGTTGGTGGCGACGCTGCACCAGCGCGGCGCCAAAGTGCTGGTCGAGGGCATCGAGAACGCTCAGCATTTGCGCGTCGCGCTCGAGGGTGGCGTCGACCTTTTGCAGGGTTTCCATCTCGCCCGTCCGGCGCTCGCCGGCACGATCTTCAAGGAAGAACCGCTTTCCGTCGACGCCCTGCTCGGCGCCGGCAACAAGGTCGTGCCCCTGCACCAACATCGCTGATGCCGACCAAGGAAAACGCATCAGCATCGCTGATGCGGGACTCCAAAGGACGCATCAGCGCCGCTGATGTTTCGTCTCAAAAACAAATCACTGGATGGGACCTAGCCGCGCGCGTTAGAGCGTTCCCAGGAGACTCGAGAGGGCAAGAGGCATGATCCTTTACGACATGGCCGACAGCGGCAATTGCTACAAGCCGCGGCTGTTGATGGCGAAGCTCGGCATCCCCTTCACCCGGGTCGAGGTGAGCTCGCATACCGGCGAGACGCGCAAGCCCGACTATGTCGCCAAGAATCCGAATGCGATGGTGCCGATGCTCGAGCTCGATGACGGCAGGCGCATCGCCGAGAGTAATGCCATCCTACTTTATCTTGGCGAAGGCACACGCTTCCTGCCCGCCGACAAGTATGAACGCGCCCTGGCCTACCAATGGCTGTTCTTCGAGCAATACAGCCATGAGCCCTATATCGCGGTGCGCAAGGCGCTTTTGACTTTTCCGGAACGGGCGAAGGACGCGACGGCGGAACGATTGGCGCAGACGCTGGAGCGCGGCAACAAGGCGCTCGGCGTGATGAACAGCCACCTGCAGCAAAACGCGTTCTTCGCCGGCAGCGCCTACAGCGTCGCCGACATCGCTTTATATGCCTATACCCACACCGCCGAGATGGGCGGCTTCCAGCTGGACGCCTATCCGGCGGTCGCCGCCTGGCTGAAGCGGGTCGAGGCGGACAAGGGGCATGTGCCGATCGAGTGGAAGGAATGATCTAGCGTCTGCTAGCCGCTTTCGCTGGAGCACAAGCGCGAGGGCTATTTGATAAGTCGATCATATTCGGCATGGGTGCCGATCCAGATCCAGTCAAAACCATCACCGCTTTCAAGAGCCAAGGCCCGATAATTGTCGTCTATTCTCGCCGACCAAAGCTCTCCCACCTTCTTGAAATGGAGGGATGGATGTCGCGGATTGGTCTTCATCAAAATGAAATTCTTGTCGGCCACGCGGCGAGCGGCCTTTGGCAAAGAATTGTATTTTGTCCAGAAGCTAGCGGTGGCTCTGTGCCTCACAGGTCACGCAGTTTGCCGGCGGCTATTTCGGCACGTGCGTCTGCCACCAGCTTATCCAGCCGGCCCGATTTTGCGTCGGCCTCGATCTTCCGGTCCCATAAATCAGCCTGCAGCGCTTCGAACCATGCGGCGAACGCTTTAAGCTCATCTGGGCTGAGCTCCGCGACGGATTTTTCGATCTGTTCGAGTTTGGTCATGCATCAAAGGTAGCATTGATGGGCCAAAAGTGCCACCCGCGGGCTGCTGAGCCCGGACAACAACCCACCCAAAAATCCGGACAACAAAAAAGGCGGGCAATGCCCGCCTTCCTCTGCCGGTAGCCTGATCGGGAGCGTCTGGTCCGGGCTGGCAGCTATCTGCTGTTCCAGCTTGTCGGGTCTTTTCGCTCCGGCGCGCTTCTCGCGCGACCGTCAGTACATCCGTGACTTGCCGCGCGCCCCGAACCTTCGTCCGGCGCGCGCTATCGCCAAATCAGGCTGCCTTGCTAAGAGATCCAGCAGCGGACTTGCCGGTGCGGCGGTCCTGCTCGATCTCGAAGTTGATTTTCTGGCCTTCGGCGAGGCTGGTCATGCCAGCGCGCTCGACAGCGGAGATGTGGACGAAAACGTCCGCGCCGCCATTGTCAGGCTGGATGAAGCCGTAGCCCTTGGTGGCGTTGAACCACTTGACCGTACCAGTTGCCATATAAATGCCCTTCCACATTTGCTTTCGTTTGACCAGACCCGAAGTCCGGCCGGTGGTATCGAAATTTTGGAGACGTCAGCAAACGCGAGGGATCGCGAGGCCCGATCGATCGGCCAAATTCAATGGCCCGCATATAGGACAGTTTGCGAAGGAATACAAGACGGGTTGCAGGCGCGCTGCTCGCGGTTGCATGGAAGTTTTGACAGCGGCCGCGCGTTGTGGAGGGATGAGATGCTTGCCGTTCCATGGAGAGGAACCCTGAAGACCGTTTTGCTTGCCGCCTGCTTCCTGCTGCTGGCCGCCGAGGCGCAGGCGGTGTCGCGCTACGATCCGACGCGCATGAGCTGCGACCGGGTGCAGGCGACGATCGCCAGACAGGGCGCCGTCATCCTGCGCTACCAGTCGACGCGCGTGCCGGGGCTGCCGCTCTACGACCGCTACGTGCGCGACGAGCGCTTCTGCAACGCGGGCGAAGTGAGGGCGCGCGCCTATGTGCCGAGCGCCGACACCAGGTCCTGCATGGTCTATGTCTGCAAGCGTCCGGATTTCGACCGGCGCTTCCGCCGCCGGTTCCTGCACGACTAGAGCGGTTCGGCGTTTCACGGAAACGCCGAACCGCTCTATCTTCTTTGTCTGACGCAATTCCGGACGGAAGGCTACGGCGAAGCCACCGAGCCCAACCGCTATGCATTTTTCCTGGAATTGCTCTTGTGTTATCAGAACCCGAACGAGGCCTGCATGGCCGGCGGCGGGCCAATGCGCACGCCCTCCATGGCCAGCATCTTTTCCTTGGTGGCCGAGCCGCCCGGCGCGGAGAAGCCGCCGATCTTACCGCCGGCCGCCAGGATGCGGTGGCACGGAATGACCAGCGGGACCGGGTTGGCGCCAAGCGCCGCGCCAGTTTCGCGCGGAAGGCCGGCATGGCCGGCGCGCTTTGCCAACTCACCATAGGTGGTGGTCTCGCCGAAGCGGAGCTTGCGCGCCGCGTCATAAATGGCGAGGCGGAAATCGTCGACGCCGTCGAGATCGACCGGCACGCCGGAGAAGTCGATGTCCTCGCCGGCCGCATAGGCCTTGATCGAGGCGATCAGATCGACCACCCAGGACGGCTGGTCTGTCGAGGCAGAGACGCCGGGGTGGCGAAGCAGCCGGCGCTCGACAGCTTCGCGGCTGCGTTCCGGCAGGCAAAGCCGGATCAGGCCCTTCTCGCTCCAGGCGATGCCCATGAAGCCGATCACTGTTTCTAACACTGCGTGGCCGGCCGTGATCTGGGATGTGGGTTTCATGACGTATTCCTTCCGCAAAACAGCGAAAAACGAGTACATATCCAGAACAATATGGCACTTCCGCCCTGTTGTCGCCACCCGAAAACCGCCGGGTGGCCCCGATTGCCGGGTGTGAATCGCTGGTGTAAGGACTCCTTAACAACCGACAAACCGGATCCGCACGGCTTGCCCGCTAAAATCATATTCACCGCGCTCGGCGTGCTCGTTGCCGCTGCTGGTCTGAGCGGTTGCACCTCGACCTCGCAGATGAAGGCCATGCCCGCGCTTGCGGAAGCCGCGACGCCTGCCGCCGCGGACGACACGCCGACCGTCGCGCTGCCTGAAACGGTGGCGGTGCTGCCAGAACCTTCCGGCCTCGCGCAGGTGCAGACCGCGGCGCTGACCGGCGATGCCGTTGCGGCGGCAACCACGCCAGGCTCGCCCGCGACGCAAAGCGCGCTCGCGACGCAAAGCGCGCTGTTGCCGCCACCTGCCCAGGCCGGTGCGCCCCAGTCCGGAGTAGCCTTGGCGCAGCCGGCGGCTTTCGCCGGTTCTACGCCGCTCGTCGGCCAGTTTCCGCCGCCCCCGGTGCTGACCGCCGGCGGCTCGCCGACCGGCCCGGGATCCATCAGCCGAGCGGCGGTCTATACGACCGCGGGCGTCGCCATGCCGGTCACCGGCCAGTCGGCGAAAGTCGCTCCGATGCCCGGCGTCCAGCAGGTCGCCTATGTGGCGCCGGAAAATCCGGCGCTGCTAGCGGCACCCGGCCAACCCGAGCAGCACGCCAGCGGCCCGCGCGGCGAGATCGAACGGCTGATCGAGAAATATTCGGCGATCTATGAGGTGCCGATCGACCTGGTACGCCATGTCGTCAATCGTGAAAGCACCTTCAACCCGAAAGCCTATAATCACGGCCATTGGGGACTGATGCAGATCAAGCACGCGACGGCTCGCGGCATGGGCTATGGCGGACCGGCGACCGGCCTGTTCGACGCCGAGACCAATCTCAAATACGCGGTGAAATATCTGCGCGGCGCCTGGCTGGTTTCGGGCGGCAACGCCAAGCGGGCCGACATGCTCTACCAGACCGGCTATTATTACGACGCCAAGCGCAAGGGCCTGCTCGAGGCGACGGGCCTTGGCGTCGACCGCAAGCGCCGCCGCCTGCAACCCGACGCCTGAGCCGAGGGTCAGGTCGCGCGCGGCGTTCGAGACAGCGCCATGCATGAAAACACAACGCCTCGCCCGCCGGCTGCCAACGACATCCGCCTGCGCAAGCTGTTCGACGATACGCTCGCCGCGCCGCACTGGCCGGAAGGTTTCGTCATGCGCGTGTTCGAGCAGCGGGATGCGCAGGCTTTGCACGCGCTGCTGGAAGAGGTGTTCGATGACGGCGCCGACGGGCCGTTCGACGAATGGTGGCCGCGCATTGCCGGCGATGCGGAGTTCGATCCCGCTCTCTGTTTCCTGGCGATCGACGGCAAGGGCCTGCTGGCGGGCGCGGCGCTTTGCTGGACGTCCGGTTTCGTCAAGGACCTCGCCGTCCATCCGGAATCGAGACGGCAGGGCCTCGGCGAGGCGCTGATGCGGCAGGTGTTCCTGACGTTTCGCGAGCGCGGGGCGGCGCATGTCGATCTCAAGACCAATAGTGTGAAGAACACCACGGCCTTCCGGCTCTACGAACGGCTCGGCATGTTCCCGGTCGGCTGGGAAGGCTGATGCGCAAAGCGCGGCGGGCCGGATTGGAGGCTCCCGGCGCGGCGTTGCAATCACCTGCGCGCGTGAGCATTGTGAACGGCTTCACATAGGCTGACGTTAGGGCATGCTAATTCGTCGTCGTGCCGGGCGGCCGATCGGCGGATCGACGCGGGCAAGGCGTCGGAGGAGGCTGTGCCGGCATGCGTCAGCCACTCCCAGGCGGGCTCCGGGGCGGGGGTTTCGGAGCCCGTCCGCTTTGCGTGAAGCGAGGTGGACGGAACGGGTCATCGACGCGGTCGACCCAACCGAGATCGGCTTCACCAACCCGCCGGCCCGATCGGCACGTACAAGCGCGGGAACCCTAAGCGGCGTCGCGCATTCAACGCAGGGGCCTTGATGAGCCGCGACCTGTGCGTCGCCGGTCGCGCAGGGAGGTCCGCAATCCCGTGAAACTTGCTTTGGCATTCCTGGCCGTCGGCATCATGCTTGGCGCTGTCCAGGCGCGAGCCGTGGAGCTGTCGATCGTGTCGGGCGATACCGGCAACGGCATCAAGATGCTGCGCGAGATACTCGACCGTTACGAGAAGAAGAGCGGCAACAAGGTCGACATCGTCGTCATTCCGCCTTCGACCACCGACCAGTTCGGCCAATACCGGCTCTGGCTCGCCGCCGGCAGCAGCGATATCGACGTCTACCAGACCGACGTGATCTGGGCGCCGCAGCTTGCCAGCCAGCTGCTCGACCTGACCGAGGCGACCAGGGATGTGGTGGGTGAGCATTTCCCGTCGATCATCAGGTCGCAGACGGTCAACGGCAGGCTGGTCGCCCTGCCGATCTTCACCGATGCGCCGGCGCTCTACTACCGCAAGGATCTGCTCGACAAATATGGCGCCAAGGTGCCGACCACCTGGAAGGAGCTCGCCGATACCGCGAAGCTTGTGATGAACAAGGAGCGGGCGGCCGGCAACAGGGACATCTGGGGCTTCGTCTTCCAAGGCAACGCCTATGAGGGGCTGACCTGCAACGCGCTCGAATGGGTGATGTCGAATGGCGGCGGCGGGATTATCGAGCCGGACGGCACGATCTCCATCGACAACCCCAAGGCTGCGGCCGCGCTCGACATGGTCAAGGGCTGGATCGGCACCATCGCGCCGCCGGGCGTGCTCGCCTATCAGGAGGAGGAAGCGCGCGGCGTCTGGCAGACCGGCAATGCCGTCTTCATGCGCAACTGGCCCTATGCCTATGCGCTCGGCAACAGCGAGAATTCGCCGATCAAGGGCAAGTTCGACGTGGCGCCGCTGCCGGCCGGCGAAGACGGACGGCCGGTCGCCACGCTCGGCGGCTGGAACCTTGCGGTCTCCAGATATTCGAAACATCCTGCCGCTGCGATCGAACTGGTCAAGTTCATCGCGTCGCGCGAGATGCAGAAATACCGGACGCTCAAAACATCCAACCTGCCGACCATTTCGGCACTCTATGACGACCCCGACATCGCCCGGCAGCAGCCGATCGTGCCGCGCTGGAAACCGATCTTCCTCGACGCCCAGCCGCGTCCCTCGGCAACCGCCAGGATCAAATACAACGAGGCGTCCAGCGAGTTCTGGACTGCCGTGCACGACACGATCTCCGGCCAAGGCACCGCCGCCGACAATCTGGCCGATCTCGCGGCGAGGCTGGCAAGGCTGAAAGGCAAGGGCTGGTGAGCGCGGCAAGGCGATCGCCGCTGATGCGCCAGCGCGTGCGCACGGCATGGCTGTTTCTCGCGCCGATGCTTTTGGTGCTTGGCCTCGTCGCCGGCTGGCCGTTCCTGCGCACGGTCTACTACAGCTTCACCGATGCTTCGCTGGCCGACCTGGACGCGCGGCAATGGATCGGCTTCGACAATTACTTTTCGGTGCTGCGCCTGCCGAGCGGCCGCCTGCTCTATGACGGGCTGCTTGTCGATCCGGTCTGGTGGCGCGCGGTGTGGAACACGGTGCGCTTCGCCGTGGTGTCGGTGGCCTGTGAGACGGTGCTGGGCATGGTCGTGGCGCTTGCGCTCAACGCCGAATTCCCGGGACGTGGGATCGTGCGGGCGGCGATCCTCATTCCCTGGGCGATCCCGACCATCGTCTCGGCCAAGATGTGGCAGTGGATGCTCAACGACCAGTTCGGCATCATCAATGCCGCGCTTCTCGATCTCGGCCTGATCCACGCCAAGATCGCCTGGACCGCCAGCGCCGACACCGCGATGATCGCCGTGCTGATCGTCGACATCTGGAAGACCACGCCGTTCATGGCGCTGCTGATCCTGGCGGCACTGCAGATGCTGCCGCGCGAGATCCTCGAGGTGGCCAGGCTCGACGGCGCCAGCCCCTGGCAGATCTTCTGGCGGGTGACCTTGCCGCTGATCCGGCCGGCGGTGATGGTGGCGGTGATCTTCCGCGCGCTCGACGCGCTGCGCATCTTCGACCTGATCTATGTGCTGACGCCCAACAATGTGCAGACGAAATCGATGTCGATCTTCGCGCGCGAGAACCTGTTCGAGTTCGACAAGTTCGCCTATGGCTCGGCCGCCTCGACGCTGCTTTTCCTGATCATCGGCCTGCTCACCATCGCCTATATCCGGATCGGCCGGCTGAGCCTGGACGGAGGCCGCTGACATGAGGTTGCTGAAGCGCGCCGGCTTCTACCTGCTGCTTCTGGCGATCGTCTTCGTCGCGGTGTTTCCGTTCTACTACGCCATCGTCACCAGCCTGAAATCGGGAACCGAACTGTTCCAGGCTGGCCTGTGGCCGAAATCGTTCAGCCTTGCCAATTACCGCAATGTGCTGAGCGAAGGTCCCTTCCTGCGCAATCTCGTCAATTCGCTGATCGTCTCCGGCGCGGTCGTCGCGATCTCGCTGCTTCTTGGCGTCACCGCGGCCTATGCGCTGGCGCGCATCCGCTTCCGCGGGCGTTCGGCGCTGATGCTCGCCATCCTATCGGTGTCGATGTTTCCGCAGGTCGCGGCACTGGCCGGGCTGTTCGAGATCATCCGGGCGCTGCACCTCTACAATTCGCTCTTGGCGCTCATCCTGTCCTACATGATCTTCACCTTGCCGTTCACCGTCTGGGTGCTGACCACTTTCGTGCGCGACCTGCCGGTCGAGATCGAGGAAGCGGCGATCCTCGACGGCGCCGGGCCATGGACCATCCTGACGCGCATCTTCCTGCCGCTGATGTGGCCGGCGCTCGCCACCACCGGCCTGCTCGCCTTCATCAGCGCCTGGAACGAGTTCCTGTTCGCGCTCACCTTCACCTCCACCAACACGCAGCGCACCGTGCCGGTGGCGATCGCGCTGCTGTCGGGCAACTCGCAGTTCGAGATCCCCTGGGGCAACATCATGGCCGCTTCGGTGATCGTCACCGTGCCGCTGGTGGCGCTGGTGCTGATCTTCCAGCGCCGCATCGTCTCCGGCCTCACCGCCGGCGGGGTGAAGGGCTGACGCGGCGCGGTCTCAGGCCGCCCGGCGGGCGAAACAGCCGACGCAGGACCGACGGCGGGCCGGTGGGGCTTCTTTCCACGCAACCCCCGACGCCGGTGCCGCGTTGGGGATGGCGGAGGGGCTGTTTCGGATCGGAGATTTGAGATGAAAACGCTGCTGCCCCTGGTCGCCGTCGCGGTTCTTGCCGGCGCGCCCGCCGCGTTCGCCCAATCGGACAATTCGGATGCGGTCGGGCCGATGGTGACCGCCAACAAGGTCGACACCCCGACCTTCGTCGCGACCGTGCCCAACGCCAATGCATTCGAGATTCAGTCGAGCAAGCTGGCCGAGGAAAAGTCGGCGTCCGACGACGTCAAGGCTTTCGCCGCGCAGATGATCAAGGACCACACCAAGGCCGGCGAGGAGTTCAAGGCGGCGCTGAGCCAGGGCCAGACCACCGCTTCGATCAAGCCTGCCGCGCCGGGACTGCAGCCCAAGGAGCAGCAGATGCTCGACGAATTGAAGGCTGCGAGCGGCAAGGACTTCGACACCAAATACATCACGATGCAGACCGACGCGCATAAGGACGCGGTCGCGCTATTCTCGACCTATGCCAATTCCGGCGACGACCCGGCGATGAAGGAATTCGCCAAGAAGACGCTGCCGGTGCTGAAGATGCACGAGAAGCATGCGAAGGAACTGGCGGTGGCGCATCAGTGAGGGGCCGCACTTGCCTTCTCCCCTTGTGGGAGAAGGTGGATCGGCGCGATAGCGCCGAGACGGATGAGGGGTGCTGGAAGAAATGAGACGGAGGTCATTGCGCGCCTTCCGGCGTCGATGGGAAGGGTGCGTGTGAACGGACGCCTCGCTCCGCTGGAGCACCCCTCATCCGTCTCGGCGCTGCGCGCCGATCCACCTTCCCCCACAAGGGGGGAAGGGAAGCCGCTGGCGTTCCCTCGCTGCCGCGATAGGTTCGCGCCCAACAAAGGGGGAGGACCGCCATGGACAAGGAAATCATCGAAGTACCCGTGATGTCGGCAAAGGTGCGCTCGCTCGGCCTGCCGTGCTCGACGGCGGTGAGGGCCAACGGCTTCGTGTTCATCTCGGCGACGCCGCCGGTGGACGGTGACCGGCGAGATGGTGCGCGGCGACATCAAGACCGAGGCGTCGCTGAAGGCGCTGAAACATTGCCTGGAAGCGGCTGGCACCTCGCTTGAAAACGTCGTGATGGTGCGCATCTACGCCGTCAATTCCGGCTTCTACAACGCCATCACCGGGTCTATGCGAAGTATTTCAGCGTGAACCCGCCGGCGCGGAGT
Source organism: Mesorhizobium sp. B3-1-6 (assembly GCF_006439555.1). Classification (NCBI taxonomy): domain Bacteria; kingdom Pseudomonadati; phylum Pseudomonadota; class Alphaproteobacteria; order Hyphomicrobiales; family Phyllobacteriaceae; genus Mesorhizobium; species Mesorhizobium sp. B3-1-6. The sequence goes on along the minus strand of NZ_VFTM01000001.1, from coordinate 409,679 downwards.
TTCGTGCCGGTGGCGTCATGGCCGATGGAGTTTGATATCGAGATTGAGTGCGTGGCGGTGGTGTGAGGTCCAACGGCGTTGACCGCGTGATATTTGATCAACTAGTGTGGTGATGCGTGTTACAGGCACGCATCACCACTACCGGGCTCCCCGGCTGCTCGCTACGGATGACTGAGTCATGCGTAGCGAGGGTTGTAGCTAAGGCGGCTGCATGTAAGGCCTCTTTCAGTCAGAGAACGCCGATCGCTAGAACTGCAATCGTAACGATCGGTAGGGTTAGGGGGCATCTTCGGGTGCCCCGTTCTCGTTTAGGCCGATGAACTTCAAACTGAATTGCTATTTAGGCACCAACACCCATCGATCATCTTCTCTGTAGACGACACCCTCGCCTTTGAGACGGGATAGTTGGGGGCTCAAGCTAGATCTTGGATAGTCAGTTCCAAGCTTTTCATTTACAACCTTAAGAATAGCGTTGGCTGTCATCCCCAAAGGCTCATCGGTCAAAGCTTCTATAGCCGCCTCTTTAATTGTGGTTGGCAATCTTACTCGAGCTATTTTTTCTCTAAACATTTCCTTTTCATCAGGAATTACTATTTCTGCGGCCTGCGCTGCTTTTTCGATCTGCCTAATTTCCTCTTCTATGGACGCAAGTTCGCGCTGCCTTTCTGCACGCGCTCGCAGCAGAGCCCTGTGTCGTGAGGCAAGAAATTCGTTCAGTGAAGCCATATGATAAGTCTAGCTCTAGTCCGATCCGATTGCAAGGGAAATCGGACTCGGAGTCATGGTTAACGAGTCCTACCTAAAACTTTGCGAGCCGTAACTGGCATGGCTTTTGCTACGCGCAGTAGGTCCTCTCCGCCCGGATTCGTCAAATTGTGGGCGAGTCATAGTTAACGAGTCATAAGCGGACTCGACTCGCGATGAGTATCACCGCCACGTAGGCGGGGTGCCTTGGTGAAGCCTCAGTCGGGTGGCTGAGTCAACTCGCCGCATAATGTTAATGATTATTTAACTATATGATTCTGTTATCATTTTTGTGCCAGCGGAGTCGAATCACATGGATGCGACCTATAATCTCAACGGCGGCTTTAAGCCGACGATGAAGCGGTTTGCCGATCTCGCCGGTCCGGATTACTTTCCGACGCCGGCTTGGGCGACGCATGCCCTGATGGAAAATGAAATATTCTCCGGTGAGATTTGGGAATGCGCCTGTGGTGACGGTGCAATGTCCCGAGTTCTGGAGCGCGATGGCAACGCCGTCCGCAGTTCGGATCTTTTTGATCGTGGCTTTGGGGAAGCTGGAATTGACTTCAATACAGCCCGAATGCCAGCGGACAACATCGTGACCAATCCTCCCTATAACAGCGCGGAAAGTTTCGTTCGCTCGGGGGTGAAGCTGGCGCGCAGTAAGTTCGCGCTGCTTTTAAGGTTAGCTTTTCTGGAAGGGGCAAATCGAGCGAATACGATCTTCGCAGAATGCCCACCGGCCCGCGTCTGGGTGTTCAGCGAACGGATCACTTTCTACCCGGCCGGAGCCGTGCAAGCAGGGTCCGGAACCACAGCCTATGCGTGGTTTGTGTGGGACAAGAACGCTCCAGACGGAACAGAACTGAAATGGTTCAAGCCGGGATATAAGAGTAGATTCTCTAGATAAGCCCCTTATTCTTGAGATGTAACAGGCCTGCATCAGTGAGCTGATATAGACCACGACCAACGTGCTCTACAAATCCCTCTGCAATCACGTTGCCGGGCGTCTTGTCGTGTGATTTTAGATTTCGTACTCGCTGCTCCCACATTTCTTCGCCCTGACGGATCAGTGAAGGCTCTTGGTCATCAGCTGTTAGTTTCACTTGGTTAGGAACCTCTCTGATCAAGGTTCTGACGGTCGCCACGTGTTTTGGGCGTGTTACCAGAACTTGCATGACTGCAAGCCCTAGTTTCGGTTCAGATGTTTTTGCCATTTACCCCTCCCGTAGACCTAGGAGTGGATGCTACGCGACTTTTTTCGCTAGTGGGAGTCTATATTTCCTGCTTCTAGTCGCGCATCGAAGTCCCGCCGCAAAATGAAGACGCCCAATGGTTGGCGATGTCAATCTATGCATCTCAAGGGATATTTCCCATCGTTGAGGATAGCTATCAGTATCTCTTGGCAGGCGCCGCCCCTCATCTGCCTGTCGGCATCTTCTTCCCGTATAGTGACGGGGAGAAGAAAGCTTTCTCTAAGCAAAATACTCCTGCAGCGGCCTCACCTCCAAGTTCCCCGCCCTTAACGCCGCAATCGCCTCGGCCACGGCCGCGGCGCCCGACAGCGTCGTGTAATACGGGACCTTCTGCATCAGCGTGGCGCGGCGCAGCGACTTCGAGTCGGACACCGCCTTCTGGCCGTCGGTGGTGTTGAAGACGATCTGGACCTGGCGGTTGCGGATGGCGTCCTCGATGTGGGGGCGTCCTTCCAGGACCTTGTTGATCTTTTCGGCCGTCACGCCGTTCTCGGCGAGGAAGCGGGCGGTGCCGGAAGTGGCGAGCACTTTAAAACCCTGGCCGGCAAGGCGCTTGACCGCCGGCAGGATGCCTTTCTTGTCCTCGTCGCGCACCGAGACGAACAGCGTGCCCGCGCGGGGGAGATCGACACCCGCCCCTAACTGGCTCTTGGCGAAGGCGAGCGCGAAATCGCGGTCGAGGCCCATGACCTCGCCGGTCGAGCGCATTTCCGGGCCGAGCAATATGTCGACACCCGGGAAACGGGCGAAGGGGAAGACGGCTTCCTTGACCGCGATATGGCCGGGATTGCGTGGGTCGGGCATCGCGCCGTAATGGGCGAAGGCGTTTTCAAGCGTCTCGCCGGCCATGATGCGGGCGGCGATCTTGGCGATCGGGCGCCCGATGGTCTTGGCGACGAAGGGCACGGTGCGCGAGGCACGAGGGTTGACCTCCAGCACATAGACCGTGCCGTCCTTGATCGCATATTGCACGTTCATCAGGCCGCCGACATTGAGCGCGCGGGCCAAGGCGGCCGTCTGGCGCTCCAGCTCGTCCACGAGGTCGGAGGGCAGCGAGTGCACCGGCAGCGAGCAGGCCGAGTCGCCCGAATGGATGCCGGCTTCCTCGATGTGTTCGAGAATGCCCGACACGAACGTCGCCTTGCCGTCGCAGAGGCAGTCGACATCGACCTCGATGGCGCCCGAGAGATAGGTGTCGAACAGCAGCGGGTTCTTGCCCAGCAGCGTGTTGATCTGGCCGGTCTTGTCGTTGGGGTATTTCTGCTTGATGTCCTCCGGCACCAGGCCGGGCACGGTGTCGAGCAGATAGGTCTGCAGCATGCCCTCGTCATGGATGATCTGCATGGCGCGGCCGCCGAGCACATAGGACGGGCGCACCACCAGCGGGAAGCCGAGTTCGCCGGCGACGAGGCGGGCCTGCTCGACCGAATAGGCGATGCCGTTCTTGGGCTGGCTTAGGTTCAGCTTGTGCAAGAGCTTCTGGAAGCGGTCGCGGTCTTCGGCCAGGTCGATCATGTCGGGCGAGGTGCCGAGGATCGGGATGCCGGCCTTCTCCAGCGCGTCGGCCAGCTTCAGCGGCGTCTGGCCGCCGAACTGGACGATGACGCCGACGAGTTCGCCGGACGCCTGCTCGGCGCGCAGGATCTCCAGCACGTCCTCCGCCGTCAGCGGATCGAAATAGAGGCGGTCCGAGGTGTCGTAGTCGGTCGAGACTGTCTCCGGGTTGCAGTTGATCATGATCGCTTCATAGCCGGCGTCGCGCAGGGCAAAAGCCGCGTGGCAGCAGCAATAGTCGAACTCGATGCCCTGGCCGATACGGTTCGGGCCGCCGCCGAGGATGACGACCTTCTTGCGCGACGACACGCGCGCCTCGTTGGCGGGCTCGCCGACGAAGGGCACTTCATAGGTCGAGTACATATAGGCGGTCGGCGAGGCGAACTCGGCGGCGCAGGTGTCGATGCGCTTGTAAACCGGATGAACGTCGAGCTTTTGCCTAGCCTTCTGAATCACTTCGGCGTCGGTCTTCGTCAGCGATCCGAGGCGGGCGTCGGAAAAACCCATGGCCTTCAGCATGCGCAGATTGACGGCGTCCTGCGGCAGGCCATGCTCGCGGATGCGTTCCTCCATGGCGATGATGCCGGCGATCTGCTCGAGGAACCAAGGGTCGATCTTGCACATGGCGTGCACGTCTTCCAGCGAGGTGCCCATGCGGATCGCCTGCGCCACCATGCGCAGCCGGTCCGGGGTCGGCGTGCCGAGTGCCGCACGGATCGCGTTGCGGTCGTCGGCGTGGCTGGCTGGCGCGCTGCCGTGACCGAGGCCGGGGATTTCGATCTCGTCCAATCCGGTCAGGCCGGTTTCCAGTCCACGCAAAGCCTTCTGCAGCGATTCCTGAAAAGTGCGGCCGATGGCCATCACCTCGCCGACCGACTTCATGGCGGTGGTCAGCACCGGCTCGGCGCCGGGGAATTTCTCGAAGGCAAAGCGCGGGATCTTCGTCACCACGTAGTCGATGGTCGGCTCGAAGGAAGCGGGCGTCGCGCCGCCGGTGATGTCGTTTTCCAGCTCGTCCAGTGTGTAGCCGACAGCAAGCTTCGCCGCGACCTTGGCGATCGGAAAGCCGGTGGCCTTGGAAGCCAGCGCCGATGAGCGCGAGACGCGCGGGTTCATCTCGATGACGACCAGCCGGCCATCGGCCGGGTTGACGGCGAACTGCACGTTGGAGCCGCCGGTCTCAACGCCGATCTCGCGCAGCACCGCGATCGAAGCGTTGCGCATCATCTGGTATTCCTTGTCGGTCAGCGTCAGCGCCGGCGCGACGGTGATGGAATCGCCGGTGTGCACGCCCATCGGATCCAGGTTCTCGATCGAGCAGATGATGATGCAATTGTCCGCCTTGTCGCGGACGACCTCCATCTCATACTCCTTCCAGCCGAGCACGCTTTCCTCGATCAGCACCTCGGTGGTCGGCGAGGCGTCGAGGCCGGACTGGACGATGTCGTAGAATTCGGCGCGGTTGTAGGCGATGCCGCCTCCGGTGCCGCCCATGGTGAAGGAGGGGCGGATGATCGCCGGCAGGCCGACATGGTCGAGCGCCTGCGCGGCGATCGCCATGCCGTGGCTGATATAGCGCTGCTTGCGGTCGCCTTCGCCGAGGTTCCAGCGGGTTTCCAGCGCATCGAGCGCGGCGTCGAGGTTTTCCGGGTTCTCCGCCTTCAGCGCGGCACGCTCGGCCTCATGCGTCTTGCGGTCGGCGTTCTTGACGTCGGTGGCGTTGGCCAGCATCGACTTCGGCGTTTCGAGGCCGATCTTGCTCATCGCCTCGCGGAACAGCGCGCGGTCCTCGGCCTTGTCGATCGCGTGCGCGTCGGCGCCGATCATCTCTACCTGATAGCGCTCGAGCACGCCCATGCGACGCAGCGACAGCGCGGTGTTGAGCGCCGTCTGGCCGCCCATGGTCGGCAGCAGCGCGTCGGGCCGCTCCTTGGCGATGATCTTGGCCACCACTTCGGGCGTGATCGGCTCGATATAGGTGGCGTCGGCCAGCTCCGGATCGGTCATGATGGTGGCCGGATTGGAGTTGACCAGGATGACGCGGAAACCTTCTTCCTTCAGCGCCTTGCAGGCCTGGGTGCCGGAATAGTCGAATTCGCAGGCCTGGCCGATGACGATGGGGCCGGCCCCGATGATCAGGATCGACTTGATGTCGGTGCGTCTTGGCATATTCGAAAATCCGTTCGGCGAGCGGCTTGCACGAAAAACCGGGCGGGGGAGGACCCGGCCGGTTGTGCTTGCGATTCTGGTATCAGGCTAGGAGGGCCTTATAGGGAAGAGTTTTGGCGGATGTAACCCTGAAAATGCGGGTTAGGCAGTAGGCAGTAGGCAGTAGGCAGTAGGCAGTAGGGAGACGCTCTTGATTGCCCTACTGCCTATTCCCTACTGCCTAACCCCTAATTCCCCAACGCCATCTGGTCCGTGATCTCGAAGCGTTCGGAAACGCCGATGCGGATCATGTTGAGGCTGCCTTCGCGCGTGAAACGGAATTCGTCCGGCGAGTCCGAGCCGCTCGGCTTGCCGCCATGGAAGGTTATGACGCGGCTGCCGCCATCCGGCCAGGTCACCGTCACGGTGCTGTCGGCGCCTGTGTGCGCGACGCTGATCTCGCAACGGATCATTGGCTGGCCGACATCGCGAGCGCAGGGGATGCTGGCGTCTGGGGTGTCGGACTCGGCGCTTGCCGAGGCCGCGAAGGCGAGACCATACGCGTCCTGCATGGCGGTCCTGCCGATCTCGGCCGCAGACGGCGGCTCGGCCGGCTCCCCGCCACCCAGGCGCGCCGCTATATCAGGCTGCTGCTCCCCGGAAGGTTGAGGCGCAACGGCCGCGACCGCCGGCGCGGCGGCGTCTTCAGGCACCGGCGCAGGGTTGTTGGGGCTGAGATAGCGGGCGGGCGCCCAACCGACGATATGCGCATCCTGCGTATCCTCAACCTTGCACCAGGGATAGCCGTTGATGACGTTGCAGCCGAAATTCTTGACGGCCGTGCCGTTGGGCAGCCGCGCCGCCACCTTTCCACTCGGCGAGGCGGTGGCACGGATATTGAGGAGATCGTCCGGTGCAAGGCCGCCGATAATCGAAATGATCGGTCCCGGCGGATCCTGAGCCATGGCCGGCAACGCGGCCAGCAGCAAAGGAGCGGCGATCAGCAGTGTCGATCGGAGCGTGACTTTGCGCTTCATCTTTTAACTGCAAGTTCCAAGGCGCGACCAGATATAGGCGGCGAGGCTGCCGAATGTCATCCTGAATTTAGCGGCGATTGTGAGGCTCGAGCCACGCGCAAATGTGTCGCTCAGGCCGAAACCTCGACTTCAGCGGTGCCGACTGCCGGCAAAGCAGGATCTCCCTCAGCCGCGGCAATCACGCTGTCGAGCAGGCCGGGGAAACGCCTGTCGAGATCGTCACGGCGCAATGTGATCAGCCGGCTGGTGCCGACCGCTTCGCTGCGGGTGACGCCCGCCTCGCGCAGCTTGGCGAGGTGGTAGCTGAGATTGGTCTTGGAGGCGAGGTCGAGGAACTTGCTGCAGTTCAGCGGCACGCCTTCCTTGCTCGCCAGATAGCGCACGATGGCAAGCCGGGTCGGGTCGCCGAGCACGGCAAGTACGATCGGCAGGCTGATCTGGTCGGCGGTTGGATGGGGCAGGGTCATGGCTCAGAATTAAGCATAAACGGCACGAACTTCAACGCGGCTTCCTTTCTGCCGATGGACATAGCCTCTCCATTTTGGCCCCGGTCCTGACACAGGGCTGTCAGCAGGGTTCAGCTATTTTGTCCCGGCTCGGTTGACATCATGCCCTGTTATGTCCAATTGTTCAATAACTTTTGAACTAAGGACAACTCCCCATGGACAAGCGGATCTTCTGGCTTGCGCTCGGATCGTTTGCGATCTCGACCGAAGGCTTCGTCATCTCGAGCCTTCTTCCCGATATCGCCACTGACGCCGGCATATCCGTGCCGCTCGCCGGCTCGCTGATCACCGCCTTCGCGCTCGCCTATGCGATCGGCGCGCCGGTGCTGGCGACGCTGACCGGCGAATGGGACCGGCGCCGCGTCATCCTATGGACGCTGGTGTTCTTCGTCATCGGCAACATCGTTGCCGCGCTCAGTTCGTCCTTCGAACTGCTTTTGATCGCGCGCATCGTCATGGCGCTGTCGTCCGGCCTGTTCGCGGCGACCGCGCAAGGGACCGCCGTGGCGCTGGTCGACGACCATCACCGGGCGCGCGCCATTGCCGTCGTCGTCGGCGGCACCACGGTGGCCGTGGCGGTCGGCGCGCCGCTCGGCGCGCTGGTCGCGGCGATCGCCGGCTGGCGCGGCACCTTCTTCGCCATTGCCGGGCTCGGCGCGCTGTCCGGCGCGATCCTGTGGTGGCGGCTGCCGCGCGGCATCGTCGGCACCAGGCTGCCGCTGAAGCGCAGGCTGGCGGCGGCTGTGCGCCCCGGCGTGATGCCGATCCTTCTGACGACGGCGCTTGCGCTGGTCGGCGCCTTTACCGTCTTCAGCTTCATCGCGCCCTTGGCGATCCAAGGCGGCGGGCTCTCGCCGATCGCGCTGCCGGGCATGCTGCTCGCCTTCGGCGTCGGCGCCGTCATCGGCAACATCGCCGGCGGGCAGGCGGCCGACCGCTTCGGCGCCACCCGCACCGTCGCCTGGTCGCTGGCGCTCTCCGCCGCGATGCTCGCCACCTTCTCGCTGATCCCGGCCTTCCTGCCGCATCATCTCGCCGGGCCGGCGCTGATGGGTATGATGGTGCCGTGGGGCATCGTCGGCTGGGCTTTTCCGCCGGCGCAGGCGAGCCGCATCATCAAGCTCGCTCCTGACGCCGCGCCCATTGTTTTGTCGCTCAACGCCTCGGCGCTTTACTTCGGCGTCGCGCTGGGCGCCGTGGTCGGCGCCGCCGTGCTGCGCTTCGGCGTCCCGGCCGACCTCGGCCTGATCGCCGCCGTGTTCCCGATTGTTGGCCTGGGCATCGTGCTCGCCGGCCGCATGTTGGCCCGGCCAGTGGCGATGCCGGCCGAATAAGAGGTGCCGATATTCAGGTGAGCCCAGCCCGACCTGGATCTCGGCACCTCTTCACAGCTAAAGAATTAACGGGCGGCCGCTTCTTCAAGGCGAAAGAGCGGCCGCCGGCATTTGAAGATCGAGATCGGCCACCGCGTCCAGCGCCGCGCGCAGCTTCGTTGCCCGCTCCGCGCCGACCTTGTCCTCGAATTGCCGCTGCGCGAAGCTCCAGAGCTTGAGCGCCTCGTCGAGCTTGGCCTGGCCTTGCGGCGTCAGCCGCAAACGCTTGACGCGGCGGTCGTTCGTGTCGGCAAAACTCTCGACATAGCCGTCGCGGATCAGCGGCTTCAGCGTGTGGCCGAGCGCCGACAGGTCCATGATCAGGGCGTCGGCCACGGTGCTCATCGCAGGCTCGTTGCTGACATGGATCTGAAAGAGCAGTCCGAACTGCGTGCCCTTCAGGCCCGAAGGCGCCAGCGCGTTATCATAGAAGCGGCCGAGGCTGCGCGCGGCGCGGCGCAGCGTGGCGTTGTTGCAGCGGCTGAATCCGGGTTGTTGAGCGTCGGTCATGTTCACTCCTGCCGGCGAGGCGACGGGCCGGCCTGCCGCAGAAATAGTTTTCGCGGCCGCCGTTGACAAGATAGTGGCATATACCTACTTCGGCGAAAGTGGCATATGCCACTAATTGAAATCAGAGGCTCAGCGGATGACGTGATCATCGACGCCGAACCAAGCGAAGCGAACAAAGGAACAGGACTATGAGCACGAAGGACAACAAGGGCACGGCGGTCATCACCGGCGGATCGTCGGGCATCGGCGCGGTCTATGCCGACCGGCTGGCGGGGCAGGGCTACGACCTGGTGCTGGTGGCGCGGCGCGCCGACCGGCTGCAGGAAGTGGCGGACAAGCTGGCCTATGCCTATGGCCGCAAGGTCAAGACGATCGTCGCCGATCTCTCCGTCGATGCCGATCTGCGCCGCGTCGAACAGACGGTCGCGACGGACGATAGCGTGACGCTGCTGATCAACAATGCCGGCGTGGCCGGCCTGGAGACGATTGCCGACGCCGACGCCGACACGGCGGAGCGCATGATCAAGGTCAATGTCGTGGCGCTGACAAGGCTGACCAGAGCCATCTTGCCGGGCCTGCTTGCGCGCAACCGCGGCGCCATCATCAACATCGCCTCGGTCGTCGCCTATGGCATTGCCGTCGGCGGCATCTACAGCGGCACCAAGGCTTATGTCGCCAACTTCACCGAGGCGCTGCAGAAGGAGGTCGCCGGCACCAATGTGAAAGTCCAGTCAGTGGTGCCCGGACCGATCCGTACCGAGCTGTGGGACGTCTCCGGCATCAGCCTCGACGGGATCAATCCGGACTGGATCATGAGTGCCGAAGATCTGGTCGATGCGGCACTTGCCGGGTTCGCCCAGGGCGAGGCCGTCACCGCGCCCGGTCTTGCCGATGCGGCCGGGCTGGCCACCTATCTCGGTGCCAGGGACCAGTTCTTCGGCAGCCTGTTCTCAGGCAAGCCGGCGGCGCGCTACGCCGTCTGAAGTTCCTCGCCCCACGAAGTGGGGAGAGGTGGCCGCGGAGCGGCCGGAGAGGGGCTTTCGTAGGGCGATCCCGTCACCGGATAATTGGCAACCTTGGGCGCCAGCCCCCTCTCCGTCTCGGCTTCGCCGAGCCACCTCTCCCCCACTTTGGTGGGGGCGAGGAATAAGCGTTCATACCGGCCGCCACATCTGCAGGATCGAGGCGGCCAGCAGCAGGCCCAGCACGAGGTTGAGCATACGCCACTGGCGCTCGGTCTTGAGCAGGCGGGCAAGCAGGGTTCCCGCCACGCACCACAGCGACAGCGAAAAGGCCGCTGCCAAGCCGAACACGGCGCCGAGCAGGAGCGCCAGTTGCAAGGGACCATCGGCCAGCGCCGCGAAGGATGCGGCCGCGCCCAGTCCCATCGCCCAACCCTTCGGGTTCATCCACTGGATGCCGGCGCCACCGAAGAAGCTGTTTGGCCTTGCCATGCTGATGTCGAGGTTGGGGGGACCGCTGCGGCCGATCTTGATGGCCAGCCAGATCAGATAGAGTGAGCCGGCGATCTTCATGGCAAGCTGCAAGGACGGCACCGCGGCGAGCAGACTGGCCAGCCCGGCAGCGCCCGCAGCCGCCACGGTAGCCAAACCGGCGGCGCTGCCGGCCATCAAAGGCACGGAACGGCGGAAGCCGAATTGCGCGCCGGACGCCGTCGACAATGTCGTGGCGATGCCTGGCGTCGAGGTCGAGATCAGCGCGAACAGGACCAGCGGGATGATGGTGTCGGACATGCGGGCTTCCCAGTCGAGGAAGCCGGCATGCTTAGGCGCTTCGTAGCATCAGTAAATGCAATGTTTGATATGGTTTGCATTAGGGATTATAATGCAAGTCATGATCCGCGATCTCGATATGACTCTCATCCGCACCTTCGTCACGACGGCCGACAAGGCCAGCATGACGGCGGCGGCCAATGCCCTTCACCTGACGCAAGGCGCCGTCAGCCAGCAGGTCAAGCGGCTGGAAGAGGTGCTCGGTCAGAGCCTGTTCGAGCGCGACCGCCGCGGCCTGAAGCTGACGCGATCCGGCGAGCGGCTGCTCGACAGGGCAAGGCGCCTGCTGCAGCTCAACGACGAGATCCTTGCCGAAATCAGGGGCGGGGCGGTTGCCGGGCAGGTGCGGATCGGCGTGCCTTACGATCTCGTCGGCACGCTGCTCGCGCCCGCGCTGAAGGCCTATGCCGAAGCGTATCCGCAGGTGGAGATTTCGCTGGTCTGCGCGTCCTCGCCGGAACTCGCGGCGGCTCTGGCGGCGGGCACGATCGACCTTGCCGTCGTCGAGGAGCGCGTCGGTCCCACCGCCGGCGAATGCCTGCTCGTCGACCGGCTGGTATGGGTGGGCGCCAGAGGCGGGGCGGCACGCCTGAAGCGGCCGCTGCCGGTTTCCATCGTCGCCGACACCTGCGCCTTCCGGCCGGCGGTGCTGGCAGCGCTTGGCGAGCACGGGCTCGACTGGCGCACCGTGTTCGAGAACGGCAACATCGATGCGACGACCGCCACTGTGCGGTCGGACCTCGCGGTGACCGCATGGCTTGCCTCGACGGTTCCGACCGATCTCGACATCCTGTCCGATGCCGGGCTTCCGGCGCTGCCGAATTTCTCCGTCAACCTGCATATGCCCAAACATGCCACCCAACCGGCCGCGCAGGCTTTTGCCAGCCATATCCGCGGGGGCCTTTCACGCTATCGCCAGGCAGCGTGAACGGCTAGCTAGAGCAATTCCAGGAAAAGTGTGAGCGGTTTTCCGTCCGGAATTGCGTAGAAACAAAGAGATAGAGCGGTTCGCCGTTTCCGTGAAACGGTGAAACGCGCTAGGCACCCGGTCAGCCGTTCGACGCGGCCATGGCGACCGCCAATTGCGCATCGAAAGCGCGCCTGAAGGCGGGCCGAGCCTCGCCGCGGGCGACATAGGCGGCAACGTTCGGGAATTCGTTCAGCAAACCCGATCTCTGCAGCCGGCGCAGCACGCCCACCATGACGAGGTCGCCGGCGCTGAACGCGCCGTCGAGCCAGTCGCTATCGCCGAGATGGCGGGAGAGCTCGGCCAGCCGCTTGCGGATCCGGTCATCGACCAAAGGCAGGCGCTGGTCGTGCCACGCCGCGTCGCGCTCCAGGATCACGGCTGTCGTGCGATCGAGGATCGGCTGCTCCACGGTGCTGAAGGCTGCGAACATCCAGGCGATCGCGCGCGCCCGCGCGTTTGCATCCTCGGGCATCAGGCCGGGGTGACGAACCGCGATGTGAAGGACGATCGCGCCTGACTCGAACAGAGCGAGATCGCCTTCTTCATAGGTCGGGATGCTGCCGAAGGGGTTGATCGCAAGAGGCGCGGGTCGCTTCATCGCATCGAACGAAACAAGACGAACGTCATAAGGCTGGCCGACTTCCTCGAGTGCCCAGCGCACGTGCATGTCGCGCGCCAGCCCCCTGCCGCCATCGGGCGAGCATTCAAAGGCGGTAATGGTGGGGATCATCGGCGGCTCCTGACCGTTCAGTCGTCGTTGCGAAGAGAGGCTTCATAAAGCGAATACGCGGCGGGCCCGGCCGCCGCGCGACAGCCTTGTGCTACTTCCAGTTCCTGCGCCGTTCGAGTTCGGCTTTGGAAGGCTCCTGCTGAGCAAACGAGCCCGTGTGGATTTCGCCCGCGCGCTCATAGATCGCTATGATGACGCCGGTGGCGGAAGCTTGCGATTTGACGAGCTTGAACGCCGCCGGCATCGCGCTGTCGCCGAACAGCCGCTTGCCCTTGCCCAGGACCAGCGGGAAGGTCATCAGCCGGATCTCGTCGATCAGCCCGTTGGCGAGCAAGGTCTGGGTCAGATTGCCCGATCCCTGGATGAGCAGGTCCGGTCCGTCTCCCTGCTTGAGTTCCTTAAGCCTGGCAACGATATCGGGCCCGAGCGACTGCGTGTTCTGCCAGGTCAGCGAATCCGGCCGGTGCGTGGCCACATATTTGGTTGCAGGGTTGAAGACGTCGGCGATGGCGTCGTTCTGATACGGCCAATACGCGGCGAAGATATCGTAGGTTCTGCGGCCGAGCAGCAGGTCGAACGGTTTGGAGAACAGTTCCTCCATGGCCGCGCCTGCCACCTCGTCAAAATAATGGAAGGTCCAGCCACCGAATTTGAAGCCGCCGACCGGATCCTCTTCCGGCCCGCCCGGCGCCTGCATGACGCCGTCGAGGCTGACGAATGTGGCGGCGATGATCTTGCGCATCTGTCTTCTCCTTTTCGCTGATCCGCGCCGTCAGGCCGGATTTCGAGCTAAGGACGAACGGCAAGGCCGCTTTCCGACACGGCCCCGCGAATTTCTATCGCGTGTTGTCGGCGCGAATGGTGCGTGACGAGAACCAGACATCGCCGAAGACGGCGGTGGCGGTGCGGTCGGGCGCCTTGTCCTTCCTCAGCCAGATCGAGCGGGTGCGCGCGGCGCGCTCGCGCGTCGGTATTTTCGCGCCCGGCTCGGCGGTTGAGGCGCCGATGCAAGGGATGAACCAGGAGCCCATGAAGGGCCGGCAGGCAAAGCCGTTTTTCAGGCGCGTTATGATGACCGCGAGGCCGACGGTTTCGGAGGGACGCCACGGAAAGATCATGCGGCCGCCGGGTTTCAGCGCTTTCAGCCATGCGACGGGCGGGGCGACGACGCCGGCATTGACATAGATGATGTCGGAGGGCGGCAAAGGATCGGAGACAGCATCGCCATGAATCACCTCGATGTTGGCGTACCGGGCGAGGTTCGCCCTGGCGCGCGTGGCGAGACCGGCCTCGATCTCGAAGGCGGTGACGCTGCCGCCCGGCTCGACCAGCCTCGCCAGCAGCGCCGTGTAATAGCCTGTGCCGGCGCCGATATGGGTGACGTGCTCGCCCGGCTTCGGCTCGACCTTGCCGAGCCACATCGCGTGCAGCATCGGCTCGCCATTGTTGATGCCTTTGTCGGCATCGAGCACGACAAGCACGTTCTGGTAGATATAGGTTGGATCGGCACTTGGCGTCTCGAACCGGCCCTCGCCGGCAAAAACAGTCCATGGTCCCGGACCCAGGAAAGCCTCGCGCGGCACCGAGGCGAATACCTCCTCGATGCGCGGATCGGACGACCGGGCCTGCGCGGCCATCAGCCTGGCGTAGAATCTGCGGGCTTCGTCCGGTTTGGCCATGGCGCGAAGATAGCGCGGCCGGCGCGAATGTCGCGGTCAGCCGGCGAAGGTGTCGTAGAGCAGCTTGAAGTTGAGAACGAGGATGACGGCGGCCACCACCCAAGCCAGCGCCGCGACGCCGCGCGGTACGGCGAAATTGCCCATCTTCTTCTTGTCCGACACGAACTGCACCAGCGGGATGACCGCGAAGGGCAGTTGCATCGACAGCACCACCTGACTGAAAACCAGCAATTGAGCTGTGCCCTTTTCGCCGTAGAGCGCGGTGACGAACACCACCGGGACGATGGCGATGCCGCGCGTCAGGAGGCGCCGTGCCCATTGCGGGATGCGCAGTCGCAGAAAACCTTCCATCACGATCTGGCCGGCAAGCGTCGCGGTGACGGTCGAATTGAGGCCAGAAGCCAGCAGCGCTATGGCAAACAGGATCGAGGCGATGCTCAGGCCCAGCAGCGGCGACAGCAGCTCGAAGGCCTGGCCGATCTCGGCGACGTCCTGATGACCGGTGCCGTGGAAGGCGACCGCCGCGACGATCAGGATCGAGGCGTTGACGAACAGCGCCAGGATCAGCGCGATGGTCGAATCCGTCGTCGCCCATTTGATGGCGTCGCGCTTGCCTGCATCGGTTCGCTCGTAGGCGCGGGTCTGCACGATCGAGGAGTGCAGATAGAGATTATGCGGCATGACCGTCGCGCCGATGATGCCGATGGCGATATAGAGCATCGTCGGATTGGTGACGATCTCGGGTGACGGCACGAACATCGAATGCAGGATCGTGCCGGCCGGCGGCGCGGCGACGAAGATCTGGACGGCAAAGCAGCCGAAGATGATGATCAGGAGCGCGATCACGAAGGCTTCGAGATAGCGGAAGCCCTTGTTCATCAAGAGAAGCACCAGGAAGGCGTCGAGCGCGGTCAGCATGGCGCCGCCGATCAGCGGAATGCCGAACAGAAGCTGCAGCGCGATCGCCGTGCCGATCACCTCGGCGAGGTCGCAGGCGATGATCGCCAGCTCGCAGGCGATCCAGAGCACGAAATTGACGGGGCGCGGATAGTAGGCGCGGCAGGCCTGCGCGAGGTCGCGCCCGGTGGCGATGCCGAGGCGCGCGGCGAGCGCCTGCAACAGGATCGCCATCAGGTTCGACAGCATGATGATGAAAAGCAGCGTGTAGCCGAACTGGGCGCCGCCGGCGAGGTCGGTTGCCCAGTTGCCCGGATCCATATAGCCGACGGAGACCATGTAGCCCGGTCCCATGAAGGCGAACAGGCGGCGGAACCAGACTCCAGTCTGTGGCACCGCGATCGAGGCGTTCACCTCGCGCAGGCTTGGCTGCTCGTCGTCGGGCTTGTCAAATCGCCATGTGGGTCGGGCTACGGTTGCTGCATCGGCATCGGACATGGGGGATTTCCGCTGGAATGTATCGAAGGTACCTTTTATCTACGCCATGGCTCAACATTATGCAATAGGCTATATTTCATTGATCATGCTTTCGTGATGCGCCGGAGCAGGTCTGGACGCGGGCGACCGCAAACGCTGGTTGCGCCCGCGCGGGAATGCAAATAAACGGCCGGACCATCAGGGGTTCGTGTTATGGATACGACCCCGATTCAAGGAGGAGCGCGTATTGGCGCTTAGGAACAAACCAGTTCGACGCGAGGAGCCGCTTCCCGATGCCGAAATCCATTCGGAGGGTTTCCGGCAGACGCGCGAAGCGCGCCGCGGCGCGCTGGTCGAGGACTATGTCGAACTGATCGCCGACCTGATCGAGGACGGCAACGAAGCGCGGCAGGTGGATATCGCGGCAAGGCTCGGCGTCGCGCAGCCGACGGTGGCAAAGATGCTGACTAGGCTGTGCGCCGATGGGCTGGTTTCGCGGAAGCCCTATCGCGGCGTGTTCCTGACTGAAGCCGGCCGCAAGGTCGCCGAGGAAAGCCGTATCCGCCACCAGACGGTGGAGGCCTTCCTGCGCTCTCTCGGCGTCAGCGCCGAGACGGCGCGCATCGACGCCGAGGGCATCGAGCACCATGTCAGCGCCGAAACGCTGGAAGCTTTCCGCCGGGCGATGACGAACCGCCAGGACTAGGTCTGCGGTCCGTCCGAGCGTATTGAAGCGGAACCGACGCATCTCCGCCGCATTACTTCCCACATCGCGCGATTGCCGCGCTCAAGGAGGAAGCAATGGGCGTCGAACAGGCTCCGACCGCTAAAGGGAAGCAGGCAGCCAGGGGATTGCGGCAGGCGGCCGCCAAGGACGAGCGCAAGACCGAAGCCGAGACCGGCCATCCGCTGAAGAAGGGCGCGGCGCGTTTCGAGGAACGTTCGAAAAGTTCGGACGGCAAGAGCGCCGGCGCCAAGCAGAAAAGCTGATGCTTTTAGCCGGTTTATGGTCGGTGGGCTTTGCTTGTCCGATTGAGGTTTCCGGTGCGTCCGACATTTGGCGGGAGCGAAAAATTCTGTGACTTAGGCCAGCCGTTGCGATAATTGTCTGCAGGGGGTGGTCGTGGGCCAGTCCCTCCAGGACATTCGCGTTGCGAGGAGTTGCCATGCTTTGGAGAGGCCGTCGTCAGAGCGACAACATCGAGGATGACCGTAGCGACAGCGGCGGCGGACTTGGCGGCGGAATGGGCGGCGGCGGTCAGTTCCGACTTCCCGTCGGCGGCCGTACCGGTGGCGGCGGCAGCATTATCCTGGTCATCCTGGTCGTGCTTGCGGGATGGTATTTCGGTTTTGATCCGTCGCAGATCCTGGGTGGCGGCGACGGCGGATTGCTCCCGGGCGGCGGCGGCCAGATCACCGACAACAGCGGCTCGCAGGACAATGGCGGCGCGCCCGCCAATGACGAGATGAAGCAGTTCGTCGCGACGGTGCTGGCGGAAACCGAAGACACCTGGACCGGCATTTTCAAGGCCCAGGGCCTGACCTATGAGGATCCCAAGCTGGTGCTGTTTAGCGGCCAGATCCGTTCAGCCTGCGGTTTCGCCTCGGCGGCGGCCGGGCCGTTCTACTGCCCGGGCGATCGCAAGGTCTATCTCGACATGACCTTCTTCCAGCAGCTCGACCAGCAGTTCGGCGCTTCCGGCGAGTTCGCCCGTGCCTATGTGGTGGCCCATGAGGTCGGTCACCATGTGCAGAACCTCACCGGCATCATGAGCAAGTTCAACCAGATGCGCCAAGGCATGAGCGAGGCCGACGCCAACCAGCTCTCGGTGCGCATCGAGCTTCAGGCCGACTGCTTCGCCGGCGTATGGGCCCATTACACCGCGCAAAAAGGTATATTGGAGCAGGGTGACATCGAAAGCGCGCTGAATGCCGCCAAGCAGATCGGCGACGACACGCTGCAGAAGAAGATGCAGGGCTATGTCGTGCCGGAAAGCTTCAACCATGGCACTTCGCAGCAGCGGCAGACATGGCTGGCGCGCGGCTACAAGAGCGGCAAGCTGTCCGACTGCAACACGATGAGCGGTCCGATCTGAGGCGGCGCTGCCGCTTCTTTCGGGTGACGACCAACGATCGAAGGCGGCTGGCAAGGGATGTCAGCATAAGACGTTTGCATTCGTTCGCGGATTGTTCCCGCCGCTAACCTCGCCTATAAGGTCCCTCCCGCCTATGCCGCAAGGCGGTTGAGGAGCTTGTCACCATGATCGACCCGAAGACCGCCAGGCGGGGCCTTGCGCTCGTTTTCACGACGCTGCTGCTCGACATCATCGGCTTCGGCATCATCATGCCGGTGCTGCCGGCCTATCTGGAGGAACTGAGCGGCGTCAGCGTCAGCGAGGCCGCGATCGAGGGCGGCTGGCTGTTCTTCGTCTATGCGGCGATGCAGTTCGTCTTCGCGCCGATCATCGGCGGCTTGAGCGACCGCTTCGGACGACGGCCGATCCTGCTTGCCTCGGTGCTGACCTTTTCGATCGACAACCTGATCTGCGCCATCGCCTGGTCCTATCCGATGCTGTTCATCGGCCGCGTGCTCGCGGGCATTTCCGGCGCCAGCTATTCGACGACATCGGCCTTCATCGCCGACATCTCGAACGACGAGAACCGGGCGAAGAATTTCGGCCTGCTCGGCATCGCCTTCGGCGTCGGCTTCGTCATCGGCCCGGTGCTGGGCGGGCTGCTCGGTACGTTCGGGCCGCGCGTGCCGTTCTATTTCGCCGCAGCACTCGCCTTCGTGAATTTCCTGATCGCGATGTTCCTGCTGCCGGAGACGCTGGATGAAAAACATCGTCGCCGTTTCGAGTGGAAGCGTGCCAATCCGGTCGGCACGCTCATGCAGATGCGCAATTATCCAGGCATCGGCTGGATCGGGCTGGTGTTCTTCCTGATGACGCTCGGCCACATGATGTATCCGGCGGTCTGGTCGTTCGTCTCCACTTATCGCTATGGCTGGAGCCAGCAGCAGATCGGCTTTTCGCTCGGCGCCTTCGGCCTGTGCGGCGCAATCATCATGGCGACGGTGCTGCCGCGGATCATTCCCAAGCTCGGCGAATGGAGGACGGCGGCTATCGGGCTGACCTTCACCGCGCTCAGCGCCTTCGGCTATGCATTTTCGACGCAAGGCTGGATGATCTATGCGGTGATCGTGGCCGGGTGCCTGGAGGCGCTTGCCGATCCGCCGCTCAGAAGCCTCGCCGCCGCCAAGGTGCCGCCCTCGGCGCAGGGCGAATTGCAGGGCGCGATGACCTCGATCTTCTCGATCACCTCGATCATCACGCCGCTGCTCTACACGGCGATCTTTTCCTGGTTCACGAGCCCGACGGCGCCGGTCGTGTTCGGCGGCGCGCCCTATGTGCTGGGCGCGATCTTCCTGACGCTGGCGGTCATCGTCTTCGTGACGAAGGTGGCCAAGCCGACGCCGAAGGAAGTCGAGCGCATGCACACGCAGGAGGCGGCGGTGACGGACGCTGCTTAAGCTGGCGGTTTGAGCTAAGCGCGTCGCGCTGAAGCGGATTCAGGCGACGCGCTTTAAAAGCCTTTGTATGTCGTTATCGCAAAACCGCTGCACACTTTGCGCGACATGCATTAGGCGCGTTCGGCCAGCGCTTCCTCGCCGCGCCGCTCGCGGATGAGGTTGACGAAGCGGCGGAAGAGGTAATGCGAATCCTGCGGGCCGGGCGAGGCCTCGGGATGGTGCTGGACCGAGAAGACAGGCCGGCCGGTCAGCGCGATGCCGCAGTTCGAGCCGTCGAAGAGCGAGACATGGGTTTCCTCGACGCCTTCGGGCAGCGAGTCCGCGTCGACGGCGAAACCGTGGTTCATCGAGACGATCTCGACCTTGCCGGTGGTGTGGTCCTTGACCGGATGGTTGGCGCCGTGGTGGCCCTGGTGCATCTTCTCGGTCCTGCCGCCGAGCGCCAGCGCCAGCATCTGATGGCCGAGGCAGATGCCGAACACCGGGATGTCGGTCTTCAAGAGGTTCTGGATCACCGGCACGGCATATTCGCCGGTCGCCTCCGGGTCGCCGGGGCCGTTCGACAGGAAGATGCCGTCCGGCCGCATGGCCAGGATCTCCTCGGCACCGGTCTTGGCCGGCACGACGGTGACCTTGGCGCCGAGACCTGCAAGCAGGCGCAGGATGTTGCGCTTGACGCCGTAGTCGACGGCCACGACGTGCATGGAAGGCTCGCCACGCTCACCATAGCCTTCATTCCAGATCCAAGGCGTCTCGCGCCAGACCGAAGACTGGCCCGACGTGACCTCCTTGGCGAGATCGAGGCCGATCAGGCCCGACCAGGCCGCAGCGCGCCGCTTCAGGTCCTCGATGTCGAAGACGCCATCGGGCGCATGCGCGATGACGGCATTGGGCATGCCTTTCTCGCGGATCAGCACGGTCAGCGCGCGGGTATCGATGCCGGACAGCGCGACGATGCCGCGCCGCTTCAGCCACTTGTCGAGATGGCCGGCGGCGCGATAGTTGGACGGGTCGGTGACGTTGGCCTTGAAGATCGCGCCGACAGCGCCCGCGCGGGCGGCTGGATGCAAATCCTCGATGTCCTCGTCATTGGTGCCGACATTGCCGATATGCGGGAAGGTGAAGGTGACGATCTGGCCGGCGTAAGACGGATCGGTGAGGATTTCCTCGTAGCCGGTCAGCGCGGTGTTGAAGCACACTTCCGCAACGGCCGATCCCGTGGCGCCAAGGCCGCGGCCTTCGATCACCGTGCCGTCGGCGAGGACCAGAAGGGCGGTCGGCTTTTCGGTTGCCCAGGGGGCGGTGGTGGTGGCCATTGCGGCACTCCTGTCAGGCGCGGCAATCGGTCGGCAGGACCATTTGCGCGGCAAGGCGCGAAGCTGGATTTCCCGGCTCCCACGCGTCAACTCATTGTCTCATGCAGGACCGAGTACATAGGCGAACGGGCCGGAGCGGTCAATGCGGCGTCCCCGGACCATGGCCGATTTGCTTTCGTCCAGCAATATCAGCATCTTGCCGCGATTTGCGTTGGCCGTTCGGCAAAGCTATTGTCCGCCGCATTCGAAGGAGAAGCACGATGCGCGAGAAAATCGCCGAATCCATGAAGAGCGCGATGAAGGCGCAGGACAAGCACCGCCTGCCGACGCTGCGGCTGATCCAGGCCGCCATCCACGATCGCGACATCGCCAATCGCGGCGCCGGCAAGCCGCCGGCGAGCGAGGAAGAGATCCTGCAGATACTCGCCAAGATGGTGAAGCAGCGCGAGGAATCGGCCAAGGCCTTCGAGCACGGCAAGCGGCCGGAACTGGCGGCGCAGGAGCGCGGTGAGATGGAAATCATCCGCGCGTTCCTGCCGACGCAGCTCGACGACGCGGCGATCCAGGCTGCGGCGCGCAAAGCGATCGCGGCGACGGGTGCGGCCAGCCAGAAGGACATGGGCAAGGTGATCGGCGCGCTGAAGCAGAAGTATGCCGGCCAGATGGACTTCGCCAAGGCCAGCGCCATCATCAAGGGGCTGCTGCAGTAGGTGCGGCTTCGCTAATCCTTGCACATCGGTATCGGCTGCGGCGGTGGTGCCGGATGATCCTTCTTGTACTGCGCGATGATCGGCTCCAGCGTCTTCCTGGGCCAGAATTTCGGCGAGCCGATCTCGCTCAGGCAGGAGGCGTTCCAATAGAGGCCCGCGCCTGACAGCGATTGGCCTGCGGCCTTGGCCCGGGCGACAGCGGCGATGTCGCGCGATTCCGGATAGATGTAGAGCGTCGTCGGTTTGTTCTTCACCAGCGGGATGATCTGCTCGGCGTCAGCGGGCGACCAACTGGTGCAGCCATTGCTGCGGCCGCCGGCATAGTTCACCAGCTTGCCGAACGGAACAAGGCCGTCATGGTCGGCGTATGAGCTGCTCGGGTCTTTGCGCATGCACATGCCCCTGAGCAAGGCAGCCGGATGGCCGCCGATCACGCGCTGCCTGGCGTTCGCCGCTTCGCCTTCGCCGTCGAACTGGATGAAGCTGCGCATGAACACCGCGTTCTGCGCGCCGACACGGTAATACCCCTTGAAGGACGTCTTGGTCTCGGCGGTCATATAGGCGCCGCCGGCCGTCAGCGCCGAGTCCATCGCGTTGCCGAAGTTCTTCGCGCAACGCCTGCCGTTGGAGAAATCGGCAACGCCTTTCAGGTTGCGGCCGCCGCCATGGCCCGAGGAAACCGCGCGGAAGAGCTGCTTGCTTTCGCATATGATGTAATAGCGCTGGCCCAGCACGCTATTGCCCAAATCCCCGGGACGCGTGGCATCCATGGCGAAGTAGCAGGGGTTGCCGACCGAACCATCGCTGACCTTCTTCTGGTAGAGCGCGCGCGCCCGCTCCAGAACGACCTGCGAAATCTGGCCCTCGCCGTCGCCGACATGGCGCTGCAGCCAATCGGGAACGGTCGACGGCCGCAACGCCGCGAACGAGCTGACGGACGCCGTCAATGCGGCGAGGGTCGCGACAAGACAAAAGATGGCCGCGCCCAGCGGAACAGATTTCAACCCCACCGTTTTGCCCCTCCTGTCGAAGCGTTGTCTCGTACCCGTGAATCACCCAGGTCGATCATAGAAGATCTCGCATCCGTCGGCGAAACACTTCTAGTTTAGCGACGCCTTTTGGAAGTCGGATTTCCGGACCGCTTCGATTGAGCTATGATCTGATTCCGGCGCGCCCACGCCTCCTCCCTCCATCGGGAAGCATCGTTCATGCAGGGCAATTCACATCCAACCAACTGTTCGAGCGCCAGGCAAAAGGAGGGGTTGTCGAGACTGCTCGCGGCAGGAGGTTTTTCGATGCGGCTTTCCGCACCCGTCTATCATCTGAAACGCCAGGCGAGGCTCCTGTCCCGCCGGGAAAATGTTCCGCTCCATCAGGCGCTCGACCGCGTTGCCGCCAAGGAAGGCTTTGCCAGCTGGAGCCTGCTTGCGGCCAAGGCCGCCGAGGGCGCGCCCGGCGACAGCTTGCTGAGGCGGCTGATCCCCGGCGACATGGTTCTCGTGGCGGCGCGGCCAGGCCAGGGCAAGACGCTGATGAGCCTCGATCTCGCCGTGGCGGCCATGAAGCAAGGCAGTCGCGCCGTGTTCTTCACCCTGGAATACATGCATGCCGACATTCTCGACCGGTTCCGCGACATCGGGATCGACCCGGCCGATTTCAATCACCTGTTCGATTTCGACAATTCCGACGCCATAAGCGCCAGTTATATCGTCGAGAGGTTGCGGTCGGCGCCGCACGGCACGTTGGCGGTCATCGACTATCTGCAACTGCTCGACCAGAAGCGGGAGAATCCCGAGCTCATGGTCCAGATCCGCGCCTTGAGGTCGTTTGCCCGGGAACGGGGACTGGTGCTGGTCTTCATCTCGCAGGTCGACAGGTCCTATGATTCCTCCGGGAGACCGTTCCCGGGTATCGGCGATATCCGGCTGCCGAACCCGCTCGACATGTCACTGTTCGACAAGGCCTGTTTCCTGAACAAGGGCGAAATCCGGTTTCAGGCGACTTGAGGGCGATCCGTGTCGCGGCTATGCCGGGTCACGACAGGGAAGCGAACCATGATCGAGATCGTCAAACCCGCGCTCGAACATTTGCCTTCCTACAAGGCGGCGCTGGAGCGCGGGTGGTCGCCCGACAATGTGCGGTTCCTCGAAGCGACGCGCGAGCAGCTCGAGGCGATCGAGAAAGATCCCGTCGAATTTCTCGCCGGCCTCGACGACCCCGAAGCGAAGGGGCCCCCCATCACCTTGCCCGACGGCACAACCGTGCCGCGCCTACCGAGCTTCCGGCGCTGGATCTGGGATGGCGAGGCCGCCGGCTCGATCGGTTTTCGCTGGCAGAAGGGCACGTCGGCGCTGCCCTCGCATGTGCTTGGCCATATCGGCTATGCGGTTGTGCCGTGGAAGCGGAGCCGAGGCTATGCCACCGAAGCGCTGCGGCTGATGCTGGACGAGGCGAGAGCGGTCGGGCTCGACCATGTCGAGATCACCGCGAAGCCGGGCAATCCGGCTTCGCACAAGGTCATCACAGCCAATGGCGGCAAACTCGTCGGCCGCTTCTTCGAGGACGCCGCCTATGGCGGCGCGGAGAGCCTCAAGTTCCGCATCGACCTTTGAAGGTTACTCGCCGGGCCTGGCCAGCCTTCCTTCTTCCGCCTTGTGGTAGAACTGGCTTGCGACGAGCCAGCCTTTGAGCGGCCTGAGCGGCGGGATGCAGGTCGCAAGAACGATCGGGATCGAAACGAAAGCGTGGAACCACATGGAGGGCTCGAAAGTCACCTGCGCCCAGACGGCGAACAGCACCGAAGGCACACAGGCAAAGCAGATGACGAAGAACGCCGGGCCGTCGGCTGGATCGGCAAAGGAATAGTCAAGCCCGCAGACATCGCATTTCGGAGCCAGTTTCAAGAATCCCTCGAACAGGTGGCCCTCGCCGCAACGCGGGCAACGGCCACGGATTCCTACCTGCCAAGGTACCAAACGTGGATAATGCGCAAGGTCTTCCATGATCGCTCCAATGGACCTCGCGTGAGGGCCGGTGCAGGCCTTGAGGTCTCGGATACATACATATATCATACTTGTATGCATACAATGCGACAAAATGTGTGGATTGGCGATACGTGACGGGCGAAAGCGACATCGGCTGGCTCCCGGTTCTGGAGGCAGGGCCGCGACCGGTCTATCTGAAGATCGTCGACGCCCTTGCGGATGCCCGCTCGAACGGCCGGTTGCAGCCTGGCGACAGGTTGCCGCCGCAGCGGGAACTCGCACGGCTGCTGGGGGTCAATCTCACGACGGTCACGCGGGCGTTTTCCGAAGCCAGGCGCAGGAACCTTATCGACGCGAACGCGGGCCGGGGCACCTTCGTCACGCCGGGCGAGCCGGAAGAGCCTGTCCTCGACCTCAGCATGAACATTCCGCCGGCACCCGCCGGCCTCAACCTGCCGGCCTTGATCAGGGCGGGCATCGAGGGATTGCTGAAGCGCTCCAGCGCCGAAGCGCTGCTTTCCTACCATCCCGGTCCGGGCTCGCCCGTTGAGCGGGCCGTCGGCTCGTCATGGCTTGCCGAAACGGGGGACAGGCTGCCGGCCGACAGGGTCGTTGTCGGCTCGGGCGCGCAGGCGCTGCTCACGGCCGTCGTGCTGTCTCAGACCCGCGAGGACGACACGATCCTTTCCGATGCGCTGACCTATCCCGGGCTGATCGCGCTAGCCGAGGCCGCGCGCCGCAAGCTCGCCGCTGTCGCAAACGATGGCGAGGGCATGCGGCCGGACGATCTCGAAGAGGCGGCGCGACGGCATGGCGCCCGTATTCTCTACCTCAATCCGACGCTTCAAAATCCGACCGCATCCGTCATGCCCGAAGGCCGCCGGCGCGAACTCGCCCGCATGGCCGAAAAACTCGAGCTGACCATCATGGAGGACGATCCCTACAGAAGGTTGCTCGCCGCACCGCCGCCGGTCTTTCTGAATCTGGCGCCGGAGCGGACCTTCCATGTCGCGACATTGGCGAAATGCATCTCACCTTTCCTGCGCACGGCCTTCCTGGCGGTACCCGATCAGCAAGCCGCCGAGCGGATCGCCACAGCGATACGCGGCACGACGATGATGGCGCCGCCGCTGATGACGGGCCTTGCCTGCGAGTGGCTGCGCAGCGGTCTTGCCGAGGAGATCACCGCCGCCGTGCGCGCCGAAGCGCAGGCCAGGCAAGAGATCGCGCGCAACATCCTGCCCGAGGGTTTTGTGGCATCGGAGTCCGGCTTGCATCTATGGTATCCGCTGGAGAGCCAGTTGCGCTCGGAAGAGCTCGCTGGCACCGCCCGCCGCCGAGGGCTAGCCATCAGCCCCGCGGAAGAGTTCGCCGTCGGGCAGGAGTTTCCCAACGGCTTTCGCCTGGCGCTGGGCGCCACCCCTAATCGGGAACGGTTGAAGGAAGGCCTTCAAGGCCTGGCTTCCATTCTTTCGGGAACTGCGGACCCTTCGCGGCCAAAAGTCTGAGGCAAGCGAAAGCCTGCTATTCAGCCGCCGCCGGCAGCGGCGGGATCGCGCGGCTGCGCCACTCCCAGGCCTGCGAGGCGATAGCTACCACCACCGCCAACAGCATGGCCAGGGCCCCTGCCAGCGGCAGGCTGCGATAGCCGTAGCCGGCATTGAGCATCGCCGCGCCCAGCGAGGCGGCCAGCGCAATGCCGACATTGAAGCCGGACGGGATCAGCGAAGAGGCGAGGTTGGAGGCATCGGCCGTCCAGGCGAGGATGCGTGTCTGGATCGGCGCGCCGATGGCGAAATTGAGACCACCCCAGATGACGATGGCGACGACCATCGGCACCGGGTAGGGGCTGACAAGATGGATGATGCCCAGCGCCACCGCCTGCAGGGCAAGCATGACGATGAGCGATGGCATCAGCTTCCAGTCGGCGAGCTTGCCGCCGACCAGAACGCCGATCGTGGCGCCGACGCCGTTGAGCAAAAGCACAAAGGGGATCAGGCTCTCGTCGAGGCCAGTCACTTCAAGCAGCATCGGGGTGATGTAGGTGAACAGCGCAAACTGGCCGATCATCAGCATCAGCATCAGGATCAGCGACGTCCAGACCTGCTGGCGGGCGAGCACACGAACTTCGCGCGCCAGGCCCGCTGGCCGATTGGCGGCGCCCGCCGTTCGCGGCAGCAGCGCCAGCATGGCGAGGATTGCAATGATGCCCAGCGCGCCCATCACCCAGAAGGTCGCGCGCCAACCCCACAGGCTGCCGATCGCCGTTCCCGCCGGCACGCCGATGACATTGGAGACCGTCAGCCCCGAGAGAATGACCGCGACCGCCCGGCCGCGCTGGTCCTCGCGCACCAGGCTGACCGCGACCACCATGGCGACGCCGAAATAGCAGCCATGCGCCACGGCGGTGGCGATACGCAGCAGAAGCATCGAGGTGAAATCGGGCGCCAGCGCGCAGGCCGCCTGACCAAGGGTGAAGGCGATCGTCAGCCCGATCAGCA
The DNA here is from genome assembly GCF_006439555.1 of Mesorhizobium sp. B3-1-6. Taxonomy (NCBI): domain Bacteria; kingdom Pseudomonadati; phylum Pseudomonadota; class Alphaproteobacteria; order Hyphomicrobiales; family Phyllobacteriaceae; genus Mesorhizobium; species Mesorhizobium sp. B3-1-6. Next base: position 382,962 of record NZ_VFTM01000001.1, on the reverse strand, counting down.
GCGTCTTGCGCGAAACCTTGCCAGTGGCCAATGCCAGCAGCGGGCCGCCGATGGCAATGCCGCAGGCATAGCCGGAGACGAGGTAGCCTGCGGTCGGCACCGAAACGCCGAGGCCCTGCGCCACCTCGGGCAGCACGCCGGCGATGACGAATTCGGTGGTGCCGAAGGCGAAGGCGGCAAGGAAAAGGGCAATCAGCGGCAGCATGGTTCAAAACACAGGCGAGGAATGCACGCCTCAAACCACGCTCGGGCGGGCGCGGCAATGCAGAAATTGACGATGGCGCTTTAGCTTTTCTTGACCGACCGATCAGAACCGGCCTGCCGCCGCGACTACGCCGCCGTTTTGCGTCCATACGGGATCTTCAGCCAGGCCCGTTCATGCAGGTAGTAGAGCAGCGACTTGGTGACGACTTCGGTGAGCCCGATGGTGGCCGCGAGCTTGATGCTGCCGGTCACCACAAGCGATATGATCATCGTGTCGATCGTGCCGGTGACGCGCCAGGAAAGCGCCTTGGCGAAGCTGCGCGAATGCGTGTCCATCGACGGATCGTCCTCTTAACAGGTCCCTCAGGCGATCCTTAGCCGACGGAAGCGAGGATGAGCAAAGATTAATTTTTCGGCTGCCTTCGATAACCTCAGCTGGCTTTCAGCCGCGAGCCGCCAAGCAGGCCGCGCTCCTCCAGCACCGGATAGGCAATGGAGGCAAGCAGCGAGTTGATCTGCTTCAGGTCGCGGATCGTGTCGAGGTGGATCGAGCTCGTCTCGACGCTCTTGGCGGTGCCTTCGCGCAGGCGCACGAAATGGCTGGCGCTGGTTTCTTTCTCGCGTTCGCGCAGCAGGTCCTTTTCCAGCACCAATTGCCTGGCGGTTTCCGGATCGCGCGAGACCAGAACGTTGAAGGCAAGCCGCGCATTGGCAAGCACGGAGGAATGGAAAGCGCAAAGTTCCTGCCAGCCTTCCGGCGTGAATTCCAGGCCGCGCTCCAGCTTCTTCCTGACATGCACCAGCATGTTGCGCACGATGATGTCGCCGACCTGCTCGAGCTTGACGCAAGCGCCGATCAGCTCCTGGCACCGCAATGCCTCGTCCTCGGTCAGCGGATTCCTGGTGATCTTGGCGAGATAGAGCTTGATCGCGGCATGCTTCCTGTCGACGCGGTCGTCGAGCGCGGCAAGCGCCTTGATCTTGGCGGGGTCGGCATCCTCGTAAAGCTCGATGATGCGCTTCAGCATGATTTCGACGATTTCGCAGACCCGCACCACCTCACGCGTCGCGTTGGCCAGCGCCTGGCTCGGCGTATCGAGGGCGCTCTCGTTCAGCGCCGACAGCTCGACGACCTCGAGCGCGGCGGCCGGTTGAGGCTTGCTGCCCAGCGCCACGATCCTTTCGGAAGCGCGGTAGACGAGGCCGGCCAGCGGCAGTCCGGCCAGCAGGATCAGCACGTTGAACAGGATATGGGCGTTGACGATCTGATCCGGCGCGGTCTTGCCGAGGAAGGCGACATCCGGTTTGAAGGTCATGATCAGCACCAGCATGATCAGCGAGCCGAGGCCGCGCATCAAGAGATTGCCGATCGGCACGATGCGCACCTCGGGCGGCGCGGACCGCGTCAACATCGGCGCGATCAGCGACGAGCCAAGGTTGACGCCAAGCACCAGCACCACGCCGAGCTCCGGCGTGATCAGCCCGCGGCCCGCCAGCGTCGCCATCAGCAGCACCGCGGCAATGCTGGACTGGAACAGCCAGGTGACCAGCGCGGCCAGGAGATAGGTGGTGATGGAGTCGCCCGAGAAATAATTGATGATCAGCGGCATCAACTGGCTGTTGCGCAGCGGCTCCGACGCCTGACCGATCATCTCCAGCGACAGGATCAGCAGGCCGACGCCGATCAGGATACGGCCCAGCTGCCGCCAATCGCGCCGCTCGGTGGCCATGAACATGACCGTGCCGGCGATCAGGCAGAGCGGCACCAAGAGCGTCAGGTCGAAGGTGAGCAGCTTGGCCACCAGCGCCGAACCGATCTCGGCGCCGCGCACTGCCAATTGCCCGGCGGCGCCCGAAACGATGCCGGCTCCGGCGAAGGAGCCGACCAGCAGCGTCACCGCGGTCGAACTCTGCAGCGCGACCGCCAGCCCACAGCCGGCCAGCACCGCCATGACCGGATTGCGCATGGTGGCGCGCAGCCTGTGGCGCAGCACGTCGCCATAGGCGCGCTCGACGCCTGTCTTGACCATGCGGGTGGCGAACAGCATCAGCGCCACCGCGCCGGCAAGGTGCAGGAGGACGACGGAGCCGCTCAAGGCCGACCTCGCAAGGTGGCTCTGGCAATGCGTGGAGGAGGACGAATCTCAATCATTTCAATGCGTGGAAATATACCAATTAAGATTAGCCGAATAATAGATTTTTCTGATGCGATGATAGTCCCGACTCGACGGCGCATGTCGGAAATGAATGGCGGAAACATTGGTTGCATGCGCTGGCGGCTGCGCCTTCGCTCGGAATGAAGCGATGCCGGGACGGCACGACCGGCGCGATCCAAGCCTTGTTGAAGCAGGCTCTGCAAGCATCGGAAACCATTACAGAATTGTAATTTTCATGTTCAGTTTCAGTTCATTCATTGGCGGCTATTCCTCTGCCTATCGACAACAAGGAGTACTGACCATGAAGCGTCTCATACTTTCCGCCGTCACCGCCTCCATGCTGGCCGCCTCGGCCTTCTCCGGCCAGGCCGCGCCGCTCGCCCAGCCGAGCGCGCCGCAGTCGAACTACACGCAGGTCGACTGGCAGAAGCCCAATCGGCATGTCGACAAGCGCGTCATCGTCAAGAAGAAGGTGGTAAAGCGCAGCCATTGGCGCAACGGCCAGCGCTATTCCAACTGGAAACGTCACCAGGCGGTCCGCGACTGGAACCGCCATGGCCTGCGCCGCCCCGGCCCCGGCCAGGAGTGGATCCGCGTCGGCAACGACTACGTGCTGGTCAGCGTCCTTTCCGGCATCATCTTTGGCGCGATCGCCGCGCAGTAATCCACGGCAATCCCGAAATTCAGAAGGCGGCCGCCCGGCCGCCTTCTTTTCGTCTGTGAAAAGCGGGTACGATGGGCCGGACGGAGTCGCCGTGCCCGGGCGGCTTGATTATATGGAGGGCAAACGAGTTTCCCCGATGCGCTTTCCGCCCGCCTTCCTCGACGAGATACGCGACCGCGTGCCGATTTCGCAGGTCATCGGCACCCGCGTCGCGTGGGACAGGAAAAAGACCAACGCGTCGCGCGGCGACTACTGGGCCTGTTGCCCGTTCCACGGCGAGAAGAGCCCGTCCTTCCATTGCGAGGACAAGAAGGGTCGCTACCACTGCTTCGGCTGCTCGGTTTCGGGCGACCATTTCAAGTTCCTCACCGAACTCGACGGCATGAGCTTCCCCGAAGCGGTCGAGAAGATCGCCGAGATGGCCGGCGTGCCGATGCCGGTGCGCAACGAACAAGAGGAACGGCGCGAGAAGGAACGCGCCAGCCTGACCGACGTCATGGAAATGGCGACCGCCTTCTTCCAGGAGCGGCTGCAAGGACCGGAGGGTGCCAAGGCCCGCGCCTATCTGCGCGACCGCGGGCTGACGCCGGCGACGCAGCAGTCGTTCCGGCTGGGTTATGCGCCGGACAGCCGCAATGCGCTCAAGGAACATCTTGCCGCCAAGGGCGTGCCGAAGGCCGACATCGAGGCTTGCGGCCTGGTGCGGCATGGCGACGACATCCCGGTCTCCTATGACTGGTTCCGCGACCGCATCATGTTTCCGATCCCGGATTCGCGCGGCAAGATCATCGCCTTCGGCGGGCGGGCGCTGGCGCCGGACGCCTTGGCCAAATACATGAACTCGCCCGACACCGAGCTCTTCCACAAGGGCAATGTGCTTTACAATTTCGCCCGCGCCCGCAAAGCTCTCGCCAAGGGCGGCACGGTGATCGCGGTCGAAGGCTATATGGACGTGATCGCGCTGACGCAGGCCGGCTTCGAGAACGCCGTGGCGCCGCTCGGCACGGCGCTGACCGAAAACCAGCTCGAGCTGTTGTGGCGCATGGCCGGCGAGCCGGTTCTGTGCTTCGACGGCGACCAGGCGGGGCTGAAGGCGGCATGGCGCGCCGCCGACCTGGCGCTGCCGGCAGTCCAACCCGGACGCTCGGCGCGCTTTGCGCTGCTGCCGGAAGGCAAGGACCCTGACGATCTGGTCAAGGCGGACGGACCGGACGCATTTCGCGCGGTGCTTGCCGATGCGCGACCGCTGGTCGATCTGTTGTGGATGCGCGAGACTGCGGGCGGCGTCTTCGACACGCCGGAGCGTCGGGCGGAACTTGGAAAGAGGCTGCGTGAGCTCGCAAGTCGTATACGCGACGAAAGCACACGCTATCACTACCAACAGGAAATGCGCGAGCGGGAGCTGAGCTTCTTCGGCTCGCAGCGCGGCCCGCGGCAGGGCCGCCAGGATAGCGGCCGACCAGGCGAGCGCGGCCAAGGCAAAGCCGCGGCACCCGGTGGACAGTTCGCCAAGAGCGGAAGCGGGCGCATCGCGATCAGCGAAAGCCTCGGCAAGTCGGCGCTGGTCAAGCGGGGCGAGGGGATGTCGGTGCGCGAGGCGACAATCATCGTGGCGCTGGTCAACCATCCGGCGCTGATCGACGAGAATTTCGCGCATGTCGAATTCCTCGACCTCGCCAATTCGGATTTGCTGAAGCTCCATGCCGCCATTCTCGACGCGATGGCGCATGACGCGGCCGACGAGCGCGGCGCGGTCATCGCCACCATCGAGCGCGCCGGCTGCGGCGGCATCTGGGAGCGGGCGGTGGAGCTGATCAAGCGCGCGCGTCAATGGCCGGCGCTGGAGACCGCGGCGCTCGAGGATGCCCGCGACGCCTTCAACCAGGCGATGCACTTGCAGCGCAGCGCCCGCACATTACATAGAGAGCTGAAACAGGCGCAGGCGGCGCTCGATGCAGACCCTTCGGACGAAAACTTCCGGCATCTCGTCGAGATTCAAGCGCAATTCAACGATGTGCAGGCAACGGAAGCGCTGATCGAAGGGTTTGGCGTTTCATCGGGCAGGGTTGGCCGCGTTTAGGGCCGAATACCTCCATTGGAAGTGAAGTGGAAATGCGCAGCGCGTCGAATCGACGCCTCTAAGTCGGGTAATTGATTCGCTTTTTTCATGCGAATCATGCCAGAGGCGCTTGACCTTCTGGCAGATTGGCGGAATCAGGACGATTCGAAACGTTAACCCGTGCCCCGGCGTCGGCGGGAAATTCGAGCGATGTGAGGCACTGGTGACAACTGGACAGGCAAAGTGCCCGCTCCAGATATCAGGGTTAATCTGGACTTAATGCATGTCGCCCAAAAGTGGAAACCGGTTTGGGACTAGCGACAGGCACAAAACAAAAGCGATGACACGGTTGCCGGACCGATGAAAAGCGTTCTGGCGCGAGCGCGTCCAGCATAACCGGTACGGCAGTTTATGCGGCCTCGATATTCGGCCGCTTGGAGACGACAAAGAATGGCGACAAAGGAAAAGGAAGAGGTCGAGACCGAACGCGAAGGCGCCACCGATGGCCCCCTGCTCGACCTTTCCGACGATGCTGTCAAGAAGATGATCAAGGCCGCGAAGAAACGCGGCTATGTCACGCTCGACGAGCTCAACGCGGTGCTGCCCTCGGAAGAGACGGATCCGGACCGCATCGAAGATATCAATGCAATGCTCAGCGACATGGGCATCAACGTCGTCGAGGACGACGAGGTGGGCGAGGAGACCGAAGCTGAGCCGGCCGCCGACGCCGAGGAAGACGCCAACGAGCTCGCCGAGCAGACCGGCACCGCCGTCGCCGCCACGACCACCAAGAAAGAGCCGACCGATCGCACCGACGACCCGGTGCGCATGTATCTGCGCGAGATGGGCTCGGTCGAGCTTCTGTCGCGCGAGGGCGAAATCGCGATCGCCAAGCGCATCGAGGCCGGCCGCGAAACGATGATCGCGGGTCTGTGCGAAAGCCCGCTGACCTTCCAGGCCATCATCATCTGGCGCGACGAGCTCAACGAATCGAAGATCCTGCTGCGCGAGATCATCGACCTCGAGGCGACCTATGCCGGCCCCGAGGCCAAGCAGGCGCCCGTGGTCGAACGCGTCGAGGAAGCGCCCAAGCCCGAAGAGAAGCCGCGCGGCCGCGCGGCGGCGCGCGAGGAAGAAGACGACATCACCAATGTCGGCGGCGACACGCGTGGGCTGGAGGAAGAGGAAGACGACGAGGACGAGGCGAGCCTGTCGCTGGCCGCGATGGAAGCGGAACTGCGTCCGCAGGTGATGGAGACGCTCGACGTCATCGCCGACACCTACAAGAAGCTGCGCAAGTTGCAGGACCAGCAGGTCGAGAACCGACTGGCCGCGGCCGGCACGCTGTCGCCCAGCCAGGACCGCCGCCTGAAGGAGCTGAAGGACCAGCTGATCAAGGCGGTGAAGTCGTTGTCACTCAACGCCGCGCGCATCGAGGCGCTGGTCGAGCAGCTCTACGACATCAACAAGCGCCTGGTGCAGAACGAGGGCAAGCTTTTGCGCCTCGCCGAAAGCTATGGCGTGCGCCGTGAGGAATTCCTCAGGGAGTATCAGGGCTCGGAGCTCGATCCGAACTGGACCCGCTCGATCGCCAACCTGACCTCGCGCGGCTGGAAGGAGTTCACCAAGAACGAGAAGGACGCGATCAAGGAGCTGCGCGCCGAGATCCAGAACCTCGCCACCGAAACGGCGATCTCGATCCTGGAATTCCGCAAGATCGTGAACCAGGTGCAGAAGGGCGAGCGGGAGGCGGCGATCGCGAAGAAGGAAATGGTCGAGGCGAACCTTCGCCTGGTCATCTCCATCGCCAAGAAATACACCAACCGCGGCCTGCAGTTCCTCGACCTGATCCAGGAAGGCAATATCGGCCTGATGAAGGCGGTCGACAAGTTCGAGTACCGCCGCGGCTACAAGTTCTCGACCTACGCCACCTGGTGGATCCGGCAGGCCATCACCCGCTCGATCGCCGACCAGGCGCGCACCATCCGCATTCCGGTGCACATGATCGAGACGATCAACAAGATCGTGCGCACCTCGCGCCAGATGCTGCACGAGATCGGCCGCGAGCCGACGCCGGAGGAACTGGCCGAGAAGCTCGCCATGCCGCTGGAAAAAGTGCGCAAGGTGCTGAAGATCGCCAAGGAGCCGATCTCGCTCGAAACGCCTGTCGGCGACGAGGAGGATTCGCATCTCGGCGACTTCATCGAGGACAAGATGGCGATCCTGCCGATCGACGCGGCGATCCAGGCCAATCTGCGCGAGACGACGACGCGCGTGCTTGCCTCGCTGACGCCGCGCGAGGAACGCGTGCTGCGCATGCGTTTCGGCATCGGCATGAACACCGATCATACGTTGGAAGAAGTCGGCCAGCAGTTCTCGGTCACCCGCGAGCGCATCCGCCAGATCGAGGCGAAGGCGCTGCGCAAGCTCAAGCATCCGAGCAGGTCGCGTAAGCTCAGAAGCTTCCTCGACAGCTGAGCGGAACCAGACATATCAAGATCCAAAGGGCGCCTCCGGCGCCCTTTTTCGTTCCCGGCCGTCTCTCATGCCGGCTTGCCGGCTTTGCCCGACAGGAGGATAATTTCGGGGTCGGATGCATTTATGGGCGACAAAGCCGGATGCCCGCCCCGGCGCCGGTCGTAACGGCCAGGCGTCGAGCTCCGTGGCGCCGGAGGGAGGTGTGCCATGACAACCTACATCGTGCTTATCAACTGGACCGAGCTGGGCGCCAAGAATGTGCGGGAGTCGCCAAAGCGGCTCGATGCCGCCAAGAAGCTGCTGGGAGAAATGGGCGGATCGTTCAAGTCGTTCTATCTGACCATGGGCGAATGCGACATGGTCGCCATCGTCGAAGCCCCGGATGATGCGGTGCTCGCCCGCTTCGCGCTGCTGTTGTCGTCGGGCGGCAATGTCAAAACGCGGACGATGAAGGCGTTCCCGGAATTCGCCTATCGCGAAATCATCAGCTCGCTCGGGTAAGGCGACTTAGCCTAGGGATCGGCGCGGCTGTTGCGAAGCCGCGCCGCATTCCCGATAGTCGCGCCATGCCCGAGCCGCTGCTCACCGTCTGGTACAACACGCGCTGTCCGGTGTGCGACGCCGGCATCAACCACCAGAAGCGGCGGCTCGCCGAAGCGGTCAAGGCGGGCCGCGTCGAATTCCGCGACATCAATTTCGAACCCGAGGCGCTCTCCGCATTCGGCGCCTCGCTGGAGGATATCCGCCGGCGCCTGCACGCGACCGACGCCAGCGGGCGGTTGCTGGTTGGCGCCGACGTGGCTATCGCGGTCTGGCGGATCACGCCGGGCGGGGGATGGCTGGCGAGCTTGTTCGGCAACCCAATCGCCCTGCCGTTGACGCGCTTTGCCTATGACCGTTTCGCGGACGTGCTCTACGCCTGGAACCGACGCAAGGGCCATTGGTAGCGCTCTCGGCCCAGCTATACGAAGACGCATAAGCGGTCTTGGCACGGCGTAAGATACATCTTAAGATATATCTTGACTTCGCAAGCGATGATCCTTACTTACGATATATCGTAAGATATAACTCAAGGAGCAATCCATGCACAGACACAACAACTTCGGCGAGCGCATGTTCATGCATATGGCCGGCAAATTCGGCGGCCGCGGCGGCGGTGGCTTTGGCCCGTTCGGCCATGGCGGCAGGGGCGGCGGACGCGGCGGCCCGGGCGACATGTTCCGCGCCGGGCGCATGCTGGCCGACGGCGATCTCAAGCTGATCACGCTGTCGCTTTTGGCCGACGCGCCGCGCCACGGCTACGACATCATCAAGGCTCTGGAAGAACGCACCAGCGGCGTCTACAGCCCGAGCCCGGGCGTGGTCTATCCGACGCTGACCTTCCTGGAGGAGGCGGGCTACGCGGTGTCCTCGAGCGAAGGCAACAAGAAGGTGTTTTCGATCACCGAAGCCGGCAAGGCGCATCTCGAGGAGAATCGCGAGATGATCGACAGCGTGCTCGACCATCTTGAGCGTTTCGGCCGCAAGATGGCCGCGGCGCGCGAATGGTTCGGCTGGGGCGACGACAAGGACGAGGGGCGCCGCGGCCGCTCGGAGACGCGCGACCGGTTCCGCGCGCTGCGCCACCGGCTGCGCGCCGCGCTCGGCGACATCGCCGACGCGCCGGAAGACAAGCAGGCCGAGGCGATCAGCATCCTGGAAGACGCCGCCGAGGCGATCGAGGCGCTGTCGCGCCGCTAAGGCATCCTCACATAGAACCCGAAAAGCCCGGATCGCTCCGGGCTTTTCTATGTTCAGTTAAGCGATCAGCAGCAGCAGAAATCAATCCTTGCCGACATATTCGCTGATCAGCTTCTCGTTGCGCGCCTTCTCGATCTTGGCCGTGGTCTCGGCCGCGATTCGCTCGTCGGTGCGGTACTTGACCAGGTTCACCAGGCTGCCGGTGAGCAAGAGGACGCCCATCGCCCAGTAGCCTTTGGTCGAGAGGTCGACCGGCGCCAGCCACAGCGACAGGGCCAGCATGAAGTAGGCGGCGCCCACCGACAAAGTGTTGAACAGGATGTAGGTCCGATTGCCGTTCATCGTGGTGTTCCTTTGCTTTGATCCGTTTTGGAAATTTCGGGCTCAGTTCAGCGATTTCAGGCGCGCCAGGACATGCTCAGCACGCACCTTGGTGGCCGGTCCGTGGCCTGCTTCGGCGAGGCGTTCACGGATCGCCTCGTGGCGCAGATCGCCGTCGATCTCGTCGAGGATGCCGGCCTCCTCGAACGGGTCGCTGCTTTCCTTGATGCGAGCAAGCAATTCCTCCGCTTCGTTGATGCTCGCCGTGCGGCCGATCGAACGGTTGAGACGGGACTGCGCCTTGCGTTCTGCATCGATCGCACGGGCGGAAATCATGCCCTGGTTGAGATCGATGATACGGCGATGCGCCTGTTCTACGGACAGGCGCATCCGCAAGGTCTTCTCGCCCAGGCTCTTGACCGTGGCGCGGCGGACCTCGCGCTCGTTCTCGAGTTCGGCGATTGCGGAAGCGCCGCCTTCGGCAAGCGCCTGGTTGTTGGCCGAAAGCGCGCTGAGCGTGCGGGTCTCCAGATCGGCGATGCGGCGGTCGAGCTGGTCGAGGCTGGTCTGCTCGGCTCGCTGGCGTACGATCAGCGAGGCGAGCGTCTGCTTGGCGGCGGCAAGGCCCGCCTCCGCGTCGCGGATGCGCTGGGCCAGGAGGTCGATCGCAAAACGATCCTTCAGATTGTCCTCGGCCCGTGCGCTGGCGCCGTCCAGCAATGTCTTGATCAGGCTAAGCATGGTCTTCTCCCTGTTTACGTGAACGATGTTCACAAACTCAACATAGCAGGAAATGAACATTGTTCAAGGATTATTTTGAACGCTGTTCATGGGCCGCCGGACATGGTAAACGCAAGCAAATGGAATGGATTCCGGGCTAGGCTTGCGACTTCGGACATAAGGACAGGAAAGAGCATGGCGCTGGACAAGGAAGAGATGGGCGAGAAGGTGCTCGCCATCGCCGAGGCGCTGCTCAACGAGGGCGGCGCCGAGAACCTGAAAGCGCGCACCATCGCCGAGCAGGCCGGCATTTCCGTCGGATCCGTCTATAACCTCTTTGCCGATCTCGACGAGGTGCACCGCGCCGTCAACATGCGGCTGCTCGACCGGTTGGGCGCGACAGGCTTGGCGGCGATGGCCGATCTCGAAAGGCAAGGGGTGACCGATGTCCAGCATCGCATCCTGGCGATGGCGGCTGCCTATGTGCGCTTCGTCGAGGCGCATCCCGGCAGTTGGCCGGCGGTGCTTGCCTTCAACCGCCGCCGCGCGACGCGGCCTGGCCCGGACGCCTATGACGCGCTGCTCGACGCACTCTTCGACATCGTCGCCGGCGTGCTCAAGGCAGGCGATTTCGGCCTCGACGACGACCGCCGCGCGCTTGCGGCGCGGACCTTGTGGTCAAGCGTGCATGGCATTGTGACCAGTGGCTATGTTGCAAATTCGAACAGCAAGCAGGCCGAGGAGATCTGGCATCAGATCGAGCTTCTTGTCGGCGTTTTCGTCAAGGGGCTGGAACACGGCGGCGCATTCGCGCATGCTGAGACGAAGCCTGCGTGAACAGGGCCTGCGCGAACAGGGAATGCCGTGATTCCTCTTGTGTGGGCGTGAACGGGAGTTTTGAAAAATGTCTTTTCTGAAAAAGCTTTTTGGCGGCGGCGGCAGCGAGGCAACGGAGACCGGCACCGCCAAGCCGGCCAAGCAGGTCGAGCACAAGGGATTCCTGATCAGCGCGACGCCCTACAAGGCCGAAGGCCAGTACCAGACCTGCGGCGTCGTCTCGAAGGAAGTGGACGGCGTGATGAAAGAGCACCGCTTCATCCGCGCCGACCGTTTCGCCGGGCTGGACGACGCCGTCGACATCTCGATCAAGAAGGGCATCCAACTCGTCGACGAGCAGGGCGAGCGGATGTTCGGCTGACCGGCGCCCCAGTCAGAACGCGACCTTGTCGCCGCCCTTGAGCTGCAGGATATGGCGCGCCTCGTCGGGCGTGGCGATCGAGGCGCCGAGGCCTTCGATAATCTGGCGGACCTTGGTCACCTGCTCGGCGCTGGAGCGGGCAAGCTTGCCCTTGCCGATCCACAGCGAGTCCTCCAGGCCGACACGCACATTGCCGCCCAGCGCGATCGCCTGCGTGGCGATCGGCAACTGGTGGCGGCCGGCGCCCAGCACCGACCAGTGATAGTTGTTGCCGAACAGGCGGTCGGCCGTGCGTTTCATATGGGCGACGTCCTCCGGATGCGTGCCGATGCCGCCGAGGATGCCGAACACGCTCTGGACGAAGAACGGCGCCTTGACCAGGCCGCGCTCGACGAAATGCGCCAGCGTGTAGAGATGGCCGATGTCGTAGCACTCGATCTCGAAGCGCGTGCCGTTGTCGGCGCAGGTGCGCAATATGTGCTCGATGTCGCCAAAGGTGTTGCGGAAGATGCGGTCGCGCGAGGATTCCAGATAAGGCCGCTCCCAATCATGCTCGAAGGTCTTGAAGCGCTCCAGCATCGGAAACAGCGCGAAATTCATCGAGCCCATGTTGAGCGACGCGACCTCGGGCGCGAACACCTTCGCCGGTCGGACGCGCTCCTCCACGCTCATCGTCGCAGCACCACCGGTGGTGATGTTGACGACGCAGTTGGAGCGCTGCTTGATGACCTGCAGGAAAGGGGCGAACGCCTCTGTCGACTGGTCGGGGCGTCCATCGACCGGATTGCGGGCGTGAAGATGGACGATCGCGGCGCCCGCTTCGGCGGCCTCGATGGCGGCGGTGGCGATCTCCTCGGCCGTCACCGGCAGATGCGGCGACATTGACGGGGTGTGGATCGAGCCGGTTACGGCGCAGGTGATGATGATCTTGTTCTGGTTCGCCACTTTTGATGCCTCGATCTCTTCGCTGTCTGACTGCGCCTATTTCACCGCGCCTTGCGTGATGCCAGAAATGAACTGCTTCGACAGCACGATATAGAGCAGGGTAATCGGCAGCGCCGCCAGTGTCAGCCCGGTGAACAGCACCCCCCAGTCGGTGGTGAATTCGCCGACGAACACGGTCAGCCCTTGCGGCAGTGTCTTCAAATTGTCGGAAGTGATCAGCACCAGCGGGAAGAAAAAGTCGTTCCAGATTGGCACCGCGTTCTGGATCGCCACGATGACCAGCGCCGGCCGCGCCAGCGGCAGCATGATCGACCACATGATGCGGAACTCGCTGGCGCCGTCCATACGGGCGGATTCCTCCAACTCGCGCGGCAAGGTGCGCAGGAAGCCGGTCATGATGAAGACAGCCGAGGGAATGCCCATGGCCACATAGACGAGCACCAGCCCGAGATAGCTGTCGACGAGACCGAGCGTGTCCAATTGGATGAACAGCGGGATGATCGCCAGCTTCAGCGGCACGGTCATGCCGCTCAGGAAAAACATCAGGACCAGCGAGCTCAGCCGGAACCGGTAGCGGGCGATCGCATAGCCGGCGAGCGTGCTGAACAAAAGGATCAGCGCGACCGAGGCCGCGGTGATGCCAACCGAATTTGCCAAATAGCGGACGAAATTGGTCTCGGTCCAAACCTTCTCCAGATTGGCGGTCGAGAAATGCGTCGGCAGCGAGAGCGGCGAGGAAAAGATCTCGGCGTTGGTCTTGAACGACGATGCCACCATGACGAACAGCGGATAGATCATGATCACGGCATTGACCGCCAGCAAGAGCTGGATGGCGCCGTTCCTGATCGTCTCGCCGCGATCCCTCATCACTGCTCGATTTCGCGACGGCGCAGGTAACGCAGGGCGATGGCGGTGACGCCGGCGACGAAGACGAACATCAGCACGGCCAGCGCGCTGCCCTGGCCGAAATCCTGGATGCCGGTGGTCGTGCTGCCGAAGGCCGTGCGGTAGAAATAGAGGCCGAGCACGTCGGTCGAGCCGCCCGGCGAACCGGTCAGGCCCGCCATCACATAAGGGATTTCGAACCAGTTGAAGCTGCCGATGAAGGTCAGGATGGTGACGATGGTGACGCTCGGCGCGATCAACGGCCAGACGATCTTCGTCATCAGCGCGTAGTCGCCGGCGCCGTCGAGGCGGGCGGCCTCCAGCACGTCCTTGCTGATGCGCTGCATGCCGGCAAGCAGCACCAGAGTGGGGAAGCCGAGCCAGTGCCAGATGTTGGCGAACAGGATGCTGCCGAGCGCAGTGTTTTCGTTGCCGAGCCACGGAATGGCGCCGACGCCGACCAGGCCAAGGAGCTGGTTCACCAGCCCGAACAGGGGATGCAGGAACAGCTTCCACAGGAAGCCGACGATCACCGCCGACAGCACCACCGGCAGGAAGACGATGACCTGATGGACGCGATGGCCCGGCAGCGCCTTGAGCAGCGCGAAGGCGATCAGGAAAGCAGTGCCGTTCTCGAAGACCATCAGCGCCAGAAAGGCGACGACGTTGTGCTTCAGCGCATTGTAAGTCCAGTCGCTATATGGCTTTTCGAACAGGACCTCGCGGAAATTTTCGAAACCGATGAAGCCGGACGGACGCAGGCCGTTGAACTCATAGAAGGCGAAGCGGAAGGCCGACAGGAGCGGCCACAGCACGAACAGCACCATGACCACCAGCGCCGGCGTCAGCAGCGCGGCAATCCAGAGCGACCGGCGCCACGGAAAAGGTCTTTCGGTGTGGCGCCAGCCGTCCGTCATCTCACTTGCCCTGGAACTCACTGGCCCTGGAACGGCTTGTACCATTTGGCGAGGCCGTCGGTGATGTCGGCGGCGAGTTGGTCTGGCGTGATCGATCCGGACATCATCTTGGTGATGTCGCCCTGCAGCAGCTCCGATCCCGTCGGCTTCTCGAAGCGGAAATAGACGACATTGATATGCGGCATCGCCGTCTCGTTCAACTTGGCGACATGCGACAAGAGTTCGTCCTTGATGACGACGCCCTTGATCGGCGAGATGTTGCCGAGCAAGGCCGAGAACTTGTCGCCGAACTCCTTGGTGCCCATCCAGTTGACCAGCTTGAGCGCCGCTTCCTTGTTGGCCGACTTGGAATTGACCGCGTAGCCGCCGTCGAAGAATTTCGTGGCTTGCGGCGTGTCGCCGGCCTTGGCCATTGGCGGGGCGACGAAGTCCATGTTGATGGCGGGGTTCTGCGACCGGTAGGTGGCGATGTCGAAGCTGCCGCCGGCGAGCATCGCCGCCTTGCCGCTCAGGAACAACTGGCCGGCCGTCTCATAGTCGATGCCTTCGAAGCCTTCGGGCATATAGGGCCGCAGTTCGAGCAGCTTGCCGAGTGCCGCGACATAGCGCGGGTCCTTGAAGGTGGTCTTGCCGCTGGTCAGGTCGCTGACGAAGTCCTGGCCGAGGAACGGGTTGGTGAAGATGGCCACGAACATCTCGTTGAACCAGCTGGTGCCCATGCCGTTAGCCAAGGGATAGATGCCCTTTTCCTTCAGCGCCTTGCTGACGGCGATGAACTCATCCCAGGTGGTCGGCGGCGTCAGGCCGGCCTTGGCGAAGACGTCCTTGTTGATGAACAGGCCAAGCGTCTGCGAGGCGAAGGGCAGCGAATAGACCTTCTTGTCGGCGCGGTAGGTGCCGGACACCAGCGCATCCGCCGGCTGGTTGGCGAGCGAGGGCACGGTGCTCATGTCGAGCGGCTCGAAATAACCGGCCTTCACGAATTGCTCGAGCCAGCCATAGGCATGGGTGTGGATGACGTCGCCGCCCTTGCCGCCGGCCAACGCCGTCGAGACGATGGTCGGATAATTCTCGTCCGGGAAGGACTCGAACTTCACGTGGATGTCCGGATTGGCCTTGGTGAAGTCGGCGAAGAGCTCGTTGTAGGCGGCCTTGTCTTCCTGGCGCCAGGTCCAGAACGAGATGTCGGCGGCGTGCGCCAGACTTGTTGCGAATCCCCATGCGAAAGAGGCGGCCGCGAGGGCCAGGCCGATCCTTCTCCTGCTCATTTTCCCGATCTCCCATTCAGCGCTTCATGCGCTTTGACGCGATTAATCAAATCATAGTTCTTGCCGTCTGGAAAGATAGTTTGTAAAGTTTCCTAACTAACGTGATTGTGACGTCGTGCGGTCCATCGGTAACCCGTGGGACGAGGGGAATGTTCGTGGATCAGAACCTGGTGGCGGGCGTGGACATAGGCGGCACCAAGACGCGCATCATGGGGCGCCGCGGCGACACCTTGTTGTTCGACAAGACGGTTGTCACCGACGAGTGGCGGATCCGCCAGATGGAGGCCGATGCGGCGAAACTGGCGGCCATCGTTGCGGACCTGTGCGGCGGATCATCGCCGGCTGCCATGGCCGTCGGCGCGCATGGTTGCGATACCGACGAGCAATGCCGGCGTTTCCAGGCGCTGCTGTCAGCCAACCTCAAAACGAGGGTGCAAGTGGTCAACGACGCCGAACTGATGGTGCCCGCGGCCGGCTATGATGACGGCATCGGGGTGGTGGCCGGAACCGGTTCGATCGCGGTCGCGCGCACAGCCGAGGGCAAGATGCTTGCCGCTGGCGGCTGGGGCTGGATCCTGGGTGACGAAGGCAGCGCCGCCGCACTGGTGCGCGAAGCGGCCAAGGCGATCCGCCGCGCGCTCGACCGCGGCCAGGAGGGCGATCCGCTGATCGCCGTGCTGATGCGCGAAATCGGAACCGACGACCAGACCAAGCTCGGTATATTGCTCAACGAGACGAGGGGTGCCGCGGCCTGGGGCCGTTACGCCAACGCCGTCTTCGATGCGGCAACTGCCGGCTCGCCGCTCGCTTCCCGCGTCATCAAGGAAGGCGGGGAGGGACTTGCCGCGCTCGTCCAATTGCTGATCGAACGCGGCGCCAATGCCGCGCTTGTCGTTGCCGGCGGCGGCGTCATTGCCGAGCAGCCGATGCTGATGGATGCTTTCGTCGAGGCCATGGCGTCGGTGTCGCCGATAAGCCACGTGGTCCTGCTGCGCGAGCCGCCGGTGATCGGCGCGGTGGCGCTGGCTGGACGCCTTGTCGCGGGCCAAACAGCTTCCCGCAGCAGAGCATAGCAGTCATGGAGCATCGAAAATGAAGCGTATCGGCTACCGAACGGCGGTGTCCCGCCAAGCTGAAAGCCTTGAGACCGGAAGGCAGGCTGTGGCCAAGGCACTCGACACGCTCGACCTCTCGGGCTTCACCGCGGGAGCCATCGGCTTTGCCGGTATCGGCGCCAGCTATCAGGCGGCGCTCGCCGGCGCCTTCTATCTGCGCCAGTCCGGCAGGCGGGGGTTCGCTTTCGTGCCGACCGAGCTCTATGGCCGGACAGATGCGTCCGCGGAGGCCTTTGTCGCTCTGTCGGCCTCCGGCCAGAGCCGTGAAATCGCCGATGTGATGCTACAGGCGAAAGCCTATCCTCGCCTTGCCATCTGCCGTGGCGGCGACAATCCGCTGGCCGGTATAACTGGCGCGGTGATCGCCATGGAATCGGGCGCCGACAATGGCGCGAGTTCGACCGGCTATACCGGCACTTTGCTCGCGCTCGGCATGCTGGTCGACAGGATCACCGGCGGCTCCTTCGACTGGGCGCAATTGCCGGGGGCAGTCGAGCGACTGCTGGCCGATGGCTGGGAAAGTGCCGGCCGGGCAGCGAGGCTGCTGGCCGGCCGTGCCTCCATCGACATCGTCGGCGCCGGTATAGGTTTTGCGAACGCGGGCGAGGCGGCGATGCTGATCCGCGAGGCAGTTCGGGTTCCTGCCTCCGGCTGGGATACGCTGAACTATCTGCACGGCCCGATGGAATCGCAGGACGCGGCCACAGGCCTTGTCGCCTTCGGCGACGGCCGCGAGGTCAAGATCGCGCAGGATGTCGCGGCCTTCGGCTGCCCCTCGGTCCTGATTACGCGCAGGATGGACATCGCTGCTGCCGACAGGCTGGCTGTCATCTCCATTCCGGCGCTGGGCAATGCGATGGCGAACGGCATCCTGGAAATCATCGCGCTGCAGATGATCGTCGGCGACATGCAGGATGCGGCCGGCCTCACCGATATCACCTTCCGCTACCGGCAGACGGACACCAAGCTGAAACCCTGGTCGCCGACTGAGCTTTGATCCCGTCGCCGCCGCTGTTCTTGCCGGGGAATTCGCGGAAACCGCTCAAACCCTTCACAATGACGGCTGTCGTGTTTGATTCGCGATATACGCTACGGCAGGTCCGGGCCAAGCGCCAAGAGGAATTAGAGGCGGGATAAACGTCGCAGATGGCTCCAGCCGACATCCCCAGCTTGACGGAAAGCGCCCGCGCCGTGCTGCGCCTGCTGGCCTCGCAAGGGCCGGTGACGCGGCCGAAGCTCGGCTCGATGCTGGAACTCTCCAAGCCGACCATGTCGGCCGCCGTTTCAGAGCTCAGCGCGCTCGGCCTCGTTGCGTCGCGCGGGACGGAACGCGGCGCCGTCGGGCGGACCGCCACCGTCTATGGCATTGGCCCCGGTGCCGGCTATGTGATCGGCATCGATGTCGGCGCCGCACAAGTGCGCGCCGTCGCCTATTCGATGGATGCCCAGCCTTTGGCCACGGGGGAGGAGAGCATTGCGGACGGGGCGACCATCGATGAGATCGGCGCGGTCGTTCTGTCGGTGGCCAAATCGATCCCCGCAAAGGTTGGCAAGACTTTCCGCACCTTGCGCAGCATAGCGGTCGCGGTGCCGCGCATCGTCTCGCACAGCCGCCTCGGCAATGGCCAGGGCAATAGTCCGGACGCCGTGCTGCACACGCTTCGACGAAAGATCGATGTGCCGATCATCCTGGAGAACAACGTCAACTGCGCGGCGATCGGCGAAATGCATTTCGGCGCGGCGCAAGGTCACCAGACCTTTGCCTTCCTGCAGGTCGGCGTGCGCGTCGGCCTTGGCCTCATCAATGAAGGCCGGCTTTATCGCGGCGCAGGCGGCGCTGCCGGCGAAGTCGGCCGCATGCCTTTTCCGTGGTCGGTCAGCGAAGTGCCTTATCGCGAAGGGTTGGAGCACTATCTCGGCTCGCGGGCGCTGATCGAACGCAGCCGGCAGACCTGGCCGGCGCAAGAAGGAGCCCCGCCTAACTCGGCCAAGGAATTGTTCGCGCTGGCGCTCGCAGGGTCGCGCCCGGCCGCCGAGGCAGTGTCGCGCCATGCCGCCGATATCGGCCGGCTCGCGGCCGGCTGTATCGGCATGTTCGATCCGGGCCTGATCGTGCTTGGTGGTGGCGTCGGGCGCAATACGCTGATGACGGCGGAGGTCGAACGGGTGGCCGGCGAATTGGCATGGCCGACGCAGATTGCGGTCAGCTCGCTGGAAGATGTCGGAACCGCGCTTGGCGCCATGAAGCTGGCGCTGGATTACAGCTTGGGGCTGATCCTGCGCGAGGATCGCCATCCGGCGGTAGTGCTGCCGCCGCTGTAGGGCGGCCACCTACCAGCGAATGCAAAAAGAGGCACGCGCTGGCGGGCGGCCACCTACCAGCGAATGCAAAAAAGAGGCACGCGCTGGCGGGCGCCTGCCTCTTTCATTATCGGCATCGGCGATCACGCCGCGGCGGCGACCTGATTGGCGTTGGCGGCAGCGATCGCATCGACCTTGGCGGTGGCCTGGGCCAGCGCGGCGGTGACCGCATCTGCACCCATGCCGACGCCCTCGACGCGGATGACTTCGACGTCGGTCATGCCGAGAAAGCCGAGCACGCTGCGCAGGTAAGGCACGGCATGGTCCATCTGCACCGCGGCGCCTTCAGAATAGATGCCGCCGGAAGCCAGCACGATATAGACCTTCTTGCCGCTGACGAGACCCTTCGGGCCGCCTTCGCCATAGGCAAAGCTCTTGCCCGAGCGGGCGACGTGGTCGACCCAGGACTTCAACGTGGAAGATATGTTGAAGTTGATGAAGCCGGTGGCGAGGATAACCGTGTCGGCGGCGAAGAGCTCGTCGAGCACGGCGTCGGAAACGCCGACGACTTCGGCCTGGCGAGGCGTACGGGCTTCGGCCGGCGTATAGATGCCGGTGGCGTAGTCAGGATCGATATGCGGCAGCGGATTGGCGACCAGATCGCGCACGACAAGCGTGCTGGTCGGATCGGCGGCAACCAGCTTCTGGGCAAGATCAGTGGCGACGCGGGTCGAGTGCGAAGCGGCGCCGCGCGGGCTGGAGGTAACGAGGAGAATAGACATGGCGGTGTCCCCTTGGGGTTGGATTGAAACTTTCCTCACCAATATGGGATTGCTGCTCCATCAGGATAACTGGTATAATATGCATACAATCCATCAATAAAATGGATGGCCTAGCCATGCAGCCGAACCCGACATTGGATCAGCTCCAGATCCTGGTGGCAGTAGCCGACACCGGCAGCTTCTCGGCGGC
The DNA here is from genome assembly GCF_006439555.1 of Mesorhizobium sp. B3-1-6. Lineage (NCBI taxonomy): Bacteria > Pseudomonadati > Pseudomonadota > Alphaproteobacteria > Hyphomicrobiales > Phyllobacteriaceae > Mesorhizobium > Mesorhizobium sp. B3-1-6. The sequence continues at coordinate 363,019 of NZ_VFTM01000001.1, read as the reverse complement.
GGGGCGCAAGCTCAATCGGGCGCAGTCGGTGGTGAGCTACGGCATCGCCAATCTCGAAGCGCAGCTCGGCTTGAAACTGTTCGAGCGCGAAGGCGTGCGCGAGCCGCAGCTGACCGATGTCGGCAAGGCGATGCTGGAGGACGCGCGGCGCATGATCGGCGTCCTGCAGCGCATCCGCTCGCGCGCCGACGGTTACCAACAAGGGCTGGAAGCGGAAGTTGCAATATCGGTCGACGTGGCGCTGCCTTCACCGGCGCTGGTGCGCGTGCTCAAGGCCTTCGAGGCGCAGTTCCCGGCGGTGATGCTGCGGCTTTACATCGGCTCGCTCGGCCTGATCGTCGACCAGGTCGTCAATGGCCAGTCTGATCTTGGCTTTGGCGGCTTGCAAGGCGACGCCGACGTCAATCTGCTGCGCATCGGCTTCACCTCGATGGTGCCGGCGGCGGCGCCCGACCATCCGCTGGCGAAGCTGCCCAGACCCGTCGCCATCGAGGATTTGCGCGAGCATATCCAGCTCGTCGTCACCGACCAATCGGAGCGGACACGCGGGCGCGACTACGGCGTGTTTGCCTATCGGACGTGGCGGCTGACGGATGTGCGCACCAAGCATGCCTTGATGCGCGAAGGCCTCGGCTGGGGCGGCCTGCCGCGCTGGCTGATCGCCGACGACTTTGCCAGCGGCCGGTTGGTCGAACTCGATCTCGAGCCCTATCGCGAGGTACGCTCGCCGCTCTATGCCATGCACCGCGTCGACCGCAGCCCCAAGCCGGCGGCATCCTGGCTGATCGACGAGTTCAAGCGGCAGCTCGGCTGCTTCAATGAGATGGAGCCGGGCGTGTGGACGGAGGAAGGGCCGGAGACAAGCCGTCCATGAGCGCGATCAGCACCGCGCGGTAATCCGCGCCGGACGCGCCCGCCTCGATGGCCAAAGCCGCCCGATCGAAGGCGGCCGCCAGCAGCGCGGTCAGCGCCTCAAGAGGCAATCTGGTCATCGCTTGCGCGCGCATCGCAGCCGCCAAACCTTCGCGCAGCGAGCGGTTGCCGTGGCGGTTGTCGATCTCGTCCATGGCGGCGCGCCCGAGCACAGCCGGCCCGTCGAGCAGCAGAAGCCGCGTGCGGCCGGGCGCGCGCATTGCCTTGAGATAGGCGTCTGATCCGGCGATCAGCGCGTCACGCGCGGATAGCGAGGGCGGGGATGCATGGTCGATCTCCGCCGCCACGGACGCGGCCTCCTGCTCGACGACCGCCGCGAACAGCGCCTGCTTGTCGGCGAAGTGATGGTAGAGCGCGCCGCGCGTCACGCCGGCCTCGGCGACGATCTCCGGCGTGCCGGTCTCGGCATAGGATTTTTCCGTAAACAGCTTTCGCGCCGCGCGGATCAGATCGGCGCGCGTCGCCTCGGTGCGGTCGCGGTTGGAGCGGCGCCCAAACTCTTGTTGCATACATGCAGCCTGTATGTTATGTGAACTCACATACAGACTGTATGTTGGATGCGAGGAGAAGGAAAGATGAAGACGACCAGCTATTATCCGGTGCTGATGACAGGCGATGTCACCGGGACGGCGGCCTTTTACGTCGAGCATTTCCGCTTCACCCCGCTCTTCGAGAGCGACTGGTATGTGCACCTGCAGTCGGTCGAGGACAGGCGCGTCAACCTCGGCATCGTCCAGGGCGACCACGAGACGATCCCGCAAGAGGGACGGGGGCGCGCGTCCGGCCTGCTGATCAATTTCGAGGTCCGGGATCCCGACGCCGTCTATGAGCGCGTCGTCGCCGCAGGCCTGCCGATCCTGCGCGGCTTGCGCGACGAGCCCTTCGGCCAGCGCCACTTCATCACCAGGGACCCCAACGGCGTGCTGATCGACGTGATCAAGCCGATCCCGCCAAGCGAGGAGTTCCTGGCGCATTACGCCGAGGGCGCGGCCGGGGGCTAGGCCGCCCGACGGCTCTCAGTTCGTCCGCGCCACCGGCATCACCGTCACCTGGCTGACGCCGGTGCGGCGCACGACGGTGCAAAGCGTCTCGCGGCCGATGCGCTCGGCGTCGAGCATGCGCACGAGGTCGTCGACGCCGGTGACCGGCCGGCCGTCTATTGCCGCGATGATGTCGCCCTCCTTCAGGCCGGCCCTAGCGGCGGGGCCGTCCTTCTCGACGCCGCGCAGACGCACCGCCGTGTTCGTGGTCACTTGAGACAGCAGCGCCGCCCGGCGCGGCAGGTTGGTCGTGTCGGCGGAAACGCCGATGAAGGCGCGGCGCACACGGCCGAAACGGATGATTTCCGAGATGACGAAATTGGCGGTGTTGGAGGCGACCGCGAAGGCGATGCCCTGCGCGCCGTGGATCATGGCGGTGTTGACGCCGATCACCTCGCCCGCCGACGACACCAGCGGTCCGCCCGAATTGCCGGGATTGAGCGCGGCATCCGTCTGGATGACGTCGTCGATCAGCCGCCCGGTCGAGGCGCGCATCGAGCGGCCGAGCGCCGAGACGACGCCGGCGGTGACTGTCCATTCGAAACCGAGCGGATTGCCGATGGCGATGGCGATCTGGCCGCGGCGCAGGCGCTTGGAATCGCCGAGCGGCGCGACGTCGGCGAAACTGCCGTCGGCGCGCACCAGCGCGATGTCGGTGTCGGGATCGCGGCCGAGCACATGGCCTTCGCGCGCGGCGCCGTCCGGCATGGTGACGCGCACGGCGCGCGCGTCGCCGACGACATGGAAATTGGTGACGACCAGTCCGTCCTGCGCGATGACGAAGCCCGAACCGTGGCCGCCGGCGCCGATGCGCTCGATGCGGCACACGGCCGGACCGATGCGGTCGACGGCATCGGCGATGGATACCGAGTAAGCGTCGAGCAAAGTGTCATCGGATGGAAGTTTTTCGGCTGCGAAAGCCATGGGCGTGTTCCCTCGTACAATGATGACTATATGTGCGGAGCGGCCGCAATTGCCGCGACCTGACCAGATGGCCAGTCGGGCCGGTGACTAGCCGTCAGGCGAGTACCCGAGGCTGCGCTACCGAGCGATATCTGGGTCACCGAACCCAGGAGACAGTCTTATGAGCGACTTCAATCTCAGTGCCTTTTCCGACGCGATCGCCGACGTCGCGGCCACCGCTGCCCCCGCGGTGGCGAGTTTCGTCACGCACCATCACCGCACCGCGAGCGCCTTCCACTGGCGCGACGGTTTCTTCGTCACCGCCGAGGAAGCGGTCGAAGCCGGCGAGGAGATCGAATTGACGCTGGCTTCCAGCGAGGCCGTCAAGGCCGAGCTTGTCGGACGCGATCCTTCGACGGGCGTTGCCCTGCTAAAGCCGGCTTCCGGTGCTGCCGGTCTCCCGCAGTTGACCCAGGCCTCTGCCGTGCGCCCAGGCAATCTGGCGATCGCCGCGGGCAGCAGCGAGGGAACCGCGCTTGCCGTGTTCGGCACGGTCGGAGAGGTCGGGCCGGCCTGGCGCTCGATGCGCGGCGGCACGATCGACCGGCGCATCAACCTCGCCATCAACACCGGCGGGCGCTTCGAGGGCGGGCCGGTGCTCGACGCCAAGGGCGGCGTGATCGGCATGCTCTTGTTCGGACCGCGCCGGCGCGCGCTGGTTATGCCGTACGAGACCATCGAGCGCGCGGTCGCGACACTGCGCGAGAAGGGCCATGTCGCGCGCGGCTATCTCGGCGCCGGGCTGCATCCAATCCGCAATGGCGACACCAAAGGCGCTATGGTGATGAGCCTCGACGATAAAGGCCCGGCCAAGGCTGCCGGCCTGCATGTCGGCGATATCGTGGTCGCCTGGAACGGCGAGGTCGTGCATGGACCGCGCGAGCTGATCCGCAAGCTCGGACCGGACAGCGCGGGCACCACCGTCACTCTAGGCGTTTCGAGCGGCGGCGCCGAGCGCGACGTGTCGATCACCATCGGCGAGAAACCGCTGAGCTGAGAGGATCGATGGCCAGCAGCGCGGCACAAACGATTACGAGACCGGAGCCGGCAACCCACCAGCTGACGGTGCTTGTCGCGCTTGCCGATGCCCAGCGCGCCGAGCAGCTTGCCGATGCGCTGGCCGCGAGCGACGATCTGGCGCCGGCATTGGCTGGAAGTGGCGTCGGCCAAATGGCGGATGTCGCCGTCGCCGATGAGGCCGGCCTGGAAAGCCGGGTCGTCAGTTCGGCGACGCCCATCGTTCTGCTTTCGCGGCGTGCGGGCGGCAGCGAGCGGGGGGCGGCGGACAATGTGCTGGCCGTGCTGCCTGTCTCCGCAGATGGCCTGCTGATCGCCGCCGCTGCGCGATTGGCGGCGTCAGGCTACCGCGTCGGCAAGGCGCCGCCGTCGGAGGTCGCGCATGGCGATTTCCACGATGACGAGCTTGCTGGGGAAGAGACGCCTGACGACAACCAGCCTCGCCCGGCCTTGTCGCCGCGCGAGGCTGAAGTGCTGGCGCTGCTGGCCGAAGGCGCGCCGAACAAGATCATCGCCCGGCGGCTCAACATTTCCGTCCACACGGCGAAGTTCCACGTCGCCGCCATCCTGATCAAGCTCGGCGCCGCCAACCGGACGGACGCGATTGCCATCGCCATGCGGCAGGGGCTGGTGCTGGTCTAGGGGTCACTTGAGATTCAGGTGAGGCCAGCCTGCGAATGGCGGCTTCCTGCGCTTCCGGTGCTCACGTACTTCAAGTACGCTCCGCTCCGGTTCTCGGAACCCACCATTCTCGACTCGGCCTGACCTGAATCTCAAGTGACCCGCTCCGCGCCACGGTGGTTTCCTACGCTACGCAGCGTAACCGCTTCGCCTCCTTTCGGCTCTTGCGCCGTGCCCATCAGCCGCGCAAGTTGCCTTCCGAATTGATGAGGGAGGCGAAGGATGTCGCTCAACGGAAAGACGCTGTTCATCTCGGGCGGATCGCGCGGCATCGGGCTGGCGATCGCGCTGCGCGCGGCGCGCGACGGCGCCAATGTGACGATCGCGGCCAAAACCGCCGAGCCGCATCCGAAACTGCCGGGCACGATCTATAGCGCGGCGCAAGAAATCGAACAGGCCGGCGGCAAGGCGCTGCCGGTGCTTTGCGACATTCGCGACGAAGCGCAGGTCGCCGAGGCGGTGGCCAGGACCGTGGAGCGGTTCGGCGGCATCGACATCTGCGTCAACAATGCCAGCGCCATCCAGCTTACCGGCACACTGGAGACCGACATGAAGCGCTACGATCTGATGCACCAGATCAATACGCGCGGCACCTTCCTGGTCTCCAAAATGTGCATTCCCCACCTCAAGTTGGCAGAGAATCCTCACATTCTGAATCTGGCGCCGCCGCTCGACATGAAGGCCAAGTGGTTCAAGAACCACGTCGCCTACACGATGGCCAAGTTCGGCATGTCGATGTGCACGCTTGGCATGAGCGCGGAGTTCGCCGGAGCCGGCATCGCCGTCAATTCGCTGTGGCCGATCTCGACCATCGATACGGCCGCCGTGCGCAATCTGCTTGGCGGCGCGACGGTGGCGGCGATGAGCCGCTCGCCCGACATCATGGCCGATGCGGCGCATGCGATCTTCCTGCGCCCGTCGCGCGAGGCGACCGGCAATTTCTACATCGACGAAGAGGTTCTGCGCGCCGAAGGCGTCACGGACTTTTCGGTCTACGCACCGGGCGCGGCCAATCAGCTCGCGGGCGACTTTTTTGTCCCCGACGAGGTGTTTGCGAACGCGCAGACGAAAGTCAGAAGGATCTACTGACGGAGCGCTCGCCTCGATCCATCGCGGCCTTCTTGCCCTTGGCCAACGCCATGACCCGGTCGATATAGGCCAGCATCAGCGCCGAAACGACGAAGGCGAGATGGATGATGGTCAGCCACATCAGCTGGTCGGTCGTGTAGGACACGGAATTCAGGAACACCTGCAAAAGGTGGATGGAGGAGATGGCGACGATGGTCGAGGCGACCTTGACCTTCAGCGAGCCGACATCGATCGTGCCCAGCCAATGGACCTCGCCGTCCTGCTCGTCGAAGCGGCTGACGAAGTTCTCGTAACCCGAGATGATCACCATCACCACCAGCGAGGCGACAAGCGCGGCGTCGATCAAGCCCAACATCTTCAGGATCGTGTCGGTGTCGCCGATCGTGAAGGCGCTCATCACGAACTCATAAAGCTTCTTGCCGAAAGAAAGCGCGTAGATCGCCAGCGCCACGCCGAGCCCCAGATAGAAGACCACCAGCAGCCAGCGCGAGGCCAGGATGACGGATTCGATGGCGAGTTCGAGACGCTTCATGAAGGCTTCCGTTCAAATTGCGATAGAGGGTATTTCGGCCAGACAGGGCCGGTTTTCAAGACAAAAACCCCGCCGGGGAGGGGACCCGACGGGGCTCAGTGTGTCCCGCTGGAGTCGGGACAGGGCAGGGAACGCCCTGCACGGAATCTGGGTGTCGCAATGCGGCGATTCAATGAGCAGTCGCTAATCGGCAGGACAAATCTTCTTGAGCCGGCAAGAAGAAAGGCCCGTCCGGACGGGACGGGCTTTCATCTTGCGCACTGATTCCGAAAATCCGGACAGGATCTTGAAATCACACGCTCATTGCTGGTCGCTGTTGCTCGCCACCGGCGCCACCAGCGAGGTGATGCGACGGATGGCGACACGCCGGTTCTCGCGGTTCGGGCCGGGCGTGTTCACCTTGAGATACTCCTCGCCATAACCCTGCGTGGTGAGGTTCTCGGCCGGAATGCCGAAGGCGTTGGTGAGCGCCTCGGCGACCGCCTCGGCGCGACGGTCCGACAGAGCGAGGTTCGCGTCCGGCGTGCCGACGGCGTCGGTGTGGCCTTCGATCAGGAAGGTCTCGGCCGGGTTCTTCTTCAGAAGCTTTTCCATGGCGGTGGCCACGCCTTCGAGCTTCTGCACCTCGGTGTCGGAGATGGTGGCCGAGCCGAAGTCGAAGTTCAGCGTGTCGAGGTCGATACGCCGGGCGATGTCGCGCACGCGGGCCGAGCGCTTGACCTCGTCGATCGAGTAGAGACGCTGCACCCTTTCCACAGGTGGCTGCTCGAGGAAGGTATAATATTCGTCCGGATCCTCGACTTCCTCCGAATCCAGGATGTAGTCCCGGCGCGGAATGTCGAGCCGCATCGGTGGCAGGTCGTCGCCGGGATCGCGCCACTCGTCGACGTCGTTATAGTAGCGCTCGTCGACATAGCTCAGCACGTATTCGCGGCCATCCGATGTAACGCGAGATCGCCGGATGACGTCGCCATTACGGTTGCGGATGGTGATGATCCTGACGCCGTTGTCGCGCTCCACGATTTCGCGGGTGCGGCCGCCCGAAAGATCCTCGTAGTAAACATCCCTGGCGCCGCGGGTGATGCGAGGAGCTTCGTTGCTTTCCACGAATGTCTGGTTGTTGAACTGAAGGATCACCCGGTCGCCGAACTGCTTCACCACGTCGGCACCCTGCGGCCGGCGGCGCTCACGGACAACCTGCTCGGGCGTAAGCTCGATCCGCTTGCCTTTCTCCTGGTCCACTGGGACGATCTTCTCGGGCTTGATCGCCTGCTGCGCCGACTTGTCGTCGGTGGGCGGCGGTCCCTGATCGACCGGAGCCGGCCTCTGCGCCTGCTCGCCACCCTGCCGCTGTCCGGCCTGATTGGTCTTCTGGCCATTGCCGGCCTGACCGTTGTCGTTCTGAGCACCACCGTTCTGGCCGTTATCGTTGCGACCCCGGTGCTTGCGCACGGCATCTTTCTGGCTGTCCAGGACAGGTGCCTCGTTCGGATTGGCGGTTTCGCCCTGCGCGGCGTTGCCGCCATTGGCAGGCTGGTTGTTGTTCGCCGGCTGTTCGCCGGTCCCGGGTTGCTGCTCGCCGGTGGCGGGCTGGCGGCCAGTCTTTGTCTGCTCGCCGTTGGCAGGTTGCTCACCGGTAACGGGCTGTTCACCGTTTGCCGGCTGTTCGGCAGCCGGTTTCTTGCCGCGCTTCTTCTTGTCCTGGGTCTGTTCGCCCTGGACCGGCTGCTCGCCGTTTTGCAGTGGCTCGGCCTGTGGCACGGGTTCGCCCGCCGGAGCGGCCTCGTTCTGCTGGTTCTGCCGGTGCTTCTTGCGCCCCTGGTTGCCGCCTTGCTGGTTGTCGTTGGCGGGAGCGGTCTGATCGGTGGGCGCCACCTGCTCGCCGGTCTGACCGGCCGGCTCGCTCTGCTGCTGATCGTGCTTGCGCTTCTTGCGACCCTGGTTGCCTTGCTGCTGGTCGTTCTGCTGCTGGTTACCGGCGGCAGGTGCGACCTGTTCCGCGGGCTGCTGGTCGGCCGGCGCTGCTTCGATCTGCTGCTGATTGCGCTTCTTCTTGCGCGGCTGCTGCTCGTCGGTCGCGGGCTGGCCGCCTTGGTCGGCGGGCGCCGCCTCGATCTGCTGCTGTTGATCGCGCTTCTTGCGCGGCTTGATCGGCTGCTCGTCGGTCGCGGGCTGGCCGCCCTGATCGACGGGCGCCGCTTCGATCTGCTGCTGTTGGTCGCGCTTCTTGCGCGGCTTGAATTGCTGCTCGGCCGGGGCAGCCTCCCCGGACTGGCCATTGTCCGTCTGCTGCTGCTCGTGCCGTTTCTTGCGCGGCTGTTGCTCGGACTCGGCGGGTGCGGCTTGTTCAGCCGGCGCCGATTCGCTTTGCTGTTGCTGTTCGCGCTTCCTTTTCCGCGGCTGTTCCCCCTGCTGGCCGCCACCGGCCTGGGCGCATTCCTCGGCCGACTGGCCTTCGGCGCAGGCGGCTTGCGCGAGAATGAGTGGCGCGCCGTGCAGGCTGCCAGAAGCGACACCCCCCTGCAGCGGGTACGCGCCCAACGGCGCGGATGCCATAAGCAGGCCGATTGCCGTGCCCGCCAGAATCCGTGGTTGGCGTTTCATATCAATTTTCTCCTAGTGGGGTCCCATCCCTGCCCAAACTTTCATCATCCGCAATTGGTTCCGTCAGGCATTGGCACCAGCCAAGGACGCCCAACCGGCCTTTTAAAGGCAATTTCATGTTTTTCTAATGTTGATACGGGGTCAGCGTCACAGCAGCGCTTGACCGGAAGGCCGCGGAGGGCCAAATCCACCAAAATGACCGCGCCGTTCTGGAAAACCAAGACGCTTGAAGCGATGACCCCGGCCGAATGGGAATCGCTTTGCGACGGCTGCGGCAAATGCTGCCTGTCGAAGCTCGAGGACGAGGATACCGGCGAGATATTCTGGACAAGCGTCGGCTGCAGGTTGTTCGACGCGCAGAACTGCCGTTGCTCCGACTATGCCAACCGCCTGGCGCGGGTGCCCGACTGCGTCGGCCTGACGCCGCAGAATGTGCGCACCATCACCTGGCTGCCAAAAACCTGCGCCTACCGGCTTATCGCCGAGGGCCATGATCTCTACTGGTGGCACAGGCTTGTTTCGGGAAGCGCCGCGACCGTGCACGATGCCGGGATTTCAATCCAGGGCCGTGTGAAGGCCAAGGAAACCGATCTGGCCGAGCCAGACGACTATTTCGATTATATACTGGATGACGAACCGTAACCGGTTCGCATCTGGATGACGAACCCTGACGGGTTCGCGTTTTGACGACGAACGACGAACCCTGCGGGTTCTTGACGACGAGCCCTAACGGGTTCGCGTCTGGATGACGAACCGTAACCGGTTCGCAACGCATATTGATGACGAACGCTGAAGGGTCCGCGTTTAAGGACGAACCGTCGTGGGGTTCGCGTTTAAGCACTGCGAGCGGGGAACCTTGGCGGGTTCGCGCTACATGAACCGGACATGAATGGTCGGTTCGCAGAAAATTCAGACACAAAAAGGCATTTTCCAATCATCGGTTCTACGGGCGAAAGCCCACAACAAGGAGAGAAGACGATGTTCAACACGATCAAGACGGCAGCCCTTTCGGCCCTTGTCGGGCTTGGCACTTTGGCCGCCATTCCGGCGCATGCGGACAGCCTCTATCTCGGTTTCGGGGACAGGCACGACCCGCGTTTCGGCATCTACACCGGCGACGATGACGGCTATCGCCGCGACTGGCGCCGTGACCGCGACCGCGACTGGCGCGGCTGCTCGCCGGACCGCGCCCTCGACAAGGCCGAGCGCATGGGCCTGCATCGCGCGCGCATCGTCGACATCAGCCGCCGTACCGTGAAGGTGGCCGGCCGCCAGTATGGCGACCGTGTCGTGGTGGTGTTCGCTAACGAGCGCGGCTGCCCGATCATCTATCGCTGAAAGGACGATCCTTTGCGAGGATCGCCCGAAAGCATGATCCTTGCGAGGATCAGCTATCAGATATGATCTCCTGCGAAGATCAATCTCGAGTAGCGGAGCCCCTCAAATGAGGCGCGGCTCAAAAAGCCCCGGAGGATGATTCCTCCGGGGCTTTTTGTTAACGGCATGCCCGCGACTGGGCCGGGCGTCATTTCAGCTCGAAGGTGACCGTGACCTGGACGTTGTAGGAATTCTCGCCCGCCTGCACCGGCACGGCCGAACGGGCCGCATCGAACGACTTGGCCGCCATCGGCATCGGCACCGGCGCGACATTCTGGTCGGTGATCTCGAGCACCTTGCCCAGGCTGACGCCGGCCGCTTCGGCGAGCGTCTTTGCCTTGGCCATCGCGTCGGCGACGGCCTTCTTGCGCGCCTCGGTGATCGTCGCCTTCGGATCGTCATTGGTGAAGGTGATGCCGCCACCCTGGTTGACGCCGAGCGACACCGCCTTATCGAGAATCTCGCCCGTCTTGTCGACGTTGCGCACGCGCACCGACAGCGTGTTGGTCACCTGATAGGCGACGAGTTGGGCTTCCTGGCTGCCGTCGGCCTTGTTGGTGTAATTGTAGCGCGGGTTGATCTGGATGCCGGCGGTCTGCAGGTCGCGGTCGGCAATGCCTGCGGATTTCATCGCCGCGATCACCGCCGCCATGGCGTCGTTGTTGGCATCGAGCGCTTCGCGCGCGCTCTTGGCCTCGCGCATGACGCTGAGCGAAAGGATCGCCATGTCAGGCGCCACCGTCGCTTCGCCTTCACCGGACACGATGATGCGGGGCGGGGGCTGGGTGTCGGCGGCGCTTGCCAGCGCCGGGAACGCGACCGCGGCAGCGAGCGCGATGGGCAAAAGATGTCTGGTCATGAAAACTCCTCGAAGTCTGCTGTCCGCCGCCCGTGCGACCCCGCAAAGGCGCCGATTCCCTGCAGTGCGGTGCATGGCCTGGACCTGTTCACGCGCCTTTATGGGCGCAAGCCGCTCTACGCAGCGAATATGGGCTGATTTTGACGGTTCCCGCCAGCGTTTTCGAAAGCCTTGTGCGGACGAACGAAAAACACTAAGCCAGCCCGCGTGGGGCCTGTAGCTCAATGGTTAGAGCCGGCGGCTCATAACCGCTTGGTTGGGGGTTCGAGTCCCTCCGGGCCCACCATTCAGTCTGTGTACAGCCCGGAGACATGGGTAACAGTTCGTACCTATGACCTGGGTGACAATCTCGTGCCGAACGGATTGTCGATGGTCTGCAAGGTCCTCTGTTCCAGGTCGATATACCCCAGATCGTAGTGCATGAAGCTTAAGAGCCAAATGCCGTCGTCCACCTCCTTTATGCCGAGCCTCTGGCCGGCGAGCACGGTCGAGACGTTGATCTTCTTCCTCATCATGCAGATGCGGCCGCAGGTGGTGACCATGGTGTCCTTGTCATGGAAGGGGTAGGTCAGCTCCGGCAGGCCATCATAGGGCCGTGACGAGGGGTCATAGAGTTCGGCCGGCACCTTCATGTCGATGGCTTCGTGGGGCCGTTCCTCATTGAATTCGCTGATGAAGGCGTCGAACCTGGCCTGCTGCTGGAGAGCATTCATGCCCGGCGGCCGCGTCGTCTCCTGCTTCAAGATGCGGTGCATGCGCTCGTGGCGGCCGTTCTGCTGCGGATGACCGGGCCTGATGCGCTCGATTGCGATCCCCAGCCGCAGCCACCAGACGGAGAGCCTCGAGAGATTGTAGAGGCCATTGGGGCTGGCGAAGGGGATGCCGTTGTCGGAGCGGATGGCATGCGGTAGGCCGCGTTCCTTGAAGAGCCGGACGAAGGCCTCGATGACCGGAGCTTCCTTTGTCGCTTCAAGCGCTTCGGCGAGAAGCAGGTAGCGCGAGGCCTGATCGGTGACCGTCAAGGGGTAACAGTATCGGCCGTCGCCGAGCTTGAACTCGCCCTTGAAATCGGCGCACCACAGGTCATTGGGCTGGACAGCCTGCGAGAGCGGCGTGCCCTCGGCCTTGTTCGCCCGGTTCCTCTTGCGGGCCTCGCTCACAAGGCCGTGACTGTCGAGCACCGCGTGCACCGTGCTCTTGGCGGGAATACGCACGTCCCCGGCCAGCTTGCGCACCAGAAGCTCCCTGATCTTCCGGGCGCCCCCAATGCGGCTTGTCGCGCTTGGCCTCGACGATCAGCCGCTCGATCTGGTCGGGCAGTTGGTTGGCGTAGCGGACCGGCCGGCGCGAGCGGTCGCATGGGCCTCGAGCCCCTCCTGCATCACCGCACGGATCACTTCGCGCAAACCCTCTGCGTTCGAAAGCAGAATGTCTTTGACGGCGGCGCTGGCAGTCTTATTTTCAGTCTTGGTCATGGGGGCGTTCCGTCGCGGGTATCAGGTGACGTTGAACATCACCAGCCTGCCATGACCGCCCCTCTCAGCGAATTTGCAGAACTCTCAGCACACTACCCCTGCCGCGCTATGAGCGCGGCAGGGCGGCCGGGCCGCCGATAAGGCACGGCCCGCGCCAATCCTGAAGACTTCTTGGGCCGCTAGGCCGCCTTGCTGGCCGGCGCTGCGTTGTCGACGATCACCGGCGTGTCGAACCAGGTGATCTCAGGCGCGCCGCCAAAGAGCTTTGCGACGTGCTCGCGCCACTCCGTGCTGTAGGCCGCCTCGGCCGCGGCGCGCGATTCCCATAGATAGACGCCGCCGGCCGTGCGCCCATCCTCCGCCCGCAGGTAATATTTCCGGATCAATCCCGGCAAATTGCGGTAGCTCGGGGCACTCGACTCGAAACGGCGCGTCGCCTCGTCGAGGCTGATCGGCTGTGGCAGGCGGAATTGCACCACTGTGGTGATAGTATTGCGCACGATGTTTCTCCTCTCTGATCGGGTCATGCGACCTGGCATTCATCCTGACCGTAAGGCGCCCAGACACGGCATAGCCTACGTGAGAGAGACTTGGCTGCTGCCTGTTCTTGTACCATAATCGCCTGCCGGAGGACGGTTACGCTAGCAGCAGCAAAGCCAGGGCTGAATTCGCGAAAACTCGACGCGCTTTGTGCAAATTTGCACAGGACGGAGGCTCGCCATGCAGTGGGATGATTTGAGGATCTTCCTCGCTGTCGCGCGCGATGGATCGATCAGCGGCGCGGCAAAACGGATCGACGTGCAGCATTCGACGGTCTCTCGCCGCATCAAGGCGCTGGAACAGCAGCTCGGCACGCGCCTGATCGAGCGCAAGGCGTCGGGCTACGAGCTCACCAGCGCGGGCGAGGAGCTGAAGCTCGCTGCCGTCAAAATGGAAGTCGAGGTGCTGGAGGTCGAAGGCGCGCTCGGCGGCGAAGAAGATCGTCCAACAGGCGTACTCCGCGTCGCTGCGATCAACAACATGGCCTCGTCGGTGCTGATGCCGATATTCGCGCGCTTCAGCGCAAAATATCCAGAAATCGAGCTGCACGTGCAGGTCTCGAACAAGTATGTCAGCCTGGCCGAGCGCCAGGCCGATGTTGCGATCCGCCAGACCAACACGCCGCAAGAGACACTGGTCGGCACGTTGCTCGGCAAGGTTGCCTCTGCCGTCTATGGCGAGCGCGACTATGTAGTCTCATTGCGCTCCGGCGCGACGCCGAAATGGCTGGGCGTGGAATGCTGCGCCTTCCACCAGTCGTTGACAAATGCCGCGTGCCCCAACCGCGACTACAGCTTTTTTGTCGACGATACTTTGTTGACTCTCGCGGCGCTGCGCGAGGGAATGGGCCTCGCCTATCTGCCGTGCTTCATGGGCGACAATGACGCCCGACTGCTCCGTTATCTCGCCCCGGAGCCGCATCATGATGTCGGCCTCTGGCTGCTCTACCATCCCAATCTCCGACGCACCAAGCGTGTGCGACTGTTTCGCGAACACATGCTGGCGGAAATGGTGAGCCAGCGGGAGCTGTTCGACGGTTTGAAGCCGCGACGTGACGGCCGGAACAATCTCGGCACGATGTCGTCGCCGCAGCCGAAACGCCACGGACGACAGGCTGCGGCCAGTGTGAAATAGAGTTGGCCTCCGTTGCCGTTGCGGCGCAACATGTCGCCTTCTGGCCCTAGGCGGCGGTTTTTGAATGTCCGTTCTTCCTGCGCTCCTGAGGCAGTTGGCACGTCAATACGACGCACTTGCGTACATGCTAAAATAATGAAATACGGCCCGCGAGGGGATGATGGCAGGGAATTGGGTGGCATGTATTTTCCTCAGTTTCTCACGGGAATGGTGGTGACGTCGGGCGCCTTAGCGGCGCGGGCATATGGCGCGACAGGCTCCCTATGGATCGCGGCCGTCTGGGCCATTCTCACGTTGGTGCTTCTGCAAGTCGGATATTTTGTGCTTGTGCTCGGGATCGTTTATGGGTCGCGAGATAGCGGTCGAGCGTCGGATGCAGGTTCTAGCCAGACAGCAAGTCGCGTAGCGCGATAGAGTCCGCGCGGGACTGCAGAACAATTCGCTTCTTACCCCCTGTCTCCCGAAGCCTAATGCCGTGGGGGGCACCGCCATGAAGACTTTGGCCGGCTTGGACTCCGGCGGGTAGGCTTTCGAACTCACGCAACTTCCAGCCCCAGTTCGGGCAGTCAATGAACAGTGAGGTATCCGTGGCCCATGGCCGGGGTGATCTGCCTTGCACTTCCCTGTTAGGCAATGGTCAGTTCCCTGTTAGCTTGCGTAGAGAAATTTCCCTCAAAGTGTTGAATCTCCGGCGAGATTCCTGACCAAAATTTGCCAAGGCACTCAAGACGACCGAAATTTCGCTGTTTTTGGGCGCCTAACAGGGAAAACCGACCAGAGACTGGTTCGCTGGTGACTGCCAGCACCACCATTGTCGTTATTTATCAATGATTTGGCGTCTATTTCTTCCTTCGGTTAGCCGAGTTCCTTTGGCGAACCTCCGCGCATCGCCTTGATTTTATTGACTTGCGGTGGGCTGCTGAGAGTTCGAAGAGGCGGCTAGCGGCTGGCCGACCGCGACCGTTCTCTGCTCACGAATCCCGCTTATGTCATGCTGTCGATGGCGGCAACGCCGGAGTTCCGCCGCCGATCGAGCAAAAATCAGCCGTGGCGGCTTCAGCGTGCGCTGGTAGCAGTTGACCATCTGCTCACTCTCGATCGGAATGCACGTGGCTGCTCGCATTCCCGGCGGGGCGACCTTTGAGGATGGAAACAAAGATCAGACGGTTCTCAAACGGCACGATCAGCGAATGTCGGCGTTGGTGCTTGCGTGCCCCCGCAACCAACGTACGCAGTACCGCATGCATTGTTTTTGTAGCGGGAGGTGAGCGCAGCCTCAACCTGTGTTGTTGTTGTTCGGTTCGCCGGACCATACGAGACGATGCGAAGGATATGGGTTGGCTAACCATCCGCCAAACCATTGATTTTTAGGGGGTCTCACACCCTCGGTGACTAACATAATCGTTATAAATCAATAGCTTGCGAAGCGGTTCGCCAAAGTCGATTCAAGGACGGGTCCAGCTACCCGTGTAAAGCGCCTCCCGGCGGAGACTCGCCTCGGCCACCTTGCGGCCTATCTGCGCAGCTTCACGGGGCAGGAACCAAGCGACGCCGACGTGGTCCACTTTTCCACCTTCGTCATGCCGGCGCGATCATGACAAACAGCCCCCAAATAGCGGCAAGATGTCCTCAGGCCTGTGCCGTTGCCACGTGCATCAAAATATCCACCAGGCGATCCTGGCCCGACCCTCGAAGCGCTTCCGGCGGACTCCGACCGTAGCCAACCGTCAGCAGCAGTCCATCCGTAGTGGCCATGATGACGGCAGCGCGCTGCAGCCCGGCGTCGAAGGAGAGTTCCGGCCTTATGCGCAGGATCAGATCGCGGAAGCGGACGAGCTGCTCGTCGCACAGCCGATCCAGCGCTTTGCTGGCGATGGGGTCGCGATGCGCCAGGTTCCAGAGTTCGTAGAAGAACCCGGCGGTGTGGGCGTTCTTGTTGTCCTCGATGAGGAAATGCAGCATGCGCCGAAGCTTGGTCTCTGCATTGCCGAGAGTCTCGCTTTCGAGGCGGCCAAAGGCTTCGTTGTAGTCATGCGTAATGGAGTCGATGACGGCCTCGAAGAGTTTTGCCTTGTTGCCGAAGAAATGTTGAACGGTGGCGATTCTCACATCGCAGCCGGAGGCAACGGCCCGCAGGGTGAGGGCGCCATAGCCGTCGCCGATCATGATCGCACGCGCGACGTCTACGATCTGGGCGCTGCGCTCGCCGGCGGCCATTCTCTTCTTGCCCTTGACCCGCTGATCCATCTTGCCCTCCGTTTCCCTCGACTAGCAGTTCGAGGCGTTTGCGTCATCGCGTTCACGAGAACGGTATAGACGGTATTCGGCGTATTGCTTATAGGTCAATTGACACATTGAGTGGGCTTTGTTAACACATTAACTACCGCTTGGCCGCAGCGGTGGCGAGATTTTTGGGTTCACGTCGGAGGAGGACAGCAGGCTCAATACAAATTCAATCCACAGACGGGATTGGGCGTCCGCTCATCGCCCTGATGTTGGCCGCTCTTTCGCCCGGAGATGCGAGACGAGGCAGACAACCATTACCAACAATCATGCGGTTCACGAAATCAACCAAGGGGAAGAACATGTCGCATCGTTCATGGCCACCGCTATCCGGATTTGGCGCGGCGTTGATTGGAGCCTTCTCAGGCTGGCTCATGCCGGGTCAGGCGGGCGCTTCGGATTTCCCATCTCTTCAGGATCTCTACACGGGGAGCTATCGGCTGCCGCCGTCTGAAAGCCCCAAACCCGTCACCGGCAAAAAGATCTGGTTCGTTTCCTGCAGCCAGGACGTCAGTCTCTGCGCGGCGGAGGCAGCAGGTACTCAGGAAGCGGGCCGGCTGTTGGGATGGGACACCACGATCTTCGATGGAAAATACGATCCGGCCGTCATGGCCAACGGCATCAGGCAGGCGATCGCCGGCAAGTTCGATGCGGTTGTTCTCGCCGGCGCCGACTGCAACGGCGTCAAGGGACCTTTGGCGGAGGCCAGGGACTCCGGCCTGAAGATCGTCAGTATCGAGGGGGTGGACTGCAGCGTCAGCGATCCGGGCGAGCCTTCCCTGTTCGACGCTGCCGTCACCTATGTCGAGGGCGATCTCATTCCCTGGGTCAAGAAATATGGTGCCTGGCAGGCCGACTACGTCATCGCCAAGACCGGGGGCAAGGCTGAGGCCATTGTGTTGGTCAGCGACGAGGTGCTCGTTTCAAAGCTGACGAGCGAAGCCACGATCGAAGAGTTGAAACGCTGCCCGGGCTGCACTGTCCACGAAGTGTCGTTCAGCTACGGTTCCCAAGGCCCGCAACTGCAACAGCTTGCTGAACAGGCATTGTTGCGCTTCCCCAATGCGAACAGCCTCATTGTTCCCGCGGATTCCGTCATCCTGAGCGGAGTCGGACCGGCGATCGAAGCGTCCGGACGAGATTTGGTTGTCGTGGCCGCGGAGGGCCAGGAGGCAACGATGAATCTTGTGCGGGCGGGCAGCCGGCAGGTCAGTGCGGGCGTCGGAATTCCCAGCGCCTGGGAAGGCTATGCCGCGGTTGACGCGTTAAACAGGGTCTTCAACGGGCAACCGGCCGTCAATTCGGGGGCTGGCCTGCAAGTTTTCGACAAGGATCACAACGCTGGCACCGCCGGTGCGTTCAATGCTTCGACGGATTTCGTCGCCGCCTACAAGAAAGCCTGGGGCATCACGGAATGAATGCGGCTAAATTCGCCGTCAGGTTGCACGCAATCTCGAAGGCCTATGGAGCGACCCGGGCTTTGGAGGATGTATCGTTCGATGTATCCTCGGGAAGCATCCATGCGCTGCTCGGCGGCAACGGATCGGGCAAATCGACGCTGATCAAGATCCTGGCCGGTGTCGTCGGAGCCGACGCAGGTCGGATCGACCTCGGGGGCGTCGAGTTTGCCGCGTCCACTTTTTCGGCGGCAACGGCGAAGAAATGCTCGATCCACGTCGTGCACCAACATTCCTCGACATTCCCGCATCTGTCGGTGGCAGAAAATCTTTCAATAGGCAGGGGCTTCGAGACGGCCGGGTTTGGACGCATTTCCTGGTCGAGTGTCAGGCGGAGGGCCAACAAGGTGCTCGAGCGCTTCGGCATCGAGGCAGATCCGGATCAACTTCTCTCGAATTTGCGCCCGGCGGCCCAAATGATGGTGGCGATCGCCCGAGCCCTGCAGGATCAGGAGGGCGAATCGAGCGGATTGCTGGTTCTGGACGAGCCCACTTCGGCGCTGTCGGCGGCGGAAGCGGACAGGCTCGCCGCAGCACTCCGCCGCTTCTCGGCGGCCGGCCAGACCATCATCATCGTCACCCATCATCTTCAGGAGGTCATGGATCTTGCCGACCACGTCACGGTGCTGCGTGATGGAAAGGTCGCGGGGAATCTTTCCGGCGATTCAATAACCAAGGCGATGCTTGTCCGGCTCATCGCGGGCCCCAACCACACTGCTGCTAGCAGGCCGGCGGGTGTGGTCCCCGGCGCGATGCTGCTGGAGACAAGAGGGCTTAAGGGCGGGCCGCTTCGCGGCGTCGACCTGTCGGCACGAGCCGGCGAAATCATCGGTATCGCCGGACTGTTGGGCAGTGGCCGAAGCGCGCTGCTGCGTACCCTCTTCGGCATAATCAGGCCGACCGGGGGTGCAATACTGCTCGACGGACATCCGTATACCGCGGTCGATCCCAGGGCCGCTGTGCGTGCCGGCATGGCCTTCGTTCCCGAGGACCGGATGGCAGACGGAATATTTGCCAGCCTGTCGGTCATGAACAATTTCAGCGTTGCAAGTCTTGATCGATACTGGTCGGGATTGCGCCTGCGCTTCGACGCCGAAAAGCGGGAGGCGCTCCGCCTTGCCGATCTGGTCGGTCTCAAACCGCGTCGCGTCGATCTCGCCGTCGACAAACTATCCGGTGGCAATCAGCAAAAGGTAGCGATCGGACGATGGCTGTCGCGCAAACCCCGCTTGCTGCTTCTCGATGAGCCGACGCAGGGTGTCGACATCGGCGCCAGGGCGGAGATCCACCGACTGATCCGCGCCGCCGCGATGGAAGGCGCGGCGGCCATTGTCGTCTCATCGGATTTTTCTGAACTTGTCGACCTGTGCGATCGCGCCCTGGTGCTGAACGGTGGCAGGATCTGCGCCCATGTGTCCGGAAACGAACTCACGACACAACACCTCCATGAACTCACCCAACTGCGAGTGGCAGCATGACCGAACCAGCTCTCGTCGCAACCGGCACGAACAATGCAAAGCCCGCGCCGCGGGAGTATGGCGCCCGTAGGTTCTTCCGCCTTTATGGCGAGGCCTACGCTCTTGTGGCACTCCTGGCTCTGATCGCGATTTTCTTCACGCTCTTGCCGGCGACACGCGAGACCTTCCCGACGTCGGCCAATCTGCGCATCGTGATCGCCAATCAGGCGGTCTTGGCGATCGTAGCGCTGGCAGCCTTCGTCCCGCTGATCGTCAACGAGTTCGACGTCAGCGTGGGCGCAAATCTCGGGCTTTCTTCTATTTTTGCAGCGGTCGCGATGTCGGCAGGCATGCCCTGGTTCCTGGCGCTGTTGCTTGCGGTCGCGATCGGCACATCCATCGGTGTCGTAAACGGCGTCCTGGTCACACGCGCCGGAATCAACTCGTTGATTTCGACACTCGGCATATCGATCATTATCCATGGAATCGTGACCTGGAAGACTGGCGGCGTCAGCATCGTCAGCAACATTCCGCCGATCCTGTCCAAATTCGGATCAGGCACCCTGTTCGGGATTCCGCTGCCCTTCTTCGCTCTTCTCATCGTCGCGCTGCTTCTCGGATATGTGATCATCTTCACGCCGTTCGGCCGCTATCTCTATGCGATCGGCTCAAACATCTCGGCAGCCAAACTCGTCGGCATCAATACGACCCGCATGGTGATCCTCAGTTTCGTGATATCCGGTGCCCTGTCGGGCTTCGCCGGTTTCATCCAGATCGCCAGGACGGGCGGCGCAAACCCGCGTGTCGGCGAATCCTTCACCTTGCCGGCCCTCGCGGCGGCGTTTCTTAGCGCCTCCGCAATTCTGCCGGGCACCTACAACGTCGCCGGAGTTATCGTCGCCGTATTCTTCCTGGCGACCATCAACAGCGGTCTCAACCTTGCCGGCGCCGAGGTCTACGTCAACGATCTGGTCAACGGCTTTGCCCTCATCCTCGGTGTCGGTCTTTCCAAGTTCCTGGGTCGCAACCGCGCCTGAAGTGCCGCCGCCCTCAAGGGAGCTTGGCCGTCTGCGGCGCGACGCGGCTCAACTTGCCTCAAACGGCGTCCTCCCGAACGTCACTCATGATGTGGTCGAGAAAGAGCCGGAACAGTTCGCGCTCGGAGGTGATGTCCAGTTTGTCATAGACCATTCGCTTGCGGTTCTTGACCACCTGATGGCTGATGCCCATGGCCTTCGCGATGGCGGCATTGTGATAGCCTCGAAGGGATAGATGCACGATCTGGAGTTCACGCGGGGCAAGGTTAGCAGGACTGTAGGTTTCGACCGCGACATCGAACAGAAGCGAAGGCGGCGCGCCGCGCGTGGCGGACAAGCCGTCTGAGACTTGGTCTGTTTGAGCCGTCGGGTTCGCGTTGGGCGTACCGAGATGCGTCTGATGAATCGAGTTTGCCAGCGCCAGATAGGTGCGCAGCAAAAGCACCGTCCGCATGGAGAACTGCCCCTCGGCGCGATCCCAGCAGAGAACCAGGGTAGCGCCATTCGAATCCGGAAGCATGACGACGATATCGTCGGACACGCCTTCCGATGTCAGCAGGTCGTGATAGGTCTGAAATCCTCTTTCGGCAACGGTGTGGTCGCGGAACAGCTCAACGCCGAGTTGGGGGCCATTCAGGCACAGCCGGTAGAACGGATCGAACCGGTAGAAACCGCTCAGGTAAACATCGAACGAATGAAAATCGCCGCCTTCTCGAAACAGGCAAACTGGCGGCTCGTTGGGGCCATAGCGGAAAATATAGCGATAGTTCCAATGCAGCAGGGAGCTCAACGCTTCCAGGAGTTGGAACTGGAAGTCAGCCTCGCCCCGGTGGTCGAGTGCACGCGATAACAGTCCCAATGTGACTTCCGAGGATCGCGTCACCATTTCCCTGGCTTTCGCCAAGCGCTCCCGCCTGGATCGGCGTACACGCCCGCGTCTGAAAAAGCCTCCTTCCGCATAGGTCGTGGTTCCTCCGACAAACGGCGCATGGGTACTGGGGTCATCATGCATTTTGCCTGTCTTCTCCATAGCTTAGTCAAGACCCGAGAGCGTCGCAATTGCGCGCCGCAAGAAGATAGCGAGGAACGCTGGATGGCTGTGAAGACAGAAGCTTTTTCCAACCCCGGAGACGCGCTGCAAGCCTACGTGCGCGCCTTCGCGCGGAAGGATATTGGCGCGATCATGGAGCTGTTTTCCAATGGCGGACTCGTCGAGATTCCCATGCTGAAGCCGAACCGGCTGTTCGGACAGACAGAACTGCGCCGCGGTCATGAAGCGATTTTCGAGGCCGTCTCTTCGTCACGCTTCGAACTGTCTGAGCCAGCGGTCAACGATATCGTTGCCATTGCAAGCGGCAGGCTGAAAACGGAGCGGGGCGGCGTCCAGCACGTGCATCCCGTCGCCGTTGTTGCGGAAGTCGATTCGGAGCGCCTGATGCGTCTCAGTCTCTATATGGACGGCCGCAATCAGCGCCTCTGGTCAGACAAGGCGATCCTTTAGGCTCCCGCACTTTTCACGTCGAAAACGCATCGAAAGCACCAATAGCCATGACCCCCACACAAGCGTTCCGCAGATATTGCGACCATTTCATCGCCGGCGATGCCGAGGCGATCGCTTCAATGTTCACCGATGATGGGGAGTTCATCGTACCCATGGCCGACAAGCCGGCTAAAGGCCGCGCCAGCATCGAAAAGGAGATGCGGCAGGCGGCCCTCAGCCAAAAGAACATACAGGTGGAGGTCACTGCGGCGATCGACGCCGGTGCGACCGGTTTTGTTGAGGCCAACTACTCCGCAGAGGTTGTCGGGACCGGCGGCAAGCTTGATGGCACGCCGCATCGCGTCGATTTTCGCATGGTCGGCGAGATCACGCTCGTCGACGGCAAGATCAAGCGGCTTACGGAGTACCTGGACCGCCGACCGATCTTCCCCGAAGAGCGCCAGCGGGTCTTCACCGTCAATCGACTCTCGCCCTATTTCGGTAAGTCCGTGGAAGAGGGCTGCATGGAGTGGATGGTCTACAACAACATGCATTTCCCGATGATCTACGGGCGAATGCCCTTCCAGGAATACGACACCCTTCTCAATGGCGTTACGCTGTGGGATGTCGGCCTTGAGCGGCAGACCCAGCTCAAGGGTCCCGACGCGCTGCGGTTCATGGACTATCTGTCATGCCGGGACATGTCCACCATGAAGGTCGGCCAATGCCGTTACACATTGCTGACCGACGAGAACGGTATCTGCTTGTGCGATCCGGTCGTGCTGCGTCCATCGGAAGACACGATCTGGATCTCGCACGGAAACACCGACATCACGCTTTGGGCGCGCGGCATCGTGATGGGCTCGGACTGGAAGGTGGAAGTGTCCGAACCGGACATCGCCCCCATGCAGATTCAGGGCCCGCTCTCCATCGAGGTCATGAAGGCGATATGCGCGGACCCGGTCTGGGAGTTGAAGAACTACACATGCATGCGGACAACGGTGCTCGGCAAGGATGTGGTCGTTTCGCGCACGGGCTGGAGCAGCGGCGAAGGCTTCGAAATCTATCCCCTGTCGTCCGTGGGCGCGACCGACATCTGGGACGCGGTCAAGAAAGCGGGCGAGCCTTACGATATCATGGTCATGGGCCCCAACATCTTCCGCGCGCTCGAGCGGGGCGTGACCGACATCAGCTACTACACCAATTCGGGCATGAACGCGCTTGAGGATCTTGGCAACAAATTCGTCCATCTCGACGTCGAGGCCGATTTCATAGGCAAGGATGCGCTGAAACGGATCAGGGCCGATGGCGTCAGGCGCAAGTCGGTTGGCCTGTTCATCGAAGGACCGGTTCCGCGCATGGAGTGGTTCTGGGATGCCAAGGACGCGAGAGGCAATCCCGGCGTCGTGCGATGGGCGGCGCACTCATTCGCGCTCGACCGCAGCCTCGGTATCGCGCTGGTCGATGCCTCGGTCGAAGTCGGCGATGTGATCGAAGTCAGCCACCCGCTCGGCGTCGTGAAGGCCGAGGTCACCACGGTTCCGTTCGTTGGCAAATCGTCCTGAGCGCACAGGCATCGTACCCGGGAGAGAGCGATGAACGATTTCTGTCACATCATAAACGGCGTGCAGGTTACGGCGCGCAACCATTTCAACGTGTACAACCCGTCGACGGCGGCGATCGCAGGCAGAGCTCCTGAGGCAGAGAAAACGGATATCGACAACGCAGTCTCGGCGGCGCGGGCGGCGTTCGAAGGCTGGAGCAGGACGTCGAATGAAGTCCGCAAGAAGGCCGTTCATGATGCCGCCAATGCCATCGAAAAGCATCTGGAAGAGCTCGCGACACTGCTGACCCTGGAACAGGGTAAGCCGCTTGGCGGGATGGGCTCACGCTTCGAACTCGCAGGCGCCATGGCCTGGACCCGTTACACCGCGGACCTCGAACTTCCGGTGCAAATCCTTCAGGACAACGATGAAGGCCGCGTCGAGCTCCATCGAAAGCCGCTCGGCGTGGTCGGCTCTATCACCCCCTGGAACTGGCCGCTGATGATTGCTTGCTGGCATATCATGCCGGCGATCCGCGCTGGCAATACCGTCGTCGTCAAGCCGTCGCCCTACACGCCGCTGTCAACCATCCGTATGGTCGAAATTCTTAACGGGTGCCTGCCGGCTGGCGTGGTCAACGTCGTCGCCGGCCAGGACAATGTCGGCCACCTGATCTCCGAACATGCCGGCATCAGCAAGCTTGTCTTCACGGGCTCGACATCGACCGGCAAGAAGGTGATGCGGTCGGCCTCTGATACGCTCAAGCGCCTGACTCTCGAACTTGGAGGCAACGACGCGGGCATCGTCCTTCCAGATGTCGATCCGGTCGCGATTGCCGAAGGGCTTTTTTGGGGCGCCTTCATCAACAGCGGACAGACCTGCGCTGCCATGAAACGGCTTTATGTGCACGCCGACGTTCATGACGCAGTCTGCGAGAACCTGGTTTCCTTTGCCGCAAAGGTGACGATGGGCGACGGCATGGACGAGGCCAACTTGCTGGGGCCAATCCAGAACAGGGCCCAGTTCGACAAGGTGACGCGGCTGGTGGAAGACGCCAAGGCGCGTGGCGGGAAAGTTCTGCTCGGCGGAAGCGCCAAGGAAGGCCCAGGCCACTTCTATCCGATCACCCTTGTCTCCGGCCTCGCCAATGGGGATCCATTGGTCGATGAGGAGCAGTTCGGCCCCGTCCTGCCGATCATCCGCTATGCCGACGTCAACGATGCGATCCGAGAGGCCAACAACAGTGTGAACGGCCTTGGTGGCTCGGTATGGTGCAGGGATGTCAGGGAAGCCAAACGGATCGCATCGCACCTCGAATGCGGCTCGGTCTGGATCAACAAGCACGGCGCCATCCAGCCGAACGCACCGTTCGGGGGCGTCAAATCTTCCGGCATCGGCGTCGAATTTGGGCAACTTGGACTTGAGGAGAACAGTTCGGTTCAAGTCATCTTTTCATGACTGCAGCTAAAGATAAATCAATAAAATACGAAGAGTAATCTCCCCATCAATTCAAATCATCTGAAGCGTAATCGAGTTGTCAAGTATAATGGCGAAATTTCTGGGATTTATGGCATTCCAGACCTCTGGTCGAGCGGGTAAAGTCAGACGGAGAGCTTGTTTCGCTCGCTGGGCGGAGGCGCGGCGCCTTCACATTACGCCCGCGACTCACCCGCGGATCAATCATGCCGAGCGTCGCTTGGCGGCGACCTTCCCCATAACTGCTCCATTGTCGTTATTTTATCAATCGTTACGAAGGGCTTGGCAAAGGCCGGCGCCGGGCCATCTCGTCCGCCTGCGAACCCGGCTTGTGACTCCTTATGGCCGAGCCAATCGCTCAATCGAGCCTAGGGAACATTCAGCAGACCTCGCGATTAGGCGGCTTCCGGGCTCATCACAGTCTGGAAGTCCAGCAATTGCGGTCACAAACGAAAGGCGGCCATCATGGGTTTTTTCTCGAAGGACATCAAAACGTTGGACGACCTGTTCGTTCATACGCTTCAGGACATCTACTATGCGGAGCAGCAGATCCTAAAAGCGCTGCCAAAGATGATCGAGAAGGCTTCAGACGGCAATTTGAAGGCTGGGTTCGAGAAGCATCTTCGCGAAACGGAGGGCCATGTCGCGCGGGTCGAAGAGGTCTTCGAGATGCACGGCCAGAAGATTAAGGCGGTCGATTGCCCTGCGATCGACGGCATTCTCGAGGAGGCTGATGATGTCAGCGCTGATGTCGACGACAAGGAGGTTCTCGACGCTGCTTTGATCGCGTCGGCTCAAGCCGTCGAGCACTACGAAATGACACGCTATGGAACGCTGATAGCGTGGGCCAAGCAACTCGGCCGAAACGACTGCGCCGCTGTCCTGGCCGAGACCCTCAAGGAAGAGAAAGCGGCTGACGACAAGCTGTCGGAAATTGCCGAGCGCAAGGTCAATGCCATGGCGGCGGAATGACAGGCCGCCCGGCTCCGCCGCTCAATTCTCCGAGGAAGGCAGGAAGGGAACTTTGCTTTGATTGCCGGTTACGCCGGGTGTGTTAACATTTGTTATGAGCAGGCCCGTGCGTCGACACACCGTGATCCCGATAGAGACCCAAACCGCGGCTCCAAAGCGTTCAACGCTCGATGGGGAACTGCTTGCCGCGTTTGAGATCGTCGCGGACGAGCCAGCCCCTGAGCGGCTGGTTGAGTTGGCGCGAGAATTGGAAGCGGCTGCTCGGATGGCGAAAGCCGGCGGCAAGCTGCACTGACAAAACTTCAAGGTGGCACCGCCAGCCGGGTTAAATCCCGTCTGGCGGTGTTTGAGGCTTCTGGCGTCAAAGCTTGAGAGCATAGATGCCCGCTTTGAAATCTGCTTGCCGAGCGCACGCCGAAATGGATGCGCAAACTGCGGCGGCCGGCTGGTGCTATGTCGCGCAAGCCGCGAGAGATTGCACACGGCGTCAAGCGCGATCCCGGCTTCGAGGGCGAAGATCGATCGCCAAAGTAAAGACAGCGCTCGAAATTTTTACAGCGGCTGAACATCGATTGAGGCCGCAACAGGAACCTACCTGTTCGCGGCGCATTAGCCTTGATCATCCAATCCAAGCTATCCTCCAGGAGGCGTTTTTGCGGACGATGAATTCCGGCTCGTCAGCCCTCCAAAATGAGGCGACGATCCTCGATCTGATCCCAGCCTTGAGAGCCTTTGCGCGCACCTTCTGTAGAGACAAGACCGACGCGGACGATCTCGTGCAGGAAACTCTCCTCAAGGGCATAGCGCATATCGATCAGTTCGAACCCGGCACGCGAATGAAGTCGTGGCTGTTCACGATCATGCGCAACACCTTCTACACAAAGCACAAGGTCTATATGCGCGAGGCGCCAGGAGCGACCGACTGCGCGTCGGCCCGTTCAATCAGCTATGGCGACCAGGAATGGCATATCCGCAGCCAGGAGGTTCACGCCGCCATCGGCAAATTGCCGCCCCAGCAGCGCGAGGTCCTGGTGCTGATCGCCATCCTGGGCGTGAGCTATGAGGAAACAGCGAGCATTTGCGGTTGCGCCATCGGCACGATCAAAAGTCGGTTGAACCGAGCACGCATGTCATTGATTGAAGACCTGGGGGAGACGTCTCCAGCCGCCGCCGTGGACACGTCGTCCAATGTTGCGGTGCCTTCCTGGTCGTCCTCCAGCCGGCGCTAGAGCAATTCCAAGAAAAGTGCGCAGCGGTTTTCTGTCCGGAATTGCGTAAAAACAATGAGTTGGAGCAGTTCGGCGATTCTATCAAACGCTGAACTGCTCCAAGTGCAAGAATGCATTACGCTTTTATGGAACAGACCGCCTGCCATCGAGTTAGTCGCAGACACACGACTGGAAACCCACAATGGCATACGCTGCCGAAACTCCCTCACCGGAATCGTCGAACGGGAACGGTGCGCGGCCATGGCCGAGGCACAGGCAATGGAATTCGAACGCATCAAGATGTACCCGGTGGCGCGCGCGATGCGTGCCTTGGCGCGTCGCATCAAGGAGTCCGGCTTGCCGATGAGCTTCCAGTCGCAAACTGCTTCCGGCAGCATCGAACGTGCCGCCATTTGATGGCCGTGACTTGAGCGACCTCGCACCGATTTCGGCGAAGGCCATACACATTTGCGTCGACATGCAGCGGATGTTCGCGCCGCCGGGTCCTTGGGCGGTCGAATGGCTGCCCGCGATCCTGCCGCAGGTGCAGAGGCTGGTTGGCAAGCGGCCCGAAGCCACCATCTTCACCAGGTTCATCCCCGCGAGAAATCCCGGCGACGGCCACGGCCAGTGGAAGCAGTATTATGAGCGTTGGGCGCAAATGACGATCGCAAGGGCAGGCAAGGAAATGATCGAACTGTTGCCCGAGCTTGCCGTCCATCTGCCGCCGGCGCGCCTGTTCGACAAGCCGATCTATTCGCCATGGCTAAGCGGCGAACTGTCGGGCGTGCTCCAGTCCGAAGGCGTCGAAGAGATCATCGTCAGCGGTGGCGAGGCCGATATGTGCGTTCTGGCCACGCTGCTGGGCTCGATCGATCTGGGTTACCGCACCATCCTTGCCGAGGACGCCATCTGCAGCACGTCGGACGAGGCGTATGAGAACATCCTCAAGCTTTTCACCAAGCGCTACTCGCATCATGTCGAGGTGGCGCCGGTGGAAGCCATCCTCGAATGCTGGCAGTAGGCGACCCATTGATAGGCCGCGCCGTCTGAACGGCAAGCTCCATTTCCACCCGGGAACATTTCGCGGCGACCTCAGTGGTCGGACTTGAGCACGCCGACCCGAAAGAGATTAAGGTGAAGCTCGACCGATTGGAAAAGGAGGCGGGACTCGAGAGTTGAAGAGAGCAGGCGGCGAGAAATCAAGGAGTTATGGATGATGCGTTTTTTTCGAAATAACGGCCTGCTGATCACCGTCTTCGCCATCTTCGTTGCATGTCTGGTCGGCCAGGCAATCTCGGGCTATTTCGCCAGCCAACAGGACAGGGCGATGCATGGCTTGGCGAACCAGTCCTTTGCCTCGTTTCTCGGATCCGGTGAATTTCAGGAAAGCGTTTTCGAGAACTGGGAAAGCGAATTCCTGGAAAAATGGGCCTATGTTTTCCTCACCGCTTATCTGGTGCAGCGCGGTTCGGCAGAGTCCAGGGATCCCGATGCGGACTCACCGGAAAACGAAGATCCCGCCAGACATCGCGAAGACCCCGATGTCCCCTGGCCGGTAAAGCGCGGTGGGATCATTCTCTGGCTCTATTCGCATTCGCTTGGAACAGCGCTCTTCCTGATCTTCGTCGCGACCTTCGTCTTCCATCTTTGGCAAAGCACGCGCCACGCGGCAGAAGAAGCCGCGCTGCATCACCAGCCGGCGGAGACCATTCTGGCGCATCTCGTTTCCGGGCAATTCTGGTTCGAGAGCTTTCAGAACTGGCAGAGCGAGTTTCTGTCGACGGGCGTCCTGGTGCTGCTGGCAATCTGGCTGAGGGAGCGCGGCTCCCCGGAGAGCAAGCCTGTGCACGCGCCGCATGCGAAAACTGGCCATTGACAGCAGCGACCATCACTCGCCCCGATCGGCTGGCTGTATAGGCTGGCCTTTGTGCCCTCACTTGGGATAGGCCCGGCCTGCATTCCTGTGTCACAAATGAGATCACAGGCCGGGCTTTGCGCCAGCTTCATCCGCATGGGCTCATGGGCGAGCGTCATCCCGGTATGACCACCCGAACCGGAACCGATTTCGCCGCTGGCACGTGCGCCTTTTCGGCCCGATGCCAGAGCGGGATGAGCGGATTGAGCTCGGGATAATAGCCGGCGCAATCGCCGCGCGGAATTGAGTAGGGCGTAACGCGAAGGCCGCGCACCCGTCGTTCGACACCGTCATCGGCCGCGGACTCCAGGTCGATCACCTCGCCGTCATGGAGGCCCAGCCGTTCGATATCGTGCGCGTTCATCAGCAGCACCATCCGCGTCCCGCTGATGCCGCGAAGGCGATCCCGGTAGCCATAGATGGTGGTGTTGAACTGGTCGTTGGAGCGAACCGTGATCAGTGTCAGCGCATCCGACCGCGAGACGTCGATGTCGGGATCCGTTTCGAGCATCGTCGGCGGCTTGAAGTTGGCTTTCTTGTTGGGGGTCTGCCACACCCGCTTGGAGGCCTTGATGTCGCGATGAAAACCGCCCGGCACCAGGAAGCGCTTGTTGAAGTCCTTGAAGTGGTCTGGATAACAACGTTCGATTTCGTCGCGCACGCGCGAATAGTCGGCCACCCATTCATCCCAGGGAATTGAACTCCTTCCCGCGACCGTCGCCTTGGCGAGCTCGGCGACGATCTTTGGCTCGGAGAGCAGACTGGGTCCGGCCGGCGGGCGATAGCCGAAGGAACCGTGGATGCAGGCTGTGGAATCCTCCATCGAGACATGCTGCTCGCCGGTAGCCTGCAAATCCTTCTCGATGCGTGAGAGACAGGGCAGCAAATAGGTGATCGCTCCCGGTATCAGGTGACTGCGGTTCAGTTTCGTGGCGATCTGGACATGCAATCTCAGGTGCCGCCAGGCGTCTTCGACAAGTCCGGTTTCCGGAACGGCCCGCACGAAGTTGCCGCCCAGTCCGATGAACCCCTTCACCGAGCCGTCGATCACGCCTTCGCATGTTTCGACCGTGTCGCGCCCTTTCTCGCGCGGCGGCTCGAAATTGTAGAATTCGGCGAACTTGTCGAGGGGGACAAGTTCCGGCTTTTCGGAGATGCCGACGGTGCGTTGGCCCTGGACGTTGGAGTGGCCGCGAAGCGGCGACACGCCGGCGCCGGGCTTGCCGACATTGCCGCGCATCAGCAGCAGATTGCAAAGCATGTGGACGTTCTCGGTCCCGTGCCGGTGCTGCGTCAGGCCCATGCCGTAATTGCCGATGACCGCCGATGCCTTGCTGTAGATCTTAGCCACATGCTCCAGATCGGCGCGCGCAATGCCCGAACGCGCTTCGATCCTGTCCCACGATGTGCGGCGCAGATAGGCTTCGAACGCATCGAAGCCGTGTGTATGTTCCTCGATGAAAGCCGTGTCGAGGGCACGCGGCGCGCCAGCATTCTTTGCCGCGTCGTCGAGCGCCAAAACGGCCTTCGCAATGCCCGTCATGGCGGCGATGTCGCCGCCGCCGCGAATCTGGAAGAAGTCGCTCGACATCCTGGTGCCGGCGCCCGGCGAAAGCATTTCAACTGGGCTCTGTGGATTCTTGAAGCGCTTCAGGCCGCGCTCCGGCAGCGGATTGAAGGTGATGACGGGTATGCCGCGCTGGCGCGCCTCCTCGATCGGGTGAAGCAATCGCGGCGCGCTCACGCCGGTGTTGTGGCCAAAGAAGAACATCAGGTCGCAATGGCCGAAGTCCTCCAATTGCACGGTGCCGACCGGCGAGCCGATGGACTCGGGCAGGCCGACCGAAGTCGACTCGTGGCACATGTTGGAGGAGTCCGGCAGATTGCCCGAGCCGTAGATGCGCGCGAAAAGCTGATACATGAACGACGCCTCGAGCGAGGCGCGCCCCGAGGTGTAGAGCACGACCGATCTCGGATCGAGCTTGCGGAGCTCCTCGCCGATGTCGCGGAACGCGGCCTCCCAGATCGTGGCCTTGGCGCCGTTCTCGCAGAATTCGAACGGGCGCGGCTCGGCGGGCTTCGCCCAGGAGCAGGAGACGCACATATAGCCGTCGGCCTTGTTCTGCTTGAGCAGCGTGCTCCAGATGCCCGACATCAGCAAGCCTTCGCCGCGTGCCTTGCGGATCAATGATTTGAGGGATCCCCATCCGCCGGTCGGATGGTTGTACTTGCGGATTTCGACATGATCGGTGGTGGAGGGATTCATGGTGGAGCTCGGCTCGTATTGCTTTGATCTCCAACCCGCACGGTTTCACAATGTTCCAGCCTCCACCGCCATGAAGATGCCGCTGACGGCGGAACAACACCGGATCGCCGCTGTTTACCGAAACAGGTGGAAGAAGATAAAAAGCCGGAGCGACGGTTGATGGCCAATGACGAGTTGCCGGGAGTGCTGGCGACGCTGCCTGTGATCGACGCAAAGGCGGAGCCGACGCTGAAGAGCGCCGAAGCGGAAGCCTTCTATACGCACGCGATCCGCGAACTTGCTGCCACCGACATCCCTTTCCTGGTCGCCGGAACCTACGCCGTCAGCGCCTATACCGGCGTCGTGCGCCAGACCAAGGACCTCGATATCTTCTGCAAGGCCGGCGATTGCCCGCGTATCCTCGCCCATTTCAAGGATATCGGCTACGCGGTCGAGATCGAGGACGACCGCTGGCTGGGGAAGGTCTTCGAAGGCCCGCATTTCTTCGATGTGATCTTTGCTTCCGCCAACGGCACCATGCAGGTCGAGGACCAGTGGCTGGAGAATGCCCGCCAGGTCGAACTCTTGGGCAACCGGGTCCGCATCATCGGGCCGACCGAGCTCATCTGGTCGAAATGCTTCATCCAGGACAGGGGCCGGCATGACGGCGCCGACATCGCCCACACCATCCTCAAGGCGCATGAGCAGATCGACTGGCAAAGATTGCTGTCCTATCTCGACACCCACTGGGAGGTGCTCTTGATGCAGGTGCTGAATTTCCGGTGGATCTATCCCAGTGAACGCGACCACATTCCCGACTGGCTGCTGGACAATCTGGTCGAGCGGCTCGCCAGGCAGCGGCAATTGCCTCCGCCGAGGATGAAGATCTGCCGCGGCCGGCTACTGTCGCAGGTCGACTATGAGATCGACGTCAAGGAATGGGGTTTTGCGGGCGTCGGCGGCGTTGGAGAATTCCGCGATGGCTGAACGAAGCAAGGCAGATCGCAAAGCGAGCGGCAACGGCAAAGTCAAAGTCGCTGCCGTGGGCGATCTGCATGTCCAGGAAGATGCGCAGACGTCCTACCGCGATCTGTTCGGCGAGGTTTCGCGCGAGGCCGACATCCTCGTGCTTACCGGCGATCTCACGAACCTCGGCAAGCCCAAAGAGGCCGAGCTTCTCGCCGAGGACCTGCGGGCCTGCTCGATCCCCGTCGTCGCCGTACTCGGCAACCACGATTACGAATCCGGCTGTGTCGACCAGATCGCGGCGACGCTCCGCCAGGCCGGCGTCTATCTCCTCGACGGGCAGGCGACGGAACTGATGGATGTCGGCTTTGTCGGCGTCAAGGGTTTTGTCGGCGGCTTCGGCTCGAGGATGCTCGGCTCTTTCGGCGAGCCGGCAATCAAGGCCATGGTGGCCGAGAGCGTCAATGAAGCGATGCGGCTGGAGAACGCCATGCGACAGGTCCGCGCCAAGCGCACGCTGGTGGTTCTTCACTATGCGCCGATCCCGGAGACGGTCGCCGGCGAGCCGCCGGAAATCTTCCCGTTCCTCGGATCATCCCGCCTTGCCGAAACGATCGACCGGTTCAAGGTGAGCGCCGTTGTGCATGGCCATGCGCATCGCGGCAGCTATGAGGGCCAGACCCCCGGCGGTGCCAAGGTCTACAATGTCGCCATGCACATCACGAAGCCGACGGGCCGGCCCTACGCGCTGCTCGAAATCTGAACTGGCTGGCGACCGCACCTAGACCTCGTCGAAACGACTGCCTTCCTTGGAAGGATCCTTCGACAGGACGCGTTCCTCCTCGTCGTCGGGCAAGGCTTCGTCGCTGTCCTGGAAGGGGTTGTCGTCATCTTCCTCGGGAAGATCTCCTTCCGCTTCGGCGTCATCCTGCGGGTCGCCGTTTACGGCAACGCTGTCCGGCAGGATTCTGCCACCCTCAAGAGCGTCCCAATCCTGCTGCTCGATGGTCGGGGCTTCGGTTTCTTCGGTCTTTGCCGGCCGCTGTTTGTCGCGCGGGTCCATGACGTTCTCCAATACTGAGCTTCGACTGGAGAACCCGCCGCAAGACGAGTTGTTCCGCTTCTTGTTCGCCGCGGAACGCCGTCGACCGGGAACGGCAGCGCGCCTTGTGACTTATCGTGCGGAACCGGGAACTTTCATGCCTCGCAAGCTCGATCTCAGAAGCGGCACACCTATCTGGGCTGCCTATCGCTCAACTGCGGTGCCGGCAGACCGCCTGACCCGAGATGTAAAAACCGACATCCTGATCGTCGGCATGGGCATCAGCGGCGCGATGATGGCCGAAGCGCTGACCCGCGATGGCCATTCCGTGATTTGCATCGACAGGCGCGGGCCGCTGAAAGGGTCGACGGCAGCCACGACGGCGCTTGTCCAGTTCGAGATCGATCAACCGCTCATCAGGCTGTCCCGGATGATCGGAGGCGATGCCGCTCGACAGGCTTGGCGGCGCTCGCGACTGTCGTTGCTCAACCTGCGCGGACGCATCGCGGAACTCGATATCCGCTGCCGGGCGGCGGATACGCCATCGCTTTACCTGGCCGGCAATAGGCTCGATGCGTCGGACCTGCGCCGCGAGGCGGAGGCACGCCGCGAGGCGGGCATTGGAGCGTGCTTGCTAACGCGAAAAAAACTGAGAGAGGATTTCGGGATAGGTCGCGCCGCAGCAATTCTGAGCCATGGCAATCTGGCGCTCGATCCGCGCCAATTGACGTCCGGACTGCTGAGCGCGAGCCTGCAACGCAAGGCGCGGTTCTATGCGCAGGCGGAAGCGACTGCGATCAAGGACAATCGGCTCGGCGTGACGGTGGCGACCCGAGATGGCCCTGTGATCAAGGCGCGCCATCTTATTCTCACAACCGGATACGAACTGCTCGACATCGTGCCGAATACCGGCCATCGCATCATCTCCACATGGGCGATCGCGACGCGCCCGCAGCCGAAAAAACTCTGGCCGCTCGCCGCCATGATCTGGGAGGCTTCCGATCCGTACCTCTATCTCAGGGCCACATCCGACGGCCGCGTGATCTGCGGCGGCGAAGACGAGGAGTTCACCGACGAAGAACGGCGCGACGCCCTGACCGCGCAAAAGACGGATCGTCTTGAGCAGAAACTCGGGAAGATGTTCCCGCAACTGGACACAGCGGCGAACTTCGCCTGGGCAGGCTCATTCGGCGCCACCGGAACCGGACTGCCGATCATCGGCGGCGTGCCGGGGCATCCGCGCGTTCATGCGGTGATGGGCTATGGCGGAAACGGGATCATCTTTTCCCAGATCGCGTCCGAGATCATCTCGGCGTCCATCGCCGGCAAAGATGATGCGGACGCAAGTCTGTTCGCGTTCAAGACATGATCCTCCAGACTTTGTAGCCGCCGGCAGGTTAGGCTACTCGATCTGCTCGAACGTGCACTGGCGCGGCGCTTTGTCGGGCCGCCAGCGCAAGAGCCTGGTGCCGTGGCGGAAGCGGTCGCCGGTGACATGGTCGAAACGCACCTCGACCACCAGTTCCGGCTTCACCGCCTCCCATTCGCCGCTGCGCTCTGTGCTCCAGCGGCTCGGTCCGCCGGGGGCCTTGCCGGTGAAACCCGGCCCTCCGCGCAACGCCTCGAGCTCCGTCGTGAGCGCGGCGCGGCTCTCATTGGCAATGGTCGATGTGAAGCCGACATGATCGAGCTGCCCTTGGTCGTTGTAGAGGCCGAGCAGCAACGATCCGACCTGCCGCTTGCCGTTCAGATAGCGGAAGCCGCCGACCACACAGTCCGCCGTGCGCAGCCGCTTGACCTTGACCATCGCGCGCTCGCCTGGCCGATAAGGCTCGTCGAGCATCTTGGCGACGACACCGTCGGTCGAGCCGTGGCCGGCGCCTTGCAGCCATTGCCTGGCGGTGGCGACATTGGTGGTGGATGGCGACAGCCGGAGCCTGGCAGAGGGTACTTTGGCCAGGAAGGCCGCCAAAGCGTTACGCCGATCGCCCAAGGGGCGTTCGAGCGTGATCTTGCCGCCCGGGGCGACGAGCATATCGAAGAGGATCAACTGCGCCGGCGTCTCGATGCTTAGCTTGCGGATGCGGCTCTCGGCCGGGTGCAGCCGCATCTGCAACGCGTCGAAGGAAGCGCGACTGTCGATCTCGATGACGATCTCGCCGTCGACGACGAAATCCCCGGCATCGAGGCTTTGCATCGTCGCGATCAATTCGGGAAAGTAGCGGCCAAGCGGCTTGCCCGACTTCGCCCTTAGATCGACCGCCTTGCCGTCCTTGAAGGCAAGACAACGAAATCCATCCCATTTCGGCTCATAAAGCCAAGGGCCGTTTCCCTCCGGCAACACTTCCGCCGTTCGCGCTTCCATCGGTGGCGTGTCCAAGGGCAACGGGAAGCCGCTGTCTCGTGCCGTTACCATCGCTCTTCCGTGTCATGGTGTGGCAGGTCGATGCCGCAGCAGACCCAGCCGAGCCGCTGCGAAGAACCGTAATTGTGTCGTGGCTCAAGCTCGGCCGGATCGTCAAAGGTCCCGATATGCATCGCGATTTCCTGCGGGTTCGCGTCATAGGCAAGGGTAAGAGGCGTACCGCAGGATTGGCAGAAGCTTCTCCGGGCGATTGGCGACGAGCGGCGACAGGTCGGTTCCACGGTCAGCCACGAGAGGCCGGCGACAGGCACCCAGCCAAGCACGGCGAAGGCGCTCCCGGTCGCGCGACGGCACATATCGCAGTGGCAATAATGCACGCGCGGCTCGCCGGTCAGGCGGTAACGGATGTTCCCGCACAGGCACCCGCCATATCGCTCGACGGCTGCGTTTCGCGTAAAGACGTCCGGTTGTTCCATCAAGTTTGAACGCGTGATCGAAGATGCGGTTTCGGTAGCGCAGGATTTCACGCGTCAAGATCGATCAGGGCGATGCCGAGGGCTGGTCGTTTCGTGCGCCGCAAATGCACAGGCGATTCCGTGATCATGACTTCCAGTGTCGGCTTCACCATGCCTTCGAGCAGATGTCCGCCGCGGGTCGATCCATCGCTCAGGCCAAGAACGGCATGGAGATGCAAGCTCGCCTTGCCGCTGTCGTCGACGGCGATGTCGCCGATCGCGCTCAGCACCTCGCATTGTTCGGCGACCGGGATCTCGCGGTAGGATTTCGATTGGAAGTCGAACCAGCCAACCGTCGCTTTTTCAAACGCGCCGATCGCCGTCAGGGAGGCGCCGGCAATTCCCTTCTGACCGGCAAAGTCGGTGAGCGACGCGAAGGCTTCCTCGCCCGGATCGAGCACGACCACGAATGTCCTTTGCCCGGGGGTCTCTGCGACCAGTTTCGATTTCATGATGCCCTTTGGATGTGCCGGTGGCTCTTGGGCAAGAACTCCTTATCAGGACGCATGTTCCAGTCTGTTGAGAGACCCAAGCGACGATCCAGCCGTCAATGGCGGAGTCACGCTTCCGTGAAGTGCCACGGGTTTTGGGGTGGCCAATTGGAACATTGGCTTCGTTGAAAGGTTAGCGCACGGACCCAGCCAGCCCAGGAGCGAGCCATGTCCCAGCCCTCAGCCCTATCCAATAATGGTCTCAGTCGAAGGCGTTTCATGGCAGGTTCGGTGTCGGCGGCCGCCACTGCGCCTTTGCTTGCTTCGCATGCACGGGCCGAAGCGCCGAGCGCAGCCCAGCCGAAACTGAGGCAACCGGCCGTCACGTCGTTGCGGATCAACAGGCAGGCTTATGAGCTGTCGCTCGATACGAGAACCAGCCTGCTCGATGCGTTGCGGGACCATGTCGGACTGACCGGCACCAAGAAGGGCTGCGACCATGGCCAATGCGGCGCGTGCACGGTGCTGGTCGACGGCAAGCGCGTGCTGTCCTGTCTGAGCTTCGCCGTGATGAACGACGGCAAGGACATCACGACGGTCGAAGGGCTCGCCTCCAGCGATGGCAAGTTGCATCCGATGCAGCAGGCCTTCATCGACCATGATGCTTTCCAGTGCGGCTATTGCACGCCGGGACAGATCCTGTCGGCGATCGGCTGCGTGAATGAGGGTCACGCGGAATCCGAAGATGACATCCGCGAATATATGAGCGGCAACATCTGTCGCTGCGCCGCCTATCCCAACATTGTCGCCGCTGTCCTGCAGGCACGCGATCAGATGAAGGGAGCGTGACATGCACCCCTTCGTCTACGAACAGCCGACCGACATTTCCGCTGCGGTCGCGATCGCCTCACGCTTCACCACCAACGACGACCAGCCGACACGCGCGAATGCGCAGTTCATCGCCGGCGGCACCAATCTTGCCGACTATATGAAGCTCGGCGTTGCCGAGCCGAACCGGCTGCTCGACCTCAACCGGCTTGCCGACCCTGGTCTCAGGCAAATCCGGGTCACCGATAATGGTATCCGCTTCGGCGCCCTGGTACGGATGGGCGAGGCCGCCGACCATGCGGAGGTCAAGCGCCGCTATCCGGTCATTGCCGACAGCCTGCGGCTGGCCGCGAGCGGCCAGATCCGCAACATGGCGAGCCTCGCCGGCAATATCCTGCAGCGCACGCGCTGCGAATATTTTCGCGAGACGTCCTGGCACTGCAACAAGCGCGTGCCCGGTTCGGGTTGCGCGGCAATGGAAGGTTTCAATCGGCAGCACGCGGTGCTCGGCGCGAGCGACGCCTGCATCGCCACCTATCACGGCGATTTCGCCCAGGCGCTGATCGCGCTCGATGCCGTCGTTCATGCCGAAGGCTTGCGCGGGACGCGAAAGCTGCCATTCGCGAAGTTGCATCGGCAGCCCGGCGACACGCCTTATATCGAGACCGACCTTGCAGCAGACGAGATCGTCAGCGCCATCGAAGTACCCGCTATTCCGTGGGCGCGGCGCTCGCTCTATCTGAAGATTCGCGACCGCGAATCCTATGCCTTTGCGCTGGCTTCAGCCGCCATTGCGCTGGATCTCGACGACGACAATGTTCGTGAAGCGCGCATCGCGTTGGGCGGCGTGGCGACGGTGCCTTGGCGCGCCCGCGCGGCCGAAGAAGCCCTGCAAGGCAAGAAGCTGGACGAGGCATCGGCAGGAGTTGCGGCGGATGCCGCCTTCGCCGAAGCACAACCGCGCCAGCACAACGCATTCAAGATCGAACTCGGCAAGCGAACGCTGGTGCGCGCGCTGCTCGAAGCCCGCGACATGGAGGTGTGACCATGGACACAGCTGCTCCAAGACCCAAAGAGAACCAGGGCGCACCGCTGCCGCGGGTCGATGCGCGCCTGAAAGTCACCGGTCAGGCGCACTATCCCGCCGACTTGCCCACCGCCAACATCGCCTATGGCGCGCTGGCCGCCAGCAGCATCGCCAGAGGCAAGGTGACGAAGCTCGATCTGGACAAAGCCCGCGCGGTGCCCGGCCTGCTCGACATCATCACCTATGGCGACATGGACAAGGTCGACAAACCGAAATTCGGCAATTCCGGCGCCACCTCGATCGGCCCATTGCACGACCGTACGATCTTCCATGACGGGCAGATCATCGCGCTTGCCGTCGCCGAGACTTTCGAAGCGGCTGAAGAGGCGGCGCAGCTGATCCGCGCCGAGTATGAGGACGACAAGCCAACCGCGAGCTTCGACAGCCCCGGCACGAAAACCGTCCCGGCGGCCGGCAAGAGCCCATTGTTCAAGGAGGACGTCAAGGCAGGCGATTTCGACGCGGCTTACGCCGCCGCAGCGGTCAAGATCGACCAGCGTTATTCGACGCCTACCCAGCACCACAATCCGATCGAGTTGTTTTCAACGACCGCGTTCTGGGAAGGCGACCAGCTTGTCGTGCACGAGGCCTCGCAGAACGTCACCGGCTGGAAAGTCGAGCTCGCCCGGCAATTGAAGATCGATCCCGGCAAGGTGCGCATCGTCAGCCCTTTCATCGGCGGCGCCTTCGGCTCGAAGG
Organism: Mesorhizobium sp. B3-1-6; assembly: GCF_006439555.1. Taxonomy (NCBI): domain Bacteria; kingdom Pseudomonadati; phylum Pseudomonadota; class Alphaproteobacteria; order Hyphomicrobiales; family Phyllobacteriaceae; genus Mesorhizobium; species Mesorhizobium sp. B3-1-6. Next base: position 323,765 of record NZ_VFTM01000001.1, on the reverse strand, counting down.
GACCGATGACGCCTCGCACCGCGATCGTGGCCGTTGCCGCCAAGCGGCTCGGACGTCCGGTGCGTTGCGTGACCAGCCGCATGCAGGCTTTCGGCATTCAGACCTATCGGGCCGAAACGCGGCACCGCATCCGCATCGGCGCCGGCAAGGACGGCCGCATCACCGCTTTCGCGCATGAGGGCTGGGAGGTTACGTCGCGGCCGGACCTTTATGTCGTCGGCGGCACCTCGGCGACTGGCCGGATGTATGACTACGGTTCGGTGCTGACGCATGTCTCGCTGGTGCAGGCCGACCGCAACACGCCTGGCTATATGCGCTCGCCACCCGAAACCCCGTACGTCTACGCGTTGGAGAACGCCATGGACGAAATGGCGGTGGCGCTCGGCATGGATCCGGTCGAGTTCCGTCGCATCAATGAGCCGAAGACGGAGCCGATCGGCAAGAAACCGTTCTCCAGCCGCTCGCTGACCCAATGCTACGATCAGGCGGCGGATGCGTTCGGATGGGCCAAGCGAGATCCCAAGGTCGGCGCGATGCGCGACGGCGACTGGCTGATCGGCATGGGCTGCGCCACGGCCATCTATCCGACAGCGGTAGCGCCATGCGCGGCACGCGTGCGCCTCACAGCTGACGGCGAAGTTCGGGTGCAATGCGGTTCGCACGAGATCGGCACCGGCGTGCGCACCGTGGCCGCTCAGATGGCGTCGGAGCGCCTCGGCGTCGGCATCGACAAGATCAGCGTCGAAATGGGCGACAGCAGCCTGCCTCCGGCTCCGGTCTCGGGCGGGTCGATCTCCACGGCCAGTGTCTGCTCGGCGGTGCTCAAGGCATGCGACGCGATCCGCACCAAGCTCTATGCCGCCGCGACCGCCGAGGGTGGTCCGCTGGCCGGTTCCCATAACGAGGAATTCGACCTCGCCGACGGAAAGATCATGGCAAAGGGCGGTGCGTCGGCCAAGGTCGAGGACGTCCTGAAGACCATGCAGGTCGGCGCCATCGAGGAATATGTCGAGTTTGCGCCGAAGGGCGCGACGCCCGAGGCGCTGAAGAAGCTCTATGCCGGCACGCCGGAGTTCCATGGCGCGGACCAGGACGAGGACTCCGTCAAATACGCCTTCGGCGCCGAATTCGTCGAGGTCCGCATCAACCGCTATACCAGGGAGATCCGCGTGCCGCGCATCGTTGGCGCCTTTGCCGCCGGCCGCATCATGAACACGCGCACCGCGCGCAGCCAGTTGATGGGCGGCATGATCTGGGGCATCGGCCAGGCGCTGCACGAGGCGACCGAAGTCGACAGTCGCTATGCCCGCTATGTGAACCGCGATCTGCAGGACTACCTCGTTCCGGTCAATGCCGACATCAAGGACCTGCAGGTGATCCTGGTGCCGGAGGTCGATCACGCCGTCAATCCGGCCGGGGTGAAAGGCCTCGGCGAGCTCGGCAATGTCGGCACGGCCGCGGCCGTCGCGAGCGCGGTCTACCATGCGACCGGCAAGCGCATCCGCGACCTGCCGATCAGGATAGAGCAACTGCTCGCCTGACCATGTCGGATGAAGATCTCCCCGGGAGAGACCAATGTTTCACATTGGCATATGGATGCTGCCTGTCGCGGGCATCCCTCTCATCCTCATTCTGATCTGGATGTACTTTCTCGCCAGGCGCCGAAGCCGACGGTTGGCGAGGAACAGGAGCGAGCCGTCGCAGGCGACAGTGCGGAGCAACGATGGGGAAAGCTAAGGCTTGAGAGCCTGGCCACAAACCTATTCAGCTCGCAGGCAGGGCATAGGCGATGACTTCGTCGCCGACTTTCGTCTCCATGAAATGATGTCCGCCGGGCGCGATGACGATGTATTGCCTGCCATCGACCTCATAGGTCATCGGCGTCGTCTGGCCGCCGGCAGGAAGGTCGGCGTGCCATACTTCCTTGCCCGTCTTGATGTCGATGGCGCGCAGCTTGTTGTCGGTGGTCGCGGCGATGAAGATCAGGCCGCCGGCCGTCACCAGCGGGCCGCCATTGTTCGGCGTTCCAATGGTCAGCGGCAGCATGGAAGGAAGGCCGAAGGGCCCGTTGTTGTCGGCGCTGCCGAGCGGCTCGTCCCACAGCGTCCTGCCGGTCTTGAGATCGATCGCGCGGATATGACCATAGGGTGGCTTCGAGCACAGCAGGCCCGTTGGCAAGCGCCAGCCGGCATTGACGGCAATGGCGTATGGCGATCCGGCCTGCGGATCGCCGATGTCCTTCACCTTTTTCGGGCTGCCGCCCTTGTCTATCGGCTTAAAGCCCATCTGGTCGGCCTTCTCGCGCGGGATCAACTGATTGTAGTTCGGCATGTCGTTGTAATTGGCGATCAGCACCCCGCTGTCGGTGTCGACGGCGATGCTGCCCCAGTCCGAGCCGCCATTGTAGCCGGGATATTCGATGAAGGGCCGGTCGACCGTCGGCGGCGTGTACTCGCCCTGATAGGAGGCGCGATGGAACTGGATGCGGCAGTAGAGCTGATCCAGCGGGCTCATGCCCCACATGTCCTTTTCGGTCAGCACCGGTTGGTCGAGATGCGCGTAGCCTGAATAGGGCTGCGTCTTGGAGAGCTTGTCCGGTTCGACGCCGCCCGAGGGCACATTGCGCTCCTCGACCGGGAAGAGCGGCTTGCCGGTCTTGCGGTCGAGCACGTAGATCTGGCCCTGCTTGCTGGGCACGATGATGGCGGCGATCTTGCCGGTCACGGTCGGGAAATCGACGAGCGTCGGCTGTGAGCCGAGGTCGTAGTCCCAAAGATCGTGGTGCACCGTCTGGAAATGCCAGGCCGGCTTGCCGGTCGTGACGTCGATGGCGACGATCGATGAGTTGAACTGGTTCTCGAAATCCTTGCGATCGACACCATAGTAGTCGACGGCGGCATTGCCGAGCGGCAGGTAGACATAGCCGAGTTGCGGATCGGCGGCCGCGACGGTCCACATGTTCGGGGTGCCACGCGTGTAGGTATCGCCGGCAGGTGGCGCGCCCGCCCGATCGGGATGTCCCATGTCCCATGCCCAGGCGAGCTTGCCGGTGGTGGCGTCATAGCCGCGGACGACGCCCGAAGGCGCGTTCTCGGCCTGGCCATCCTTGACCTGCGCACCGACGACCGCGATACCGCGCACGATGGTTGGCGGCGCGGTGACAGAATACCAACCGGGGACCGTCTCGCCGATGCCTTGCGTGAGGTCGACGACGCCCTGCTGGCCGAAGTCCGTGCAGGGTTTGCCGGTCTTGGCATCGATGGCGATCAGGCGCGCGTCCAGTGTTCCGATGAGAAGCCTTGTCGCGCAGGCTTGATCCGCCTTGGCGCCCGGCACGGCGAAATAGGCAACACCGCGACAGCTCGCGCCATAGGGTATGGCGTCGTCGGGGACCTTCGGGTCGTAACGCCATTCTTCCTTGCCGCTGCGGGCATCGGCGGAAATGATGATGTCCTTGGCCGAGCAGGCATAGAGATGGCCGCCGATCTCGAGCGGCGTGTTTTCGGGCGAGTAGAGGTCCTTGGTCGCTTCGTTCGGCATGTCGCCGGTGTGGAAGGACCAGGCGCGGGCGAGCTTGGAAACATTGGCCGCGGTGATCTGGTTCAGCGGCGAATAGCGCTTCCCCAGTTCCGATCCGCCATAGACCGGCCAGTCATTGCCGGCCTGATGGGTCGCGGTGTCCGTCGAGGCCGACGTTCCGTTCGGCGCGGGCTGCGCGGCAGGCGCCGGCGGTTGCGCCGGTGACTGCGCCAAGGCATCGATGTGCAGGAAGCCGAACGCGCCCAGCGCAATGACCGGCAGCAGCAGGCTTGTCACATAGGCGGCGTTCCTGCTGCCTCGGCTGCCGATGTCGCGGAAGGCCGGAACGGCAAGCAGGACGAAGATGAGGATGATCGTGGGAGCCAAGACGCGCGGCATCAGCGCCCAGCCGTCGAGACCGACCTCCCAATAGGCCCAGGCAAGCGTTGCGAGCCATGTCAGGACGTAAAGCCAGACACCGGCCATATTTCCTGCGAGCAGCAGAATGCCCGCGAGCAGCAATGCAATGCCGGCGGGCAGATAATACCAGGAGCCGCCGAGCGCGACGAGCCAGGCGCCACCGCAGCCGATCAGCAGGCCGAGAACGACCAATAGGATGCCGACCAGCCCTCTCCACCAGTAGGCGACACCGCGATGGCGTAGAGGACGATCGGGGTTGTTTGCAGCGGCGTCGGTCATGGCATTTTCCAGCGTGAAACAGATCGTGATATCTGGCGAACGCATGCAGCCGGCTGTGGTTGCGGATTAAATTCGGGATCCGCCGTCGCTGCCGGTCACCATTCTGTGATCCTTTTGCGGCTTCGGAACCTTCGTGGCGAAAGCACCGTTAGGTGTCGTCAACTCTGAGTTTGCCTTCAGCAGAATCGGCGAGGGGATGCCGCAGATCTTCTCGAAAAACGCCAATGGCGTTGCGCGCTTTGTCATCTGGGGAAGTTGTGCAGTTCTGCTGATCGCCGCGGCGACCGGGACAATCCTTCCCCGTTCGGACCTGGTAACGGGAGTAGGTGAGCCATTGGCGCAGCCGGTGCCGTTCAGTCACAAGCACCATGTCGGCCAGCTCGGCATCGACTGCCGCTATTGCCACAACGGTGTCGAGACCTCGTCTTCGGCGGGCCTTCCGGCCACCGAAGTCTGCATGACCTGTCATTCGCAGCTTTTCACCAACGCCGAGATGTTGGTGCCCGTGCGCGCAAGCCTGGCCAGCGGCAAACCGATCGAATGGCAGCGCGTCAACAGCGTACCCGACTTTGTGTTCTTCAATCACGCGATACACGTTAATAAGGGCGTCGCCTGCGAGACCTGCCATGGCGAGGTCGACCAGATGCCGCTGACCAGGCGAGCGCATACGCTGAGCATGGAATGGTGCCTCGGCTGTCATCGCAATCCCGGACCCAATCTGCGTCCGCCGCGGGACGTGTTCCTGATGCACTGGCAGCCACCTGAGGACATCGCCGAGATCAGGCGACGGCTTATCGGCATGCTCGACATCCATCCCGAGACGATGACGGATTGCTATGTCTGCCATCGCTGAAGGAAAGGCGCGGCCCGCTATCGACATCGCAGCGCTGCGCCGACGGCTGACGAGCGGCCGCGACATGTGGCGCAGCCTCGACGAGATTGCCGGCACCGTGGAATTCCGGCGCTTCGTCGAAGCCGAATTTCCGGCAATCGCGGAGCGCCTGCCGGCCAGGCCGAACCGGCGCACGCTGCTGAAGCTGATGGGCGCTTCGCTGTCGCTTGCCGGGCTGGCCGCCTGCAGCAGGGCGGAAGGCATCGTGCCTTATGTGCGCCAGCCGGAAATGCTGATCCCCGGCAAGCCGGCCTATTACGCGACAACATTGTCGAGCGACGGCTTCGGCATCGGCGCGATCGTCGAAAGCCATGAAGGGCGGCCGACCAAGGTGGAGGGCAATCCGGATCATCCGGCGTCGCGCGGCGCCACCGACGCTGTGATGCAAGCGGCAGTACTGACGCTTTTCGACCCTGATCGCTCGCGCACCCCGCTCAAGGATGGACAGCCGGCATCCTATGACGATTTCCTCAAGGACATGGCGGCACTCGTCTCGCGCTGGACGGCCTCACAAGGACAGGGCGGAGCTCTGCTGGTTGAAGCGACTACCTCGCCGACTCTTGCGGCGCAGTTGGATGCGCTGCGGGCACGCTATCCGAAACTGAAAATCCATCGTCACGACCCGTTGGCGATACCGGCGGCGACGGAGGCGTCACATGCACTGTTCGGATCGGCGCTGACGACGGTCTACCGCTTCGATCGTGCCGAAACGATCGTCAGTCTCGACGGCGATTTCCTGGGCGAGGGGCCAGGGCGGCTCGCCTATGCGCGCGACTTCGCGGCGCGGCGACGTGTGCGCAGCCCGAACGACGGGATGAGCCGGCTCTATGCGGTGGAATCGACGCCGACGATCACCGGCGCGGCGGCCGATCATAAGATAGCGATACGGCCGAGTGAGGTCGAAGCCGTGGCTGCCGGGCTTCATGCCACGCTGGAAGGCCAAGCTGGGGCTTTCGTAGCGCCAATCGACCAGACTCCGATCGACGCGCCATGGATGAATGCGCTGGTCGATGATCTGAAGGCAGCCGGCCGCAACGCACTGGTCGTGCCGGGTGCGCATCAGAGCGTATTCGTTCACGCTGCCGCGTTTGCCGCCAATGCGAGGCTTGGCGCGCTCGGCAATACGATGGAGTTTATCGCGGCGCCGGATGCGCTGCAGGTCGATGGCGATCTGGAGGCGATGTGCGAAGCGATTGGCCACGGGGCGATCGACACGGTCGTCGTGCTCGTCGCAAATCCGCTGCACACCGCGCCGGCAGGCCTCGATGTGCGCAAAGCCTTTTCCGGCCTGAAGCTGCTTGTCCATCAGGGGCTCTATCGCGACGAGACGGCATTCCTGGCGCATTGGCATGTGCCTGCGGCGCATGAACTCGAGAGCTGGAGCGACATCCGAGCCCATGACGGCACGGCCTCGCTGGTGCAGCCGCTGATCAGGCCGCTTTACGATGGCAAGACCGCGCATGAGCTGCTCGCCGTGCTTGGCGGCCAATTCCAGACTGATCCGCTGTCGCTTGTCCGGCAGCATTGGGCAGAGCTCGATGATGACACGTGGAGAAAGGCTCTGCGCGACGGCGTTATAGCGAACAGTGCCGCCAGGCCGGCATCCGTTACAGTGCCGCCGGATCTGGCGGGACTGAAGACGGCGGCAAACGCGGGCAATGGCATCGAGGTCCGCTTCGTCGCTGATCCGTGGCTGCGTGACGGCCGCTTTGCCAATGCGTCGTGGCTGCAGGAGCTGCCGCGACCGCTGACCAAGATCGTGTGGGGCAATGCTGCGCTCATATCGCCCGCCACTGCCGAGCGACTGAAAATCGAAAACGGCGATGTCATCAATGTCGCCTCAAATGGCGCGGACGTTGATGGACCGGCCTGGATCGCGCCCGGCCATCCGGACGAAACGATAACGCTTTCCTTTGGCTTCGGGCGAAAGGTCGGTTCCGTTGCCGCGCTGTCGGAAGGCTACGACGCCTTCCATTTGCGCCGTGGTTCGGAATGGTTCGCGACCGGCGCGGCGATCGCACCCCGCAAGAACAGCATGCGCGTCATCACCACGCAGCTTCACCAGGCGATGGAAGGTCGCGCCATCGTGCGCCACGCCGCGCTCGACGCATTCCGGCAGAACCCGGATTTCGTGCGCAAGGATGCGCCGCCGACCCCAACGGAATCGCTTTATCCCGAATGGCGCTACAACCAGGAAGCCTGGGCGATGGCGATCGATCTATCCGCCTGCATCGGATGCATGGCCTGCGTTTCGGCCTGCCAGGCGGAGAACAACATCGCGCCGGTCGGGCCGGAGGAATGCGAGCGCGGCCATGAGATGCACTGGCTGCGGGTCGATCGCTACTATGCCGGTCCGCTCGACGCGCCCGAGACATTCTTCCAGCCGGTGCCGTGCATGCATTGCGAAAAGGCGCCCTGCGAAGTGGTGTGCCCGGTCAACGCAACGGTCCACACGCATGATGGGCTGAATGCGCAGGTCTACAACCGCTGCATCGGCACGCGCTATTGCTCGCAGAACTGCCCCTACAAGGTGCGGCGCTTCAACTTCCTCGACCACCAGTCGTTCGACAAGGACGAGGCCGGTCCGGAGCAGGGCGTTCACAACCCCAATGTCAGCGTACGCTCGCGCGGCGTCATGGAGAAATGCACCTACTGCGTCCAGCGCATCAGCGCCAAGCGCATCCAGGCGCAGATCGAAAATCGCGACATCGCCGACGGCGAAGTGGTCACCGCCTGCCAACAGGCCTGCCCAACCCAGGCCATCACCTTCGGTGATCGCAACAGGAAAGACGCAAAGGTCGTTCGGGAGAAAAGCGCGCCGCAGAACTACGCGCTGCTGGAGGAGCTGAACACACGGCCGCGCACCTCCTATCTCGGCAAAATCTCCAATCCGAACGGCAGGCTCGCCAGGCCAAGCGAGGCGACCGATGGCTGAAGCCGGCGCGAACAGCTCGGCTGTCCTGCGCGGCCGCCACGACTTTCCCGAGATCAGTGGGCGCATCGGCTCGATCGTGCTCAACGGCCGCCTGCCGCGTCATTTCTGGACGGCGTTCTTCTTTTGCTTCCTGCTCGTCCTGCTGCTGCTCTACTCGATCACTTACCTGATCGCCGTCGGTGTCGGCGCCTATGGTATCGACATTCCGGTGGCCTGGGGCACGATGATCTCCAACTTCGTCTGGTGGATCGGCATCGGCCATGCCGGCACGCTGATCTCGGCGGTGCTCCTGCTGCTGCGCCAACCATGGCGCGCCTCGATCAACCGCTTCGCCGAAGCCATGACGCTGTTTGCCGTCGCCATGGCCGGCTTGTTCCCGATCCTGCATCTCGGCCGGCCGTGGTTCTTCTACTGGCTGCTGCCGCTGCCCAATGTGCATATGCACTGGCCGCAATGGCGCAGCCCGCTCGTCTGGGATTTCGCGGCGATCGCGACCTATGCGACCGTCTCGCTGCTCTTCTGGTATATGGGTCTGCTGCCGGATCTGGCGGTGCTGCGCGACCGCGCGAGAGCAAGGCCGGCGCAGCTCTTCTACGGCATATTGGCGCTTGGCTGGCGCGGCTCGGCCTATCATTGGTCGCGCTATCAGGTCGTCTATTTCCTGCTAGCCGCCCTGGCCACGCCGCTGGTCGTTTCGGTCCACTCGATCGTCTCGCTCGACTTCACCTTCGCCATCACGCCCGGCTACCACTCGACGATCTTCCCGCCCTATTTCGTCGCCGGCGCGCTGCTCTCAGGCTTCGCCATGGTGCTCACCATTGCCATTCCGCTGCGTTGGGCTTTTTCGGTCGAGGACCTGATCACGGTCAGGCATATGGACAATGCCGCCAAGCTGATGATCGCCGCCGGCATGGTCGTCGCCTATGGCTATGTCTCCGAAGCATTCTTCGCCTGGTATTCGGGCGAGCCCTACGAACGCGCCATGATGGCGCAGCGCGCGCTAGGTCCCTATGCGCCGCTGTTCTGGACGATGCTCGGCCTGAACTGTGGCGTGCTGCAGTTGCTGTGGTTCAGACGCATCCGCCGCAACATGCCGCTGCTGTTCGCGATCGCCATTGCCATCAACATCGGCATGTGGATCGAACGCTACATCATCGTCGTGACGGGGCCGAGCCGCGACTACCTGCCGTCTGCCTGGGGCGAGCAGTCGCTGACCTGGCTCGACTTCGGCATCCTCTTCGGCTCGATCGGCACCTTTTTCGCGCTGGTCTTCCTGTTCATCCGCATCCTGCCGGCGATCACCATCTTCGAGGTCGAGGAACTGGCTGAGGAGGAGGGCAAGCTCAGATGAGCCTCTACGGTCTCGTGGCTGCGTTTGCCGCACCCGAATCGCTTGTCGAGGCAGCCCGCGGCATGCGCGAGCGCGGCTACCGGCGCATGGATGCGTTCTCGCCGTTTCCGCTGAAGGAATTGGATGAGATACTGGAAATTCGCGCCACGCGCCTGCCTTGGGCCGTGCTCGCCGGCGGCATTGCCGGTGCCGCTCTTGTCTATGCGCTGATCTGGTACTCCGTCGAGATCGACTATCCCATCAATGTCGGCGGCCGGCCGCTGCATTCCTGGCCGCCTTTCGTCGTCATCGCCTTCGAGGCCGGCATTCTCGGCGCAGCCTTCGCAGGCTTTCTGGGTGTGCTCGCGGCCAACGGCCTGCCCCGCTACCATCATCCGGTCTTCAACGCCGAGAGCTTCAGCTATGCCCGCGGCGGCAAGTTCTATCTGCTGATCGAAGCGGCCGACCCGAAATACCGCAAGGGCGTGACCCGGGGCCAACTGACGCGGCTCGGTGCCGAGACGGTCGAGGAGGTCGAAGCGTGAGCCGTCTCGGCCTAACGCTTCTGCTCGGTGCGCTGGCGGTCGCCGGCTGCCGGCAGGACATGGAGGACCAGCCGCGCTACGATCCGCTGGAGGCGAGCAACCAATTCGCCGACGGCATGTCGGCACGCACGCCGGTCACGGGCACTGTCACACGCGACGCCGATCTTTCGCCTGTCCCGGACAAAATCCCCTATCCGATCACGACCGAGCTGCTACAGCGCGGCCAGCAGCGTTTCGACATATTCTGTTCGCCCTGCCACGGCCGCACCGGCGACGGCCACGGCATGATCGTCCAGCGCGGCTTTCCGGCGCCGCCAAGCTACCATCAGGATGCGCTGCGCAAGGCCTCGGACCGCCACTTCTACGACGTCATCACCAACGGCTACGGCGCGATGTACTCTTATGCGGCGCGCGTGCCGCCGCAGGACCGCTGGGCGATCGTCGCCTATATCCGCGCGCTGCAATATTCGCGCGCCGCTCCAGTCGCCGAACTTCCGCAAAGCCTGCGCGCGCGGCTTGAAGCGGAGGCATCGCCATGAGCCGCCTCGAGCAGGGTTTTGTGGCGGTCGGCATCGCGGGACTGGTCCTGTGCGTTCTTGGCGCATCGCTTGATGCCAAAGCGATGCTGGGCGCCTGGGTCGCGGCAGCTATCTTCGCGATCAGCCTGCCGCTCGGCGCGCTGACCATATTGATGGTGCACGGGCTGACCGGCGGACGCTGGGGCGAGGCGGTCCGCCAGCCTTTGCGGGTCATGATCGCGATGCTGCCATTTGCGCTCATCTTGCTCCTGCCGGTGCTGATGAGACTCGACCTTATCTTCCCATGGGCCGGCGCGGATTCCGCGACGCTTTCTGAGAAGGTTCGAGAGAAGCTCACTTATCTCAACGTGCCGTTCTTCCTGCTGCGCTTCGCTGTCTGCGCGGCGATCTGGCTCGTTCTCACATGGGTGGTGCTCGGCTCGACTTCAGAGGATTCCGAGAAAGCTGGCAATGGGAGGAAATATGCTCTTGGCCTGATCCTCCACGCGCTTGCCGTCAGCGTCTTTGCCATCGACTGGATGCTTTCGATCGAGCCGGAATTCACCTCGACCATTTATGCGCTTTGTGAGGCCTCCGCCGAAGTCGTCGGAGCTTTCGCCCTGGCGATCCTTGTACTGGCCGCAAGACGGGCAGTGGAGGTCATACCCGGTGGCGAGGAAGATGTCGCGCTCAGCGAGGACCTTGCCAACATGCAGCTGGGCTTCCTGCTGACCTGGATCTACCTCGTCTTCATGCAGTGGGTTGTCGTCTGGGGCGGCGACCTGCCCGACGAGATCGGGTGGTACATCATTCGCGCGACGGGGGGCTGGCGGTATCTGCTGTGGCTGCTGATTGCCTTGCAGGCGGCTGCGTTCACAGGCTCGCTCAGCCGACGGCTCAAGCGCAGCCATGACGGCCTGGTCTGGCTGGCGGGGGCAGCTCTTGCAGGCCATTTCGCCGATGTGTTCTGGCGTATAAGGCCACCGCTCTTTTCCGGCGGTCTGCTAGCGCTCTGGCATGATGCGGTCGCTTGGATGGGACTGGGTGGGCTGTGGCTTGCGCTGTTCCTCTTCCTGCTCCGCCGGCCAGACAGGATCGTCTGGTGGAGGCGGGAGGTCGCCCATGGCTAAGGCGCACCGCCATCCCGAGACGCGCGATGTCCAGCCGCGGGTACTGCTCGCTTTCGGTGGCGGGCTGCTGCTGTTCATCGCCTTGGCCGCGATCAGCATGAAGCTCGCCTTCAACACCACGCCGACATGGCTGCCGGTTCCGACGGAAACCAGTCCGGAAAGCCCCGATCTGCAGACCGCGCCAAGGCAGGATCTGGCAAGTCTTCGCGCCGAGGAGGATCGCCAGCTCAAAATGCTTGGCTGGGTCGACCGCAATGCCGGCATCGCCCGTATTCCGATCGACGACGCCATGTGGGCAATTGTCAGCAACGGTCTGCCGGATTGGTCGCAGCAGCGATCCGCGACGACTGGAGCCGATAACTGCGCCCTGGTCACAGCGGCCGTTCCCCGCGCTCCGCCGGCCCAGAATTGCCGACGGCAAAGCGGGGCAGGGCGATGAGAAGCTTGTTAGCCGCCCTTTGTCTATTCGTTGCCGGCGCGGCCCCTGCCGCCGAGCGACCGACATTCGATCCAAAGCTCGGCGCACAGCTGACGCTGGACCGCGAACTGATCGACGCCAGCGGCCGGAAGCTGACGCTGGGCGAAACGCTGGGCGGCCGTCCGGCGCTTGTCATCTTCGGGTACGACAAATGCCCGAACCTGTGCGGCGTTACCCAGCAGGCCGTTGCCTCCGACCTGAACAAGACATCGCTTCGGCCGGCAGACTACCGCGCGCTGTTCATCTCGATCGATCCCGAGGAGACCCCGGCCGACGCGGCCACGGCGCAAGATGACATCGCTTCCGCCGCCGGTCCGGCAGGCCTGCCCGCCTGGCGTTTCCTGACCAGCAGCGACGGCGCAGGCGCAGTGCTCGCGAACGAAGCCGGCATCACTTTCGACCGGCGCAAGGGCATCGATCAGTTCGTCCATCCGATCGCGGTCATAGCACTTACGCCGTCGGGCCGGATTTCACAGGTGCTGCCGGCGCTGACCTTCACGCCGCGCGATCTCAAGCTCGCGCTGGTCGAAGCGTCGGAGAACAGGCTCGGATCGATCGCCGATCACATCTTCCTGCTCTGCGCCGGCTTCGACAGTTCGAAAGGCCAATACACGCCAACGATCTGGGCGGCGCTGAAAGTCGCGAGCCTGGCAACGCTGCTTGGCCTCGGCGCAACCGTTCTCTGGCAGAGCTGGGGGAGGGAAAGGTGAGCTTCGGCATTCCCTTCTTCCCCCAGGAGGCTTCCTCGGAAGCCGGCCAGGTCGATGCGCTGTTTTACACTTTGCTTGCTTTTTCCGTCGTTCTCGGACTGGCGCTGACCGGACTGGTCGTCGGCTACGCGGTGAAATACCGCGTCGGCTCAAAGGCGGATCGAACAGGCAAGCGTTCCCGCAGCCTGCCGCTGGAAATGAGCTGGACGATCGCCAGCCTGATCGTCGCTTTCATCTTCTTCGGCTGGGGCGCCATGCTTTTCGTTCGCCGCGACCATCCGCCGGCGGACGCGCTCGAGATCACCGGACTCGGCAAGCAATGGATGTGGGAGTTCAGGCAGCCGGGCGGCCAGCGCGAGATCAACGAATTGCATGTTCCCGTCGGCAAGGCCGTCGTCGTATCGCTCGCCTCACAGGACGTCATCCACTCCTTCTACGTGCCGGCGTTCCGTATCAAGCAGGATGCGGTGCCGGGCCGCACGACGCATATCTGGTTCATCGCCACCGAGCCAGGCCGCTACCACCTGTTCTGCGCCCAATATTGCGGCACGCAGCATTCCGAAATGGGCGGCTGGGTGACCGTTATGGCGCCCGAGCAATATGCCGCGTGGCTGAACAGCCAGGGCGAAGGCGAGACGCTTGCCGTGGGCGGCGAGAAATTGTTTCGCGCGCTCGGCTGCTCCGGTTGCCATGGCGCGAGCAGCAAGGTGCGGGCGCCGTCGCTTGACGGCATCTTCGGCCGGCCGGTGGCGCTCGACAACCAGCAGACGGTGATCGCAGACGAGCGTTATCTGCGCGACTCCATCCTCAATCCGAAGAAGGAAATCGCGGCGGGCTATGAACCGGTCATGCCGAGCTTCGACGGCCTGATCGACGAAGGCGAACTGCAGATGCTGCTCGCTTATCTGAAGTCGCTTTCGCCGCAACCAACGGCTGGAGCCATGCCATGACCAACGTGGCGATGCAGGGCACGTATTTGGGGGAGGGGAGCGGGCCTCGCGCGTGGCTGCTGACCACCGACCACAAGCGCGTTGCATGGCTCTACCTGATCTCGCTGACTGCCTTCTTCTTCCTCGGCGGCGCCATGGCGGTGCTGATGCGCATCGAGCTTGCGACACCGGCCGGCGACCTCGTCTCCGACGATGTCTACAACCGGCTGTTCTCGCTGCACGGCATCATCATGGTCTGGTTCTTCCTGGTGCCGTCGATCCCGGCGACATTGGGCAATTTCCTTTTGCCGTTGATGATCGGCGCGCGCGACCTCGCGTTCCCGCGGCTGAACCTCGCCAGCTGGTATGTCTTCATCTTCGGCAGCTTGTTCGCGCTGTTTGCGGTGGTGGCGGGCGGCGTCGACACCGGCTGGACGTTCTACACGCCGCTGTCGACGCTCTATGCCAATGGCTGGGTTTCGACCGCGGCGTTCGGCGTCTTCATCGTCGGCTTCTCGACGATCATGACCGGCATCAACTTCATCGTCAGCGTGCACACGCTGCGCGCGCCCGGGCTCACCTGGTTCCGCCTGCCGATCTTCGTCTGGACGCTCTACGCCACCAGCCTGGTGATGGTGCTGGCGACCCCGGTGCTCGCCGCCTCGCTGATCCTGATCGTGCTGGAGCGTGTGTTCGGCATCGGCATCTTCAATCCCGATCTCGGCGGCGATCCGCTGCTCTTCCAGCATCTCTTTTGGTTCTACTCGCACCCGGCGGTCTACATCATGATCCTGCCAGGCATGGGCGTGGTGTCGGAGGTGCTGCCCTGTTTCAGCCGCCGGCCGCTGTTCGGCTACAAGGCCGTGGCGATGTCGTCGATGGCGATCGCCGTCTTCGGCTTCCTGGTCTGGGGCCACCACATGTTCGTCAGCGGGCAATCTTCCTATGCCGGCGTGGTATTCTCGTTCCTGTCCTTCTGCGTCGCGATCCCGTCGGCGATCAAGGTCTTCAACTGGAGCCTGACGCTGCGCAAGGGCGAGATCAGCTTCGAGACGCCGATGCTTTACGCGCTGTTCTTCCTTGCGCTTTTCACCTTCGGCGGATTGGCGGGGCTCTTCCTTGCGGCGTTGGCGGTCGATGTCCATGTCCACGACACCTACTTCGTCATCGCGCATTTCCACTACATCATGGTCGGTGGCATGGTGACGGCGTACATGGCGGGACTGCATTTCTGGTGGCCGAAATTGACCGGCCGCATGTATTCGGAAACCGCGGGGCGTATAGCAGCGACCGTCACTTTCGTCGGCTTCAATCTGACCTTCTTCCCGCAATATGTGCTGGGCTTCGACGGCATGCCCCGGCGCTATCATACCTATCCGCCGGAGTTCCAGTTCTGGAACGTGCTGTCCTCGGCTGGCGCAGTGGTGCTGGCGATCGGCTATTTGATGCCGTTGTTCTATCTCGGCTGGTCGCTGTTTCGCGGCGCTCGCGCGACCGACAATCCGTGGAACGCCACCGGGCTCGAATGGCAGACAGGCTCGCCGCCGCCGCCGCATAATTTCGAGACGATGCCGGTTGTGACCCGACCGGCCTATGCCTACGACATGAAGGGGCTTGAGCACGAACGCTTCAGTCCGCATCTGGAGGCAGGCGGATGAGCGGGACCGAGAGCGTCGCCTTCGACACTCCCCAGCGCGAACGGCGCGCCGACAATTTTGCCATGTGGGTGTTCATCGGCTCCGAGGCGATGCTGTTCGGCGCCATCTTCCTGGTGTTTCTTGTCGCGCATATCGATTTCGGTCCGGCTTTCGCCGCGGCGTCGAAACACCTTTCGCTGCCGCTCGGCACCCTCAACACCGCCGTGCTGATCACCAGCAGCTTCACCATGGCGCTGGCGCACAGGCTTGCGCTGCAGAGGCGTTGGCGCGCGACGGTCTGGGCGCTGGCCGCGACTTCTGCGCTGGGTATTTGCTTCCTGGCCGTGAAAGGCATCGAATATGGCAAGGAAATCGGTGAAGGCCTGGCGCCGCTCCTTGGCCTGCCGTTTCGCTATGCCGGGCCGGATCCGACCCACGCCGAATTCTTCTTCGGCCTCTATTTCGCGATGACCTCGCTGCACGCGCTGCACCTGATCGGCGGCATCGTCGTCATCGCCGGCATGGTCGCGCTCTGGCGGACCGCCAGCCCTGCCAACCGGCTTCGCCGGGTCGTGGCCGTCGGTCTCTACTGGCACTTCGTCGACATCATCTGGGTGTTCATGTTCCCCGTCCTTTACCTGATCAACCGATGAGCGAACTGCGCAAACTCACCTTCGGCTATCTAGGGCTGCTCGCGCTGCTGGCACTGACGGTCGGCTCGTCCCTTTTCGACCTTGGCGGCTTCAATGTCGCCCTCAACCTGGCGATCGCCGCCGCGAAGGCGGTCCTGATCGCCATGTTGTTCATGCATCTGACAGGCATGTTGCCGCGGCTCGCCGTTGCGGCCGCCGGGCTTTGGCTCGTCATCCTCTTCGGGCTGACGCTGATCGGACGATAAGAGAGCGATATCAATCGCCCTCTGGCACGCCGACATAGTTTTTCGTCTTGAAGAGTCCGGCCAGATGAGCGGCATTGGACGCCGCCATCTTGATCATGCCGACGACTTTTTCAGGCGTGCCGGGAAGATCGACGAAGTTGACGTTACCCATCGCTTCTCCAACCCAGTACACGCCGCCATTGGCGGGAACGGTGAAACCGACGTCGTTGAGCGCCTGATAGCACTCGGCATGGCAGTGATGCGCGCCATCCTCATTGCCGACGATCGCCACCAGCGCCACCTTTCCGGCAGCCGGCATGCGTCCGCTGTCGTCGGTCTCGGACAGGAAAGCGTCCATCCGCTCCATCACGCGCTTGGCGGCGCTCGACGGCTGCCCCATCCAGATCGGCAACCCAAGGATGAAGATGTCGGCGGCCAGGATCTTTTCCCGCAGCTTCGGCCAGTCGTCGCCTTCGCCCATATCGGAAAGCACGCCGGGCCTGATGTTGTGGACAAGAGCGCGGGCGGTTTCGCATGCGACGTCATGCGCGGCCAGCGCCTTCGCCAACTCCGCCAGCATTCTGTCGGTGGAGGATTCTTCCCCGTCCGTCGGCATTTTAAGCGTGCAATTGAGCGCGAACGCGGTGAGCGACATCATATTCTCCTGCCGGCTTCGGGCGACCGTCTCGCCCTGACGATCCGAGCCTTGGATGGTGGCGCTTTCGTAGGGGGGAAGGTCGGCCGGGTCATCAAGTGTCCAACCGCGTGTGCTCCGATATGTTCCTGCGGTTGTCCCGCACCTTTTCGATCTCTTCCGGTTCCTTTTCGTCGATACCCGCGACAGCGTCGCTCGCCGTTCGACTTGATGTGATCAGCTCGTCCAGTTTGGCTTGAAGAGCCTGCGTGTCGCGGTGCTCGGCGTGCTGTATCAATAGGGTCATTACCCAGGTCGCAAGGGTGGCGATACCGTGCCAGTCCAAGGTCTTCGGTTCGAAGACGAGCCACGCCGCCGGCTTTGTTGCCGGTCCGCTCAAGTCAGGCCGCCCGCAATGTCAGCCTCAATCCTGATACCTGGTGCCACCCGCGCCGTTCTGCTTGTTTGCGTCCCGCAGCAGGCGGACAATGGCATCCACGGGGGACGGGTCGGTTGCGGGTTGGGCTTTCCAGCGCCACAGATGGCGAAACAAAATCCTCAAGCTTGGCATCGCAACAGCCTCCTGCGCTATCAACCTGGAACCGGGAGCGATGTTCCTTTCGCGGCTAGCGGAAGACCGCGGCGACGAGAAATGCGACGGCGGCCACGACAACCAGCGCCACTACGACCAGAACCGGGCCGCTTCTGCGCGGCTGCAGGTCGGGCGCGTTCTCCGGCTGTCGCATCGCGTTGGCAAAACTCGCCTGGTTGGTGAAGTTCGATTTGCGCGCCTCGGCCGGCTGAGCGGAAGTTGCGACATCGCCGGCCTCGGCATCTGTCTCCTGCGGCGCCGCCGCCGGGTCGAATCCGGGCGTCTTGTCCTGGGTCCTGCCGGCTTGGATTTCGCCGCGTGCTTCGGCGGATGTATGTTGGTTGGGTGACATTTTGCGCCTCCTTTGTCTCCAAACCTGCTTCCGGCCCCGCTGTTCCAACCGGGCGTCAAGGCAGGAGGCGGGATCAAGCAAGCGCTTTCGACTTCATTGCCTGCGCGACGTCAGGCGCACGGTTGCCGAGATCGATTCTTGAACTCGAACGGAACTTTCGGGTCAGGGGAGCCTTGTATCCTCGATAGCAGGACAACGAGGCAGGAATGCAAGTTCTCGACACAGCGATACATGCCGATCCCAAAGGCGCGACAGTCGAGTTTCTTGGCGAGGGCGGGGAAAAGATCGCTGTCACCATGATTGTGTCCGACCCGTTGCTTGGCGACGCCGCGCTTATCGATCGCGCCAGAGAGATGATGCTTCAGTGCGCGGCATTCAGCTACCCGGCAGAACGAGACGAACCGGACGGCAAGGTGGACGCAGGCCGGCCAGGCGTCGAGCGGCAAAACGATATGGGCCAGGGTCCGTACACATTCGAATATCGCGACGGCGGCAGTGTGAGGCGGGTCGAAGGCGTTGAATTGCCCGACCTCGAAGCTGCTCGCCATGAAGCGGTGCGCTCGGCGATCGATCTGCTCGACGATGCGGCTGAACCGCATCAGGACGGCTGGGCGGTTCGGGTTTGTGGCGGCGGCGGTGATGTCGTCTTGTCCGTCGATTTCGAAGAAGCAAGGCAGGAAAGGGCAACCACCGCGATGTGAGGGAAGGCGGCGTCTGTGAAAGGTATGATGATGCATCCCTTCATGTCACTGCATATGCTTGCAAATTCACGGGGCGATGGGCTCAGACCGGAGTTCTTCGTCTCTTCGAGGCGCGCGCCGCCTTGTCGAGCCCTGACGTGATAGAACTCCGTCTCGGCAAGGAGCAGGCTGGTCCAAATCCCATCGGCAGCGCCGCAACCGCGGCGCAGCAACACATCCCGCGCTTTCCTGGCGGGCACGCTGAGAACAATCGCGAGCCCGAGCCAAGGAGGGGCACGGTAGGCTAACGGAGGCCGAGATGCGGACGCCCTTGGCACTGATCATCGAAGATGAATATCTGATCGCTCCGGACGAGGCGCTTCTTTGAATTGTCCGATTGGCAACTGCATGATGTCGTCTGCAGCTGTGATGCCGGCGCCACGATGCAGGCGAGTTGGGCTGCCGCGCGAGTTCGCAGGATCGTAAAAGGCAATCTCGCCTGGCTCAGGAGCCGTTTGGTGCATTGAAAAGCCGGTCGTCCGGCGAGCACGGGGTCGCCGGACGACACGGCTGAGATCAGTGCAGGCTCCGCGCGAGCGCGCTATTCCAAGCGGGGTGGCGCCGATCCGGAAATACGGCAGCGATCCGGACATGCTCGATCGCGAGGTTGTAAAACTGAAACGCGACACGGCAGCCGGTGAGGCTGGCCGTACCTCAGCCACCTTGGTCGATAGCGTGCGGCGACGGCTGCTGGGCGCCGCCGCTGGGGCGTCTGTTGTTCTGGTCAGCCCAAAGCCAAAGGGCGATCAGCACGATCAGCAGGGCCGCGACAAGTGTACCGATACGACGCATTGGTCGCCGTGCCTTCAGCCGCCGGGCTTGTTGGTGGCTGGATCCGAGCCGACGCCAACCGCGGGATCCGGTGTCACCGGGCCGCGCTCGGCTTCCGAGCCTTCCGATTCGATCTCCTGGACGGCCTGATCCCAGTGCTCCTGCTCACGCCCATCGGGGCGGCCTTCGCGTTCCCAGATATCGTGGGCGCGTTGCCTGATGCGTTCTTCCCGGTCCATGCTTTCCTCCTGTCGCGCCTGACATTGGCGCTTATCTGCGCCCAATCGAGCGCTGAGAGGTTTGTTCCATTGGATTCGAATGGATTGAGTGCGTTTGCAAAGCCTCGGGGAGTCGCCTTTGGAATCCCGCCCATGCCGGTGGCCGCTGGCACGGTCGGGAGGGCGAGGACAGTTTACTTGTTCGTGCGAATTTTCTGACGCGGGTTGATTCCGCCCGTTGAGGTGGTGTCGTTTTCTACATCTCCCTCGACCGTGTTCTCGCCATGCTCCAACTCGTCACCTTCCTTGATGGTGCCCTTGGAGGTTCCAATGCCGGGATCGTTCTCCATATCGGCGTCGCTCGGTCTTTTCGATTTCGGGTGCTGGTTTCCGCTCATGGCCGTTCCTCGATTAGTGCGTTTCACCGTTTCACGGAAACGGCGAAGCGCCCTACCTCTTGATTTACGCAATTCCGGACGGAAAAACCGCTCACGCTTTTCCTGGAATTGCTCTGGCCTCCCAAACTGGAAGGGATGCCGAATGTTCCGGCGTCAGAAGCCGAACGGATAGGTTTCCGGCACGCCTTCGGCAGCGTGCTCGGGTCCGAGCGGCGTGACCGCGTTGGTTTCATCGAACCACACAAAGGCATCGAACTGCCGCGCCAGCGAGGCGTCGGCATAGTGGCTGTGCAGTTCGGTTTCCGGCCGGTAGATCACCCCGATGAATCGTTCCAGCCGGCGCTCGGTCAGGCGGTCGCGCAGGTCCGGGTCGTGCCCGAGGTCAAGCAGGAACCGGTGAATGCCGGCGTCGTGGCAGAGCCGCTCGTAGCTGTCTTCGCGAGAGGGCCGCACCGACTTGATTTCCATGTCTCCGTCCCAGTCGGTCGCTGCCGCGACGGTGCCTGCATGCGTGCCTAGGCCGATGAGTGCCGCGGCATCGCCAAACTTCTGCCGGCAGAGCTGGCCGATATTCACTTCGTCGCGCGAGATGCCCATTTCGGTGTAGCGCGCGTCGCCGATATGCGAATTGTGCGCCCAAACGACAGCCTTCGCCTTGGGGCCCCGCGCATCGAGGATATGCTCCAGCGTTTCGAACATATGGGTATCGCGCAAATTCCAGGATTGCGGGCCGCCATAATACATGGTGCGGTAATAATGCTCGGCGGAGGCGACGAGACGGGCATTCTGCGCGGCGTCGAAAAGGTCGTCGCCGTCTTGTCCGGTATCGTCAAGCTGCCTCGCCAGCATCTCGCGGCATTGTTCGAGAACCGCTTCCTCGCATTCGCGGTAACCCCTGATCAGCGCGGCGCGGCCATAGGTCGACGGCTCGGTCTGCCAAGGCGTCAGGCAGCCATAGCGCTCGCGCGCAACCTTTGCCGCTTCCGGCTCTACGCGGTCGAGATACTCCAGGACGGCGGCGATCGAGGCGCGCATGTTGTAGATGTCGAGGCCATAGAAGCCTGCTTGCGGCTGGAGTGCCTTGACCTTGTCATTGTGCTCGCGCAACCACTCCACGAATGCCGCGACGTCGGTGTTGCGCCACATCCAGGTCGGAAAGCGCTGGAAGGGTCGCTCGGCGCCAGCGGAAGTGCTCTTACCGCGAACATAGCGGTCGATCGCAGCCGCATCGGGCCAATCGGCCTCCACCGCCACGATGGTGAAGCCGTGTCTCTCGGTTAGCCTTTTGGTGATTGCCGCGCGCGCCCGGTAGAATTCGGATGTGCCGTGGCTGGCTTCGCCGAGCAAGACGATCCGCCGGTCCGCGAAGCGGTCGAACGGTTCGGCAAAGCCGGGATCGTTGAAGTCGGGCAGCGGCTCGGCGGCCGCGGCGATCATTTCCGGGAGGCTGCGCTGGCGCGCCAGTGGAATCGCGCGGACAGTCGCCGGGCGGCTTTCCTCCCGCCAGCCCTGTTCGCCGATGAGCGGGACGAACCGCACCCCGCCGAAATCCTCCTCGCTGTAGGTCGAGGCGCCCGTGCGGGTTACCTTGAGCAGGCGCTGCTCGTCGGGATCGTCGCCCACCGGGATGACCAGCCTGCCGCCGACGTCGAGCTGCTGCTGCAAGGCCAGCGGCGCGCCCGGCCCGCTCGCCGCGACCACGATGGCATCGAAGGGCGCCGCTTCCGGCCAGCCTCTGGTGCCGTCGCCGGTCCGAACTTCGATGTTGTCGTAGCCTAGTCTTTGAAAGCGGTGCCGTGCGGTTTCGGCCAGCGCTGTGTGGCGTTCGATCGTGTAGACATGGTCGACGATCCGGCTCATGACGGCGGCTGCGTAGCCCGATCCTGTGCCCACCTCGAGCACCTGGTCGCCCGGGCCGATTTCCGCCATCTCCAGCATGAAGGCAACGATGTAAGGCTGCGATATCGTCTGGCCTTCCGCGATCGGCAGCGGTCCATCCTCATAGGCGAATTCCTCGTAGCCGGGATCCACGAAGACTTCGCGGGGGACCTCGCGCATCGCCGCCAGGATTTCCCGATCATGGATGCCGCGGCGGCCGAGATGAACATCGACCATCCGACGGCGCTCGCGGGAAAGATCGAGCATCGGAATTCCCTCCTATTGTCCTGCCTCCATCATCGTCTTGGCGGGCTCCCGGGCGACGTTTTCCTCGATCTCACCGCGACCCGGAGTCTGAGGCAGCGCCTTGCGGAAGTTCTTGGCGTAGTCGGGTGGCATTTTCGGCGGCATCATCGGCTCATAGGCGTCGACCAGCGCCTCGATGATCACTGGGCCGCTGGTGGCGAAAGCCTGGTCCAGCACGCGCTCGACCTCCTCCGCCCGCTCGATGCTGAAACCTTTTCCGCCCATCGCCTCGGCGGCCTTGGCGAAATCGATCGGCTGCAATTCGCAGCCGAATTGCGGGTTGCCGAGAAACATCATCTGCTCCCAGGCGATCTGGTTCAGCATGTTGTTCTTGATGACCAGGATTTTCAGCGGGATGCCGTAGCGCACCGCCGTGGAAAACTCGCCGAGCTGCATGGCAAGCCCGCCGTCGCCGACGATCGCCGCGATCGGCCGGCCGGGAAAGGCGATGCCGGCGGCGATCGCATAGCTGAGACCGCAGGACATGGAGGCGAGCGCGCCCGAGACGCCGAAGGCCTGCCCAGCGCGGAGATCGACATGGCGGGCGGCGAGTTCCGTGTTCTGGCCGGAATCGGTTGCCAACAGGCTGTTCTGCGCAAGGCGTTCGCCGAAGGCCCGTGCGACGTGCTGCGGCTTGAGCGGATGCGCCGAGCCATCTTCGGACTGACGCATCATCTCGCGCCATTTTTGCATCGCGCTTTGCGCGGTCGCCAGGAATTCGCCGTCGCCTTTCTGCTTCAGCCGCTTGTTGAGGGCGCGCAAGGTCTCGGCCGCGTCGCCGACCAGGCCGGCCTCGACGGGGAAGCGCAGGCCGATACGCTGCGCGTCGCAATCGATCTGGACGCCACGCGCTGTGCCCGGCTGCGGATAATATTCGATGTAAGGGAAGGTCGAGCCGACGATGAGGACGGCGTCGCACGTCTCCATCGCCTCCTGTGATGGCAAGGTGCCCAGAATGCCGATGCCGCCGGTGGTGTAGGGATGGTCGTCCGGCAGCACCGCCTTGCCGAGCAGCGCCTTGACGATCGGCGCCTGCAGCAGCCGCGCCGTTTCCTCGAGCTCCACCGCCGCGCCGATGGCTCCGCGCCCCGCTAGGATCGCCACGCGCCCTGCATCATTGAGGACGGCCGCGGCTTTGTCCAACTCCGCATCTTGCGCGAGGCAGTGAGGTGCGAACATGTCCTGCGGCGTGTGCGCCGGGCGGTTGCGCTTGGATCGCTTGGCCGCGTCGGCGGGCTGTTCCTGGATATCGCTGGCGATCGAAAGATGGGCGACGCCCTTGCGGGCAAGCGCTGTGCGGCAGGCGAGGCTTGCTACGTTCTCCATATGCGCGGCGTCCGAGACCTGGACGTTGTAGACGCTGACGTCGTTGAAGACGCGAGTAAGATCGACATCCTGCTGCGTGAAAGTCTCGATCAGATCATGGAACTGCATGCCGGTGATTGCCAGCACCGGCGCCTGGTCGAGCTTGGCGTCGTAGAGGCCGGTGAGAAGATGGGTGCCGCCGGGTCCGGATGTTGCCAGGCACACGCCGAGCCTGCCTGTCCATTTGGCGTAGGCGCAGGCCATGAACGCGGCCGACTCCTCGTGACGAACTTGGACGAAGGATATCCTGTCCTGGTTTTTGCGCAGCGCTTCCATGACGCCGTTGATGCCGTCGCCGGGGAGCCCGAACACGACTTCGACGTTCCAGGCAATCAAGGTGTCGACGAGAATTTCGGCTGCATTGGGCATGGCGAGGCTCCGCTGTTGGCTTCCGAACCAGCAAGGCTGCGGTTGGTTCCCTCGCCGGATCGAGGCGGCTCATGGCCAAAAGGAACAAACCCGATTGCGCCCCTTGGCAGGGAATATCCAGGGACAATTGGTAGCGAGCGGGGCTAGCGGCGGCTGGCGCGCGTTCTGCCTGCCGGCACGATTGCAGATCGCAGCACCTGGTCGATGTCATGAGGTTCTATTCCGAGGTCGCGAAATCCCGGCAGCTGGGTGTCCGCAACGGTGTCGATCTGCATGAGGTCGACCTGATTGCGTGTCAGCGGTGCGCCGGGGATGAACTCGCCGAAAGTGGCAAGAATGCGCCATAAGACAAATGGAACCGGCACCAATCGTGTCTTGATGCCAAGCAATTGAGCGACTTCCAGCACCAGGGTTCGATAAGTGTAGACACGCGGTCCACCGAACTCGAACAGACGGGCGTCGGCGCCTCCGGAGGCGATCCGCGCGATGGCTTCGGCAACGTCTTCAACGGATGCTGGCTGGAGGCGGGTATCGCCATTGCCGAACAGCGGATATGCGGGAAGGATGGGCAACAATCTCGTGATCGTTGTCAAAAACCTGTCGTCTGTTGCGGTCATCACCGCAGGGCGGACGATAGTCGCGCCCGGAAATCCGACGTTGACGGCCTCCTCACCTTGCCTTCGCGCCCTGATGTAACTGGACTGCGAACGTGAGTCGGAGCCGATGCCGGATATCTGTATGTATCGTTCGGCGCCACCTTCCCGCGCCGCGTCCGCTAATTGGGAAGCGGCCTCGACGTGGATGCGTTCGAAAGTAACGTCTCCATGTTCGGAATAGAGGCTGACTGCGTTGACTACCGTTGCTGCATCCGAAACGGCCGCTGCAACTTGGCTTCGATCGAGGATATCGGCTTTGACTGCGCTAAAGGACTTGCCATTAGCCCACCCCGGTCGCGCATACGCGGGATGGCGGGAGGCTGAACGAACGATAAGTCCGTGATCCAAGAGATGCCTGACGATCCTTCGCCCAAGAAAGCCGGATCCTCCGAACACGGTGACGCACCCCGACCGCGGTCGAGTGTTTGATGACGAAGTTTGTGCGATGGCCATACCGTCAACGGTCTTGCAAAGGTTCTTCGTCCAGCAGGCGTCCGTCAAGGCAATCTGTGGCTAGCTGCGGGTGGCACGCGTTCTGGCTGCCTTCTTCGCCGCTTGCTTCCTGCCTTGAGCGCCTTTGGTCTCCACAGCTTTCCGCGCGGCCGCCGAGCGCCCGGCTGCGCCTTTCGTCGCGGCCGCTTTCTTGGCAGAGGCCGATCGCTCTTTAGCGGTCCGTTGCGAAGCCGCTTCCCTGGTTTGTCGCGACAGCGCCTTGCGAGACGCACTGCTTTTCGGTTCGTGCTGGAGGACCTCAGACACGGCCTTAGAAACCTTCGGCCGGGGCTTGGGTTTGCGTTCACCTTGGCCGACTTCGTGGGCATATTCAGCGCTTTTTCGCGTGCTCTCCTTGACCTTACCCTTCTTTGGCGGAGGTAGGTCGACCCCGGCGCGGCGCGCTTCGGAAAGGCCGATGGCGATCGCTTGTTTTGTGGAACGCGCGCCGTGCTTGCCACTGCGAATCTCATCAATCTCCTCACGCACGAACTCGCCCGCTTGCGTGCTCGGCGACTTGCCTTGGCGCTTATCCCGTCGCGCCCTTTCGATGGTTTTCTTGTCGGGCATCGCTTTCTCCCTTCTCGGATAGGGGACCCAACTGATTCGCGCCCCAAAAGGCGGGAACGCGTCAGAGACGCAATTGATCCTTGATCCAATGATCCTTGATCCAAAAGTTCCGACGGCGCCTGCGGCAGCGTTTGGTCCTTCGCCACTTGGGGCCACCCCGATCGCGCTACGGGCGACCGCGCTCGCACACCCGGCCCGGAGAACGAAACAATAGTTTTAGTCGGACGTTCCAACTGGAGCAGGGTGCGGAGCGCGCCTCTATCTGGGAGATTACGATGAGCGCAAATGGCCTCGACGTTTTCGACAAAACCGTTCAGATCACCAATATCTGGTTGAACGAGATCATGGACGATCTCGGCCCGGATCGACAACTCGCATGGCATGCGCTTGGTGTGGTTCTGCGCGCCTTACGCGACAGGCTGCCCGCGGAACTGGGTGCCAAGCTTGGCGCGGAGCTGCCGCTTATGATCCGTGGTGCATATTACGACCAATACCAGCCGTCCAATGTGCCGAACCGACATCGCTCTGTCGAAGAGTTCTTCGACACCATAAACGAAGGCCTGAAGTCCGGACGACCGGTAAACGCCGGCGACGCGGCCAGAACAGTATTCAAGGCACTTGCCCATCACATCGATCTAGGCCAGTCGGCGAAAGTGCGCGATGGCCTGCCCAAGGATGTCAAGGCGTTGTGGCCCGAAAGCATCGGGGCGTAGGCGGCTTGACAGGACTGCAGCAACGCCGGCCCACACCGCGAACTCTAATGGGCGGTTTGTGAATGTTCTCCGGCTGGCATTGATATGCCACCCAAAGCCTCCCCAGCCTCCGCCGCTTCTCCATTCTTCGCGAGGTCGCCAAGGGAGATGATGCCGACAAGCCGTTTGTCGCGGTTGAGAACGGGAAGCCGGCGCACCTGCAAGTCGCCCATGTTCGCAAGGACATGCTCGATATCTTCATCATCGAAGCAGTATTTGATGTCCCCAACGCTCATGACGTCGCGCACCTTGGCATCCGGCCCATTGCCCAACGCTACGCCGCGGACCACGATATCGCGGTCGGTGATCATGCCAACCAGCCGATCGTTGTCGCCGACGGGCATCACCCCGGTATCGAGGCTGCCCATCATCTGGGCTACATCTCGAATCGAGTGTTCAGGATTTGCGATTTTGACGTCCCTCGTCATGCAGTCGCCGACTTTCATGGCAATCTCCTATCGGTTTGCAAAAGACCCCCGCCGGATCGCTGTGACGACGGAACGAACTGTTCAACGATAACGTTCCACCAATTCACCTGCGGATCCGCTTTTCGCGGCGTTCCGCATCGGGAAGTCGACCCCCGCGCATCGCGCCTATCCAGCCGCAGACGTAGGTCGCGCGCGTCCAGATCGACCCGCCGGAACCAGAAAGCAGCCTAATTGCTTGATGTGAACTTACGGGTGCGGCGCGATTGGGCCATGCGTTTGCGCTAGATCAAAGCCTGTTCGCGGTTTGCCGGGTAGTCGTGGCGGCCGGTTTCGCAACGACCGGAATGAACGGTGCAGGCATCAACGCGTTGTGCTTCAGCCGCGGCCTGCTTGTCAAAGCGGAGCGCAAGGCAGCAAGTGCCAAGGGTGTATGGAGCTGTCGGGACAAAGCATAGCCAACGGCTTTGCCGGAACCTGGAAATCGTCGGCCGAATACGCGCTTACGAAGATGAATGAGATGGCTTGGTGCTCCAAAGCGTCGGCGACCGGTGCGGCGGCATCTCTTTCCGCCACCAGCTATTCGTCTTCGGCCACCAACAGCCGGCGGGGGCGCCGACACCCGGGCCTCGTGCTGCTTGAGTGGACGGGTTGAGAAACGGTTCCATCTTGTCGGCCAGCGGGCAGTTAATTGCGCGCTTTAATTCCGGGCGAAGAACGCTTGCTGGCGCTGTCGGCGATCCAGTCCGCAAGGCTGCGCGCGAAGCTTCGCGGCACGATCATGACGCAGCTGGTCTCGCTCGTGCGCAGGACAAGCACCGGTACGTGATGCAAGGCCGTTTGAATTGCGCGGCCCGGCGCTGCGCCTGGCGCGCGCCAGTCGACTGCGATGCAGCCGGAGAGGATTTCCAGGATGCGCGCGCCGCTCAAGCTGAAGCGCACGCGTCCCTCGCCGAGGGGAACCGAACAGCCCAGTTCGGGATCGATCGCGGGCTGCGGCGGTTTTGCATCCGTCTCCATCATCAGCCAGAGACGGCGGGGGGAGACCCGAACGATGAGCGTGTCGGCATGGCGGACCGTCTCGCCAACCGAGACCGGCAGGGCAGTGCCCAGCATTTGGGAAACGTTCAGCTCAAACCGGGCCAGCATCCCGTGCCAGCCCTCGACCTGAACGATCGGGCAGTCGGACCTCGACAGAGTGAAATCTTTCGATACCAGAGCCTCAGCCATGCAGCCGCTCTCCTTTCGGATCCAGGAAGACGGGCGAGACGATGCGGGCGCGAACGGTTTCAGCCTTCATCGGATAGGCAGCGAGGACTTCGC
Organism: Mesorhizobium sp. B3-1-6; assembly: GCF_006439555.1. Taxonomy (NCBI): domain Bacteria; kingdom Pseudomonadati; phylum Pseudomonadota; class Alphaproteobacteria; order Hyphomicrobiales; family Phyllobacteriaceae; genus Mesorhizobium; species Mesorhizobium sp. B3-1-6. The sequence goes on along the minus strand of NZ_VFTM01000001.1, from coordinate 295,725 downwards.
TTCCCTCCACCGCGACATCGCCTGCCAGCAGGGCGAGGCCGACATAACGGCCAAGCTCCGGGCTGAACGTCACCGACGTTATCCGGCCGCGTCCGTGCCCGGCGACGGTATCGCCCGGCATGAACAATATCGCACCGCCACGAAGGCGCTTGCCCTCTTCGGTGCATTCCAAGCCAACCAGGCGCTGACGGTCGGAAGCTTGAAATGCCGGACGCCGTCGCAAGACATCACCGACAAAACCTGCGCGTTTTCCGACCATGCGGCCAAGACCGAGATCGTCGAGCGTGGTGCGGCCATCGATTTCGGGTCCGGCGACATGGCCCTTTTCGACCCGCAACGCGCCCAGCGCCTCGACACCGTAGGGTCTCAGGTCGAAGGGTGCGCCCGCCTCAAGCAAATGGCGCCAGACCGTCTCGCCGGCAGTTGCGCCGACATAGATCTCGTAGGCGCGTTCACCCGAATAGCTGAGGCGCATGATCCGCAACGCCCGGCCGCCGAACTCGCCTTCGGCAAGGCCCATATGCGGCAGCGTATCGTTTGAGACATCGAGTTGCGGAAAGGCGGCGGCAAGGATATCGCGGCTCCTCGGTCCGGCGACCGACATCGCCGCCCATTCGTCGCTGACCGAGGTGACGGCGACGCGCAGATCCGGCCAGGCCGTGTCGAGCAGGAATTCCAGCCGCGACAGGACATCCGCCGCCTTGGCGGTCGAGGTGGTCATGAAGAACCGGCTTTCCGACAGCCGTGTGGTAGTGCCATCATCGAAGACGATGCCATCATCGCGCAACATGACACCGTAGCGGGCGCGGCCGACCGGCAGCTTGGCAAAGCCGTTGGCATAGACACGGTCGAGGAAAATGGCCGCATCCGGTCCTTGCACGTCGATCTTGCCGAGGGTTGAAATGTCCATCAGCCCCGCGGCCTCGCGCACCATGCGCATCTCGGCGACATAGGCTTCGTTCACGTCGCGGCCGGCGGCGCGGTAGAAATACGGACGCATCCACAGCCCAACCTCGAGCATGTCGGCGCCATTCGCCACATGCCAGTCATGCATCGGCGTAAGGCGAAACGGCTTGAGATGGTGGCCGACGGCGCGGCCGGCTAGCGCGCCGATGGCGACGGGCGCGTAGGGTGGTCGAAAGGTCGTGGTCCCGGTTTGCGGGATCGTCTCGTGGCGCAGCGCCGCCATGGCCGAAAGTGCTGCAAAATTGCTGGTTTTGCCTTGATCGGTGCCCATGCCGAGCGTGGTGTAGCGCTTCAGGTGCTCGACCGATTGATAGCCCTCGCGATGCGCCAATTCGATGTCTTTGGTGGTCACATCCATCTGGAAATCGACAAAAGCCTTTCCGCGGCCGACAAAGGGGATTGCGCGGAACGCGTTGGCTGCGGCTTCGCCGAGATCGAGCCTCGCGGGAGCCGGTGCGGCTGCCGATTTTCCGCAGAAGGCTGCGGCTTCGATACCGGCATGGTGTCCGCCGTCGATGGCGCCGGCGGTTGAAAAGCGGCCCATCATTGCGCCCGCGCCAAAATTCCCTGCCGGAAAGCCGCCGGGAATGAAGCCGTCCACGTCGTCGCGATAGACGGGTTTGACACCGAGATGCGCGGTGAGATGCACGGTCGGTGACCAGCCGCCGGACACGCAGAGGAGGTCGCAAGCGATCTCTGAGTTGCCACCCGGCCCGGCGAGCTTTACGGCTTTGACTGCATGGCCGCCACGCAGGCCGGCGATTTGGGTCCCTGATCGGATCGTCATGTTCAGGCGCCTGGCTTCCGCGGCCAGAGCGGCGGTCAGGTCGCCGCGCTGATCCGCGACCGTCACCTCCGCACCGGCGGCAGCAAGATCGAAGGCGGTCCGATAGGCGCCGTCATTGGTGGTGGCAACCAGGATCCGTCGGCCGGACAGAACGGCGAAGCGGTTGAGGTAGGCCCGGGCGGCCGATGCCAGCATGACACCAGGCCGGTCATTGTTGGAGAACACCAGCGGTCGCTCGATGGCACCCGCCGCAAGGATGATGGAGCGGGCGCGAAGCATGGTGAAGACCTGCCGCGCAGCGCCTTCCTCGGCCGGATCGTCGTTTCGTTCGATCAGACCTAGCGTGTTGCCGTCATAGGTGCCGAATGCCATCGTTTTGCGCAGCATGGCGACGTTGGGCAGGCCCATGAGTTCGGCCTCGGTCGCCTTCAGCCAGGCTGCCGCCTCGCCATCGGGGCGCTCCGACAGCAACTGGCCGCCGAGCAGAAAATCCTGCTCGATGAGGGCGACCGTGGCGCCCGCGGCCGCCGCCGCGCGCGCCGCCGAGAGGCCGGCCGGGCCGCCGCCGACGACGGCGACGTCGGCGAATGCATGCCGCGTCTCATAGCGGCCGGGATCGGGCTCGGCGCCGGCTCGGCCCAGGCCTGCCGCCCGGCGGATGAAATGCTCATAGAACATCCAAGCGCGCCGCGATGGCCCCATGAAGGTCTTGTAGTAGAAGCCGGCGGAAAGGAACGGCGCAAACAGCCCGTTGATGCTCTGCAGGTCAAAGCCGAGCGAGGGCCAGTGGTTCTGGCTTTCGGCGATCATGGCTTGCGCCAGTTCGAGCGTAGTTGCCGGCATGTTGGGTTCGCGTCGTCCACCAGCCCCGAGCGTGACCAGCGCGTTCGGTTCTTCGGGTCCGGCCGAAAAGATGCCGCGCGGCCGGTGATACTTGAAACTGCGTCCGGTGAGTGTGACGCCGTTGGCCAGCAGGGCCGAAGCCAGCGTGTCGCCTTGATAGCCATACAGCTTGCGGCCATCGAAGCTGAAGTCGATCGGTTGCGCACGATCGATACGGCCACCGGCCGGCAAACGTCTGTCGCTCGAGTTCATGCTTCTATTTCCTGGCGAAGCCGACGGAGAGGATGGAATGGTTGCGGGTGTCGCGTTCGACGACCAGCCATTGCCGGCAGCCGGTCACGTGTTGCCAGAACTCGCTATGTGGCCCGGGCGGGTTTTTGCGTACATAAACATAACGGTACCAGGACTCCGGGTCCGGATCGTCATGACGCGGACGCATAACTGAAGCGTCGCCGCCATAGCGGAACTCGTCATGATCGCGCGGGCCGCAGCACGGACATTCGATGCGAAGCATTCGTCTTGCTCCTATTGCAGCCAGGCCGCGGGGCCGGCTCCGGCCTCGTCGAGCGTGTGGCCGGTACGGAAACGGTCGAGCCCATAGGCGGCGATCAATGGATGCGGCTTGCCGGTCGCCAGCGTGTGCGCAAAACACCAGCCAGAAGCCGGTGTCGCCTTGAAGCCGCCATAGCACCACCCACCGTTGAGATAGAGCCCATCGATCGGCGTCGGGCAGATGATCGGGCTGGCGTCGGGTGTCATGTCCATGACACCGCCCCAATGGCGCAGCAGCCTGACGCGCGAGATGCAGGGCATCAGCGCGATCGCGGCCTCGGCCACCTCGCGCACGATGCCGAGATTGCCGCGCTGGGCGTAGGAATTGTAGCCGTCGAGATTGCCGCCGAAGACAAGCCCACCCTTGTCGGACTGGCTGACATAGAAATGATCGGCGCCGTAGGCGACGACATGGTCGACCAGCGGCTTCAGCGGTTCGGTGACGAAAGCCTGGAGCACGTGGCTTTCGATCGGCAGTTCCAGGCCGGCCTTCTGTCCGAGCACTGAGGTGTGGCCGGCGACTGCCAACCCGACCTTGCCGGCGCCGATGCGGCCCTTGCTCGTCTCCACGCCGACGATCCTGTCGCCATCGCGGACGAAGCCGGTCACCTCGCAGTTCTGGATGATGTCGACGCCATGGCCGTCGGCGGCGCGCGCATAACCCCAGGCGACGGCATCGTGGCGGGCGGTGCCGGCGCGGCCCTGCAGGATCGCGCCGTGGATTGGAAACCGCGCTGTGTCGGAGAAATCGAGATAGGGCACGAGCCGCCGCACCTCCTCGCGGTCGAGAATGTCGGCATCGATGCCGTTCAGCCGCATGATGTTGGCGCGATGGCTGAACGTGTCGAGCTGATCCGCCGAATGGGCGGTGACGATCTGGCCGCGCTGCGAAAACATGACGTTGAAATTCAGCGCCTGCGACAGGCCTTCCCATAGCTTGACCGAGAATTCGTAGAATTGGGTGTTGCCGTCGAGCAGATAATTGGAGCGGATCACTGTGGTGTTGCGGCCGACATTGCCGCCGCCGATATAGCCCTTCTCCAGCACGGCGACATTGCGGATGCCGTGGTTCTCGGCGAGATAGAAGGCGGTGGCCAGCCCATGTCCGCCACCGCCGACGATGATCACATCGTAGGCCGTCTTCGGCTCTGCCGCGCGCCACGCGCGCTGCCAGTTCTTCTGGCCGGACAGGCCGTTACGGAAAATCGAGAACGCCGAATAGCGCGACATGTTCATGGTCTAGCGGACGATCGAGCCGGCCGGAGTGCGGGTCAGCACTTCAGCGCCCGCGTCGGTCAGCAGCACGGTGTTTGAAATGAAATGGTCGCCGCGGCCGGTGCCCATCAGCCAGGACAGGATATGGAAGCTCATCCCCGTCTCGATCTCGAGATCGGAATCGTGCCTCAGGCCGGTCACCGAGTTGCCGCCGGTCCAGGATGGCGGCTGGCCGATGCCGACCAGGTAGCCGCAATGGTGGCGGCGATAATGCGAGAGACCTGCTTCGTCTGCGGCGCCCTGCCAGGCACCATAGACGTCGCGCGCCTTGACGCCAGGCTTGAGCGCCTTGAGGACGGCATCGAATGCTTTGGCTGTGACCTCGGCCATCGCCGCGTCTTCATCCTTGATGCTGCCGATGCGGATCAGCCGGCCGAGCGGCGCGTGATAGCGCGAGATGCAGCCGGACAGTTCGACGAAGACCGGCTCGCCGGCGCGGTAGATGCCGTCGCCCCAGGTCGTATGCTCTTCGCCAAGCCTGGCGGCGGGACGGATGAACGGGCCGAAGCCCGGCGCGTGGCCGCCGGCGCGGATCATCGCCGCCACGCATTGGGCAGCGACCTCCTGCTCGGCAGCCCCGTCGGAAATCGCTGCGATTGCTGCACCGGCAGCGGCATCCGTAACCTTTGCAGCGCGGCGCATCAGCGCCTGCTCCTCGGCACTCTTCACCAGCCGCATCCTGTCGACCAGCCCGGAGACATCGCTCCATTTGGCGTTGGCCTGCGCCTCGAGCTTCAGGGCGAGGCCGTGACTGAGGCCCGACGTCCAGTGCTCGAGACCGATGCGCTTGCCCGTCAGGCCAAGCTCGGCAAGGACACGCGCGGCAAGGTCGGCGGCCGTCTCGCTGTCGGAATGGCCGCGGAAATCCGCCGCCTTCACTTGGTTCTCGATCGTCACCTTTTCCATCGACCGCGTGACTAGAACCGGTCGACCGCCGAGCGGGATGATCAGGAAGTGTGGCGCGAAGTAGCCCCAATGGTCGAGGCCCGTGAGGTAGAAGATGTTTTCCGGCGCAGAGAAGATAGCTGCATCAAGCCCGCGCTCTGCCAGCGCAGTGCAGACCTTCGACAGGCGGCCGGCGATTTCTGCTTCGGAAAAGGGATTGCGGTCCATTGGGTATCCTTGAAGTTACCGGCTGTCGGGTGGTGGTCAGTCAATGACGATGAGATCGCGGGCCACGTCGCAAAGCCGTTCGCCGCCGGCTTCGGTAACGACGAAGGATTCGGAAATGGCGACGCCGAAATCGTCGAGCCAGACGCCGGCCATGAAGTGGAAGCACATGCCGGGCTGCAGCTCGGTCTTGTCGCCAGGCCTGAGGCTTGCGGTGCGTTCGCCCCAATCCGGCGGATAGGCGAGGCCGACGGGATAGCCGACGCGGCTTTCCTTCTTCAGTCCGTTTCTGCGCAGCACCCCCTGCCAGGCGGCTTCGACCTGTTCACAGGTGTTGCCGGGCCGAGCCAGATCGAGGCCCGCATCGACGCCTTCGACGATCACCTTGGCCATGTCGGAGAGGGCGGCCGGCGGCTTGCCGAAATGCACGGTCCTGGTCAGTGCCGCGTGGTAGCGCCGCCGCACGCCGGCGATCTCGACGATGGCCAGCCCACTGTCGGGGAGCGGCGCGTCCGACCAGGTCAGGTGCGGTGTGCTCGTGCCTTCGCCCACCGGCATCAGCGGGCAGATCGCGGCGTAGTCGCCGCCGGCGCCCGGCATGCCCATGATCTGCGCATGATAGATCTCGGCAATCACGTGGTTCTGCGGCACGCCCGGGCGCATCTTTTCAACAGCGCGGTTCATGGCATTGCTGCAGATCGCGCCGGCCTGGCGGATCAACGCCAGCTCGGCGTCCGATTTCACCAGCCGGGCCCAGTTGACCAGGTCGTGGTTGTTGGCGAGGTTCGCTTCGGGCAGACCGCCGACGAGATGGTCATGGCAGCGCGCCGTGTAATAGTGCGCATCCATTTCCACGCCGATCCGCGCCCGTCCCCAACCGCGTGTCCGGATCAGACCGGCCAGCTCGTCATAGGGATGCTCGACGGGCTGCTGCACCAGACGCTCCGAGAACGAAACGATGTTTTCTTCGGGCAGGCCGGTGGTCATGCAGGCGCTTCTGGCATCCTGCGCCCTGCCGAACCAGATCGGCCGATCTTCTTCCAGATGGACGAGCACGCACTGCGGCACGTAGAAGGACCACCCATCATAGCCGGTCAGCCAGCACATATTTGCCGGGTCCTGACAGATGATGAGATCGAAGCCAGCCTTTTCCATGCGCCGCTTCACGCCTGTCAGGCGCCGTGCATATTCTGCCTTTGTGAAGCTGGCTGAGCCGCTCAAACCCGTTTCCCCTGACCGCCGCGTCAATTCGAGAAAAATAGCATAATTGTGCACAACTATTGGCTATTCGACCGTACACTCGATCCGAATGTGCGGATTTTTCAGGATTCGTACAGCGTGTCTTGCGATATGTCTAGATCAGTTGTATACGTCTTACATGCTCGCTGCGACGGAGGAGAAACGTCGTCCGAGCCAAAGCAATCGTCAAAAAGAAAAGGGGAATGCATGCTCATGTCACAGATATCTCGCCGCACGGTTGTGAAGGTGGCCGCCGGCTTTGCGCTCGCCGCGACCGCATTCACGGCGTTGCCGGCCCATGCGGAGACGACCCTCGAACGGGCCAAGAAGGACGGCTACATCCGTGTCGGCTTCGCCAACGAGGCGCCGTTTGGTTTTGCGACGCCCGACGGCAAATTGACCGGTGAAGCGCCTGAGGTCGCCAAGGCGGTGCTTGCCAAGATGGGTATTGCGCAGGTCGACGGCGTGCTGACCGAATTCGGCTCGCTCATCCCAGGCCTGAAGGCCGGGCGCTTCGACATCATCGCCGCCGGCATGTTCATCAATCCGAAGCGGTGTGCCGAGATCAATTTCTCCGAACCGTCCTACGGTATCGGCCAGGCCATGTTGGTGACCAAGGGCAATCCGAAGGGCATAAAGGATTATTCGAGCATCAAGGATAATCCGGACCTCAAGCTCGCCGTGATGGCGGGCGCGGTGGAGGGCGGATACGCCAAGGATGCAGGTGTCGCGGCGGGGCAGATCGTCGCCTTGCCCGACCAGTCCAGTCTCGTCGCCGCCGTCCAGGCAGGGCGCGCCGACGCCGCCGCGCTTACCGCATTGTCGATCGCCGATATGGCCAAGAAGGCCGATGGCGTCGAATCGACCAAGCCCTTCGGCGAGGTTGCCGGCAAGTCGGTGAAGGGGCATGGCGGCTTCGGCTTCCGCAAGGAAGACACCGATCTGCAGGAAGCGTTCAATGCCGAACTGAAGAAATTCATCGGTTCGCCGGAACACATTGCGCTGGTCGAACCGCTCGGCTTCGGCAAGGACTATCTGCCCAATAAGACAACCGCGCAGCTCTGCAAGGGCGAATAAGTTCCCAACTGCTGGGCGGTGTGAGAGCGCCGCCCCCTTTTTTCCTCGGAGAAGCAGATGGGTATCCGCACGCTCGTTGGCATGCTGGTCGTCTCGCTGGCCTTGATCGCCGTGCTGGCCACGCAGGCAACATACAGCCTGTTCCTGCCGGGACTGCTGCAGGGCGCCGCCTTGACGATCGAGATCGCAGTCCTAGGCAGCCTACTGGCGGTCGTCGTGGGCGTGCTCGCCGCGTTGGCACGCATGTATGGTCCGGCGCCGCTCAGATGGCTGGCGACGGTCTATGTCGAGATCTTTCGTGGCACCTCGGCGCTGGTGCAGTTGTTCTGGCTGTTTTTCGTGCTGCCGCAATTCGGCGTCACGCTCGACGCATTTCCCGTTGCCGTGCTCGCGCTTGGCCTGAATGTCGGGGCCTACGGATCCGAGTGCGTGCGCGGCGCCATCCAGTCGGTCGCGCGCGGCCAGTGGGAAGCGGGAACGGCGCTCAACATGAGCCGTGCGCAGATGCTGCGCCGGATCATCCTGCCGCAAGCCTTCATCGCCATGATCCCACCCTGGGGCAATTTGTTCATCGAGCTGCTGAAGTCGACCGCGCTGGTGTCGCTGATCACACTGTCCGACCTCGCCTTCAAGGCGCAGCAGATGAACCAGAACACGTTCAAGACCATTCCGATCTTCACGCTGGTGCTGCTGATGTATCTCGCCATGTCGCTCACCGTTTCCATCGGCATGCGGCTTCTCGAAAGGCGAGCCTCGCTCGGCCTGGCACGAGGAAAGGCAGCATGATCTGGGATTGGAGTTTTGCCCTCGAGATCCTGCCGGTGCTGGCCCGCGCCGCCGTCATCTCCATAGAGGCGACGCTGCTTGGTTTCGCCATCGCGGCCTCGCTCGGCCTGATCCTGGCGGTGATCCGCATCGCCGTGCCGTGGACAGGCTGGACGATCTCGGTGCTGGTCGAACTGATCCGCTCGACGCCACTGCTCATCCAGATCTTCTTTGTTTATTTCGTCTTTCCGAAATTCGGCCTTGTGCTCGACGCGTTCACGGCGGGTGTTCTGGCGATCGGCATCCACTATGCCGCCTACTGCTCGGAGGTCTATCGAGCGGGCTTCGACAATATCCATCGAGGCCAATGGGAAGCCTCGATCGCGCTCAATCTCTCGTCCTGGACGACCTTTCGCGACATCATCATTCCGCAGGCCATCCCGCCGATCGTGCCGGCACTCGGCAACTATCTCGTCGCGCTGTTCAAGGAGACGCCGCTGCTTTCGGCCATCGCCGTGCTGGAACTCATGCAGACAGCCAAGATCATCGGCTCCGAGACATTCCGCTACACCGAACCTATCACACTGGTCGGCCTGTTCTTCCTCGCGATGAGCCTGGTTTCGGCCGCGCTTATTCGTGCCCTTGAACGCCTGCTCAACCGGAGGAACGCGCGATGACGGAACAACCGATGGTCCGCTTCGACAATGTTTCCAAACGCTACGGCGCGTTGACTGTTCTCGACGGCCTGAACCTCGAAATCGCGCGCGGCGAGAAGGTTTCCGTCATCGGTCCGTCCGGTTCCGGCAAAACCACCGTGCTGCGCATGCTGATGACGCTGGAGACGATCAATGACGGCGTCATCTGGGTCGAGGGCGAGCCGCTGACCCATATGCAGCAGAATGGAAAGCTGGTGCCTGCCAACCTTGCTCACATCCGCCGCATCCGGGCGAAGATCGGCATGGTCTTCCAGTCCTTCAATCTGTTTCCGCACATGACGGCGATGGCCAACTGCATCGAGGCGCCGATAACCGTGCTTGGCATGAAGCGGGCCGATGCCGAGGCGAGGGCGGCCGAGCTTCTCGACATGGTCGGGTTGTCACAGAAGAAGGACCACTATCCTTCCCAGCTCTCCGGCGGCCAGCAACAGCGTGTCGCCATCGCCAGGGCGTTGGCGATGCGGCCCAAGATCATGCTGTTCGATGAGGTGACCTCCGCGCTCGACCCGGAACTTGTCGGCGAAGTGCTGCAAGTGATAAGGCAAATCGGCCGCGAGCATGATTTGACGATGCTTATGGTCACGCACCAGATGGGCTTCGCCAAGGAATTTTCCGATCGCGTCTGCTTCTTCTACCAGGGCAAGATATGCGAGCAGGGACCGCCAGGCGAGTTGTTCGGTGCCCCTAAGAACGAGCGGACGCGGCAGTTCCTGCACGCTGTCCTGGAGGCTGGATGACGCTGGAGACGGATGCCTCGGCCACCACCGCGATCGTGGACGCGCCACGACCGCTTTCGGCGCGAGAACGGTTCGAGCGTATCTACCGGATCCTGCGTGATCGCATCTGCCTGCTCGACTACCCGCCGGGAAGCCGGCTCTCCGAGGAAGAACTCGCGCAGGAATTCGAGATCAGCCGCACGCCGGTCCGCCGCGTGCTGGCGCGCCTCGAATCCGAGGGTCTGGTTCAATCCGTCCACGGCGTCGGCACCATAGTCACCGATGTCGATATCGAGGAATTGCAGCAGGTCTATCACCTGCGTCTGGAACTGGCGCTTTTGGTCGGCAAGCTTTCGCCGATCCCGCGGACGGCCGCCGACCTGGACCGGATCCGGGCACTGATTGCACGCTGTGATTCCGATATGCTCAATCCGGATCAGCGGGCTTTCCTGCAACTGAACATGGATTTCTTCTCCGAACTGACCGCCATGACAGGGAACCAGCCCCTGCGCGAGATCAGCGAGAGACTGTATTTCCAGGTGGCGCGTGTCGTCCTGAAGATGATGCCGCAACTAGGTTTGGTGGAGGAGTTCACGGCCTTCCGGCGCGAAATGGAGGAGGTCCTGGCCGCGGCGGAGATCGGCGACTGGGAGTCGATCGGACACATCAGGCGTGCGCATATCTCAATGAGCTTTCGACGCATGATGCGGCATGGGGGTCATGCCAAGGACACGAACAGCGATCGCTTGGTACGGCAAGAAAAATAGTCCGAGCACTCGCCTGCTCAGGCAATTAACGACTCTTCCTTTGCCGAAGTTCGAAACGAACCAACTGGCGCCTTGATGAACCTTTTGACTTTCGCCAATTTGAAGTTTGCCAGGTTTTTTCCTAGCCATCCCAATCCCTACCCCTGACGTGCTTCCCTGTTTTGTCCGCGTCGTCCATGTTATCCGACCCGAAGCGGACAACAGCAGGCGCTTTGGTCGCAGGAGCTTGGAAGTCGCAATTCTTTGGTGCCTGCGCCGGCTTCTACATTCATTGGATCTGAAATCCGCGAGCCGAGGGTCACGGTCGTCGACGGAGATGGTGTTATGGCCGATGACCCGTGCTGACACTCAGTTTGATGCCCTTGAATGAGCCGATGTCGCGTTCCGTCCTCGATGCGGCCCCTCGATATGACGTGGGATTTTGGGGGCAGGCAGGCTTAGCCGTCGAAAACGGCAAGCCAAGAAGTCCAATATGACATTTGAATCGACCCACCAATTGGAAACGATATAAGCTCGACAATCCCTATTTCCATACCACAAACTGCTTTATATTCCGACTGTTACGGCAAAATCCTTGTATGCAATATCAACGATGTCATCGTCCTTGACAGGTATCGTGGAAACGATATTGTTTTGATGCATCGGCGCGACCAACGGCGCATCTTTGCCGTGATCGGCTGGCGGAGGAGCACTGATGAGGGGCCTCAACGGCAAGATTGCCGCAGTGACGGGCGCAGGTTCCGGCATAGGGCAGGCGGCGGCCAAGCGTCTTGCGGAAGAGGGGTGCAAGGTTGCCATACTCGACTGGAACGAGGAGAGCGCAAAGGCAACCGCGCAGCAGATCGCGCAGGCGGGCGGCGAAGCGCTGCCGCTGAAAGCCGACGTAAGCAACGAATCCCAGGTCGAGGCCGCTTTCAAGGCGATCGTCGCCAGGTTTGGCCGCCTCGACATTCTGGTTTCCAATGCCGGGATATTCTCCGGCGAACGCGACGGCAAAGTCGACGGGCTTTCCAAAGCGGTGTGGGACGAGATCGTTGGCGTCAATCTTACTGGCATGTATCTCAGCTGCAAACACGGCGTCGCCGCGATCAAGGCGACGGCCGGAAAGGGTGCGGTGGTGCTGACCGGATCGCCTACCGGCATGTCGGGCTGCACGCCGGCCAATGTCGCCTACGGCTCCAGCAAGGGCGGAGTGCATGGCCTGTCGCGCGTCATGGCTGTCGATCATGCGCCGGAAGGCATCCGGGTGAATGTGGTTGTTCCCGGTTTCACGTTGACCCCGATCGTACGGGAACTTGTTGCCGACCCTAAAGTCTATGAATGGCAGATACAGAACATCCCATTGAAGCGTGGCGCCGAGCCCGAAGAGATCGCAGGCGCGGTGGCGTTCCTGGCTTCCGACGACGCGTCCTATATGACCGGGTCCTTCATGTTCGTCGATGGCGGCCTGACCGCCATCTGACCCAGCTCCATCAAAAGAAGACGTGCAGACCGATAACGATCAAAAGGGAGGAGCAATTCACATGGCAATCACAAGGTTCAAGACGACATTGCCGCTCGGCGCGCTGGCGCTGGCGTTCAGCGTGTCAGGCGCACTCGCTGAAGACATCACCATCGGCTTCGTCGCTCATGCGCAGGGCGACCCGTTCGTGCAGCAAATCCAGGATGGCGCGCAGGCCGCCGCCAACGATCTCGGCGTCAAGCTGGTGACAGCGCAACAGGCCGGCGGCGCACCGGAAGGGCAGCTGAAGCTGGTGCAGAATTTCGCCAATTCAGGCGCCCAGGGGATAGCGACGTCGGTGCCTGGCGAATCCATGGCCAAGGGTCTTAACGACACCATCTCGAGCGGCGTGCCGATCGTGCAGTTCAACCTGCTGTCGAAGGCGGTGAATGCACCCTATGTCGGTGAAAAATCGGTCGAGAGCGGCCGCGTTCTCGGCCGCATGGTGCTGGACAAGATCGGCGGCGAAAGCGCCAAGGGAACGGTCATCATCGGCAACTGCTTCCCCGGTTTCCCGGTTCTGGAAAATCGCGCCAAGGGTGTCGAGGAATCGCTCGCCAAAGCCTCCGGCATCAAGGTGCTGGGACCTTTCGATGTCAAAGTTTCGGCGGTCGACAACTACAATCATTGGGAACAGCTCTATAGCGCAAATCCTGACGCGGTGGCCTTGATCGGCCTTTGCGCGCCGGACGTGACCAGCCTCGGCAAGCTCAACGCCGCCAATGGCGACAAGTTCGTGGCCGGCGGCTACGATCTGACGGAACTGAACCTCAAGGCCGTCAAGGAAGGCCACGCTTACGTGACCATCGGCCAAAGCGCCTTCGTGCAGGGCTATCTGCCGGTCGCGCTGCTGGTCAATGCGATCAAGGGCGGCAAGAAACTGGATCCAGGCTTCTACAATGCCGGTTCGCAGATCGTGACCGCCGACAAGGTCGACATGGGCAACGGGCTGACGCCGATCTCTTTCGATGAGGCACAGAAGCTGGCGGCCGATCCGAAAGCGACCGCGGCCTATTACAAGGCCTGGACGCAGACGCTCACGGCCGACATGCTGTCGGCGACGCCGAAGCCGATTTCCGCGGAATCCGAATAAGCACCGCATCGTTTGAATGAAAGCGGGGTGGCGGAAGCCGCCCCCGATTCTGTCTGGGTCCCTTGCAAAGCACAGATGTCCGACCGGCCCATCATATCCGTGCACAACCTCGCCAAGCATTATGGCGGCGTCATTGCGCTCGACGATATGAGCCTGGCGGTGGAACGCGGCACCATCCACGCCGTGGTCGGTGAGAACGGCGCCGGCAAGTCGACCCTCATGAAGGTGCTGGCCGGTGTCGTCAGACCGGACAGCGGAACCATAGAACTTGACGGCACCACTGTCGCCATCGACGGACCGAACGCCGCACGCCAGCACGGCATTGGCATGGTGTACCAGGAGCTCAGCCTCTTTCCGGAGCGCTCGGTTCTGGCCAATTTGTTCGTCAACCGCGAGCCGGTGCGCCGCGGCCTCATCTCCAACACGGTTATGGAGGAACGATGCCGGCCGCTTCTTGACGAATTGGGGCTTCATGTCGACGTGAGGGCACCGGTCAACCGTCTGAGCATAGGTGAACGGCAGCTTGTCGAACTGTGCCGGGTGCTCCTTGAAAATCCCCGCCTGCTCATCCTGGACGAACCGAATTCGGCTTTGAACCAGCGCGAGACCGAGAAGCTGTTTGCGGTGCTGAAACGCATCCGCGAGCGCGGCATCACCATGATTTACGTTTCGCACCGGCTGGAAGAGGTTTTTTCAATCTGCGACCGCATCACCATAACCCGCAACGGTCGCGATGTGCTGACCGGGGATCGTTCAGCGCTTACCATTCCAGAAGTCATCGAAGGCATGATCGGACGCCAACGCGAGGCGCTGTTTCCGCCTGCTCTGCCTGCCAGAGCCGGAACTGCGAAAGAGATCGCCGTCAGCGGGCTCGGCGGCGGCAGGCTGCGTCAGATCGATTTCACGGCTCGGTCGGGCGAGGTCGTGGGTTTTGCCGGGCTCGAGGGATCCGGCATTTCAGACCTGTTCGATATCCTGTTTGGACTGCGCAGGGCGCGCAGGGGGGAGGTCCGCTTTCCCGACGGGCGTGGACCGCCAAAAAATCCGACGGATGCGGCCCGCCGCAATGTCTGCCTGGTGCCGGCAGACCGCCGCCGCAACGGTCTGATGCTCGACAAGTCGATCCTGTTCAACATTTCCAACATCGTGGTGGGCGCGCGAGACGACGGCCCATCGTGGTTCTCGCCAAAAGTCGCCCTGGGCCGCGCTGGCCGGCAGATCGAGGCTTTGCGCATCAAAGGCCGACCGCACGCGCTGACGAATTCGCTGTCGGGCGGTAACCAGCAGAAGGTCGTGATCGGGAAGTGGTTGGAGATAGGTCCGCAAGTCTTTCTGCTGGACGATCCGACGCGCGGCGTCGACGTCGGCGCCAAGCGAGAAATATACGGCCTCATCCGTCAGATGTCCGCCGATGGCGGCATCGTGCTGTTCAGCTCGACCGAATTGCCTGAACTCATCGGTCTCTGCGACCGCATCGTGGTTGTCTATCAGGGGCGATTGGCAGCCATTGTTTCCTCGGGCGCCATGGACAGCCGTTCCATCCTCCATCTTGTCAACACGGGCGAGATGCCGGGGAGGATTCGAAATCCGCAGCAAGAGACGAACAGGGCATGACCGAAGCCGACCGCACAGAAACAATCGCTCCACGGCTCCAGGACGGTCCGAAGTGGCGCTTTCGTATGCCGGAGGAGATCGGCGTGATCGTCGCCCTTGCCGTCATGATGGCGGTGATCGGCGTTGCCCGGCCGCGTTTCCTCAATCCGATCAACCTGTTTTCGCTGCTCGGCAACACGACGTTTCTTGGCATGCTGGCGATCGGCATGGTGTTTCTGCTGGCGATCCGGGAGATCGACCTCTCGGTCGGCTGGATGTTCAATTTCTCGGCGGTGATTGCAGCGCTTCTGATGGTCGCGGGGTTCGACCCGTGGCTTGCGGCGCTGGCCGGCATCGTGTTCGGGGCCTGTCTCGGGCTCGTCAACGGTCTGATTGCAGTTACGCTGCGTCTGCCGTCGATCATCGTGACGCTTGGCACCTATTCGATGTTCCAGGGGCTGTCGCTGGTGGTCAACCACGGCAGGGCGATCGTACCGTCCGACCAGAGCAGCAGCTTCTTCTGGGTGATTTCCTATAAACTGTTCGGAGTTCTGCCTGTGGCGGCGCTGGTGTTCGTGCTGCTGGCGATTGCAATGCACATTGTGCTTCACCGCACGCGTTTCGGTTACCGTGTGCAAGCGGTCGGCAGCAATCCGGAAGCCGCCACGCATGCCGGCATACCGACGGCCCGGGTGCGCCTTCAGACCTTGGTGCTGATGGGCGCGATATGCGGGCTATCGGGCACAATGTATCTCGGCTTTCGCGGCGCCATCGATCCGAATGAAGGCAGCGACTTCGTCCTGGTTGTCATTGCCGCCGTCATCATCGGCGGCACGCCGCTGTCTGGCGGGCACGGCACGATCATCGGCGCGGTGATCGGCATGATGATCATCCAGGTCATCTCGAGCGGGTTGATCTTCTTTGGCATCGATGCGACGTGGAGCACCTTCGTTACTGGAGCGGTGACCGTGCTCGCCGTCTCACTCGACCGATTGATCAAATATCATCGAACGCGACGTGCGGAGCTGCGGCGAGAATCCTTGCACGGTTGAGGGCGCCCGGGCACACGCGATTTTCAATTGGCGTTTCGAGGCTGGCGTCGCTCGGGCTGTTCCTTGGCTGAGTGCCCATGAACGAATTAATCGCTGACCGGCCGGCAAGAGCCGCCGAGAATGAGGTGCGTCGGAAAAGAAATGCGTTGCGCTGGTCGATCGGCCTGGCCGCCCAGCCGTTCAAGAAGAAGCAGCGCTGCCGTACGTCCTATCTCCTCGACCGGGCGGTCGATAAGCGTGATAGGGCCGGGATAAAGCATGGCCACATCGGAGCGGTCGCATCCGATAAGGGAAATATCGTTCGGCACCGAAACGCCTTGCTGCTGGAGGGCACGCAACACGCCGACCAGGATACGATTGCCTGCCGCTATGATGGCTGTCGGGCGTTCGCGCATCTGGAGCAGGGCAGTGGCTTCGCGGAAACCGAAATCCGCCGACAGGCTTTGCGAACGGATCAGATGCTCAGGCACGGCCAGCCCGCTTTTCTGGAACGCCTCGACGAATCCGCGGACGCGCTCGCGTCCTGGCCTTATGTCCTTGCCCGCCGTGATGATGGCGATGCGGCGATGACCGAGCTCGATCAAATAGCCGGTCGCCTGCCTCAAGCCCGTCGCGTGCTCGGTCAGCACCGCGTCGATCTCCAGCGGTATGTCGCGGTCGAGAAGCACGGAAGGCACGCGCAATTCCTTGAGCCGCTTGATGGTGCGCGGATCCTGTTCGTTGTTGATCGTCAGTATCATGCCGTCCGCGCGGCCGTGCTGGAGCATGTCGATGGCCGCGGCTTCGTCCGATGCCCGTCCGTTGGTGCTCATGAGGTAAAGGGAGAAGCCGCGCTCGCGCATCTGCGAGTCGACCGCCTTGAAACAGCTCGCATGCCACGGATTGGCGATATCATCGATGACGAAGCCCACCGTCATCGTGTTGCGGCGGCGCATGTTCTGCGCGCGTGAATCCGGTTGGAAACCAAGGGAATGGATCGCGGCACGTACCTTGCCGAGGGTTCCCGGCCGCACGGTATCAGGAGCATTCAGGCTGCGTGAAACGGTTCCGACAGAAACGCCGGAGACACGCGCCACGTCCCGAATTGTCGCCGGCTTGTCGATCCCTTTTCTCACCGAGCCCCCGTCAATACCGGTCGAACCAGACAACCATTTAACTGCCCAGTCTTGTTATAGAACTGCATAGTAGCGCGACGGCGACTTTGACGACAAGCGGGAAGGTCGTGCTTTGCGCTTGACCTCCGAAAGCCAAGCCCTTATTTTTGGAAACGTTTCGAAAAACGAGCGTTTCAATGTCAAGCTCCCTCAAAATAGAACGCATAGAATGCATTCCGCTCTGCATGCCGCTGCCACGTACCTTCAGGGGCAGCAACTATTTCATGACACACCGCTGCACAATCATCACGCGCGTCTACACCTCCGAGGGAATCATCGGCGAGGTCTACAACGGCGATGAGTTCGAAACCCAGGCGGAAGTTGTCAAGATCATCCTAGATGAGATCCAGCCGCTGTTGGTCGGCAAGGATGCCTTCAATATCGAAGGATGCTGGGAAGCGATGCGCAAGCCGAGCTACAATATCCTGCGTGACCGCAAACTCGCCATGTGCGCGCAGGCCTGCGTCGACAGTGCGTTGTGGGACGCTGTCGGCAAGGCGCTCGACACCCCTCTCTACAAGCTGTGGGGCGGCTATCGCGATGCGTTGCCGGTCATTTGCATCGCCGGATACTATGAGGAAAACAAGACTCTGGCGGATTTCGGCCGCGAGATGGAGCAGATACGCGCCGACGGATACGGCGGCTGCAAGTTCAAGGTGGGCGGACGGACGCCGAAGGAAGACGCCGAGCGCGTGCGCACGGCGCGCCAAGCCGCGGGCGAGGATTTCGCGCTTCTTGTGGACGCAAACCAAGGCTGGAGCCTGCGCGACGCGGTTGCGTTTTCGCGTTACGTGTCCGACCTCAACATCCGCTGGTTCGAGGAACCGGTCCGCTGGTACAACGACCGGCTCGACCTCGCTGCGGCGCGTAGCCAGACCGGTATTGCGATTGCGGCCGGGCAAAGCGAGATCAGCCGCGCCGGTTGCCGAGACCTGATGATGGCCGGCGCGATCGACGTCTGCAATTTCGATGCGAGCTGGGGTGGCGGACCGACCGAATGGCGCCGGGTCGCGGCCTTGGCGTCATGCTTCGCGGTGGAGATGGGGCATCACGAGGAGCCGCAGATTTCCGCGCACCTTCTGGCCTCGATATCCAACGGGACGTATTTGGAAACGTTTCATCCCGATCGCGATCCAATGTTCTATGCACTTGTGGCGAACCGGTCGAATTTCGACAATGGCGTCTACAAAGTGCCGCAGGGCGCCGGTTTCGGGCTTGTCCTCGACCAGAAGACGATCGGCAAATATAGACTCTGAGCCCGTTCAGCTCCTGTCGATGACTGAAATGCAGTCGACGTCACCGATCTTGCTGGTAACTCAAGGCCATAGCATACGACCGACGTGACAGCCGTCAGGCCGCTGCTTTTTCCTTGCGCCGCTTCTGTTCAAGCTGCGTGATGTCGGTGGCGAGCATCTCGACGTGCTCATAGTTGCCCACCCTCAGCGGCGCTGTCAGCATGCCCGCGGCGACGACATAGACAAGGTCGGCTGCTTCATAGACTTCCAATACTTCGGTGCAGAAGATGATGACCGTGTTGCCTGCATCGGCATAGTCGCGCAACAGCCTGTAGATCTCGGCCTTGCTGTGAATATCGACGCCGCGCGTCGGCTCTTCCAGAAGCAACAGTTTCGGGGCACAATGCAGCGCCTGGGCGATCGCGACTTTCTGCTGGTTGCCGCCGGACAGGGAACGGATGCCTTGCGTCGTCGTGCGGGTCTTGACCAGGAAACGACGCACTGCGTCCCTCGCCATGTCGCGCATCTTGCGCTTCTTCAGCGTGAGGCCGAACCCGGCGATTTCCGGATAGCCCAGCCGCACGAGCAAGTTCTCGCCGACGGAAAAATTGCTGTACAGGCTAAGCTGGCGCGTCGCCGGCACATAGGCGGTGCGATGCCGCAAGGCCGAGGCTGACGCCTCGCCCTCGATCTGCATCGTTCCCGTGCATCGCTCCAGCCCTGCAAACGAGCGGATCAGTTCGCGCGAGCCGGACCCTTCGACGCCCATCAGTGCGATGATCTCGCCGGCCCTGCCTTGCATCGATATGGCTCGGAATGCCTTGGAATGGGTCCAGTCGCGGACCGAAAAAAGCGTTTCGACCGTCGGGGAGCCGCTCGGGCGGCGGGCGGCAACGGCGTCGACAATGGCTGCGTCTGTCACCAACTGCCGCGCGATCGCGTCTTCCGTAAGCGCGTCGCCAGAAAGTATCGCCCTAACCTTGCCGTCACGCACGATCGCCACCCGGGTGCAATGCTCGACGAGATCGCCCAGACGGTGCGTGACGAGAAGCACGATCCTTCCGGTGCCGGCTAGCGCGTGCATCTCTCCGAAAAGCTGGTCCGACTCGTCTGCCGTCAAGGCGGAATTCGGCTCGTCGAAAAGGAAAACACGTGAATCGCGCGCTACCGCGCGGGCGATCTCGGTGCGTTGCTGGGTGGCCAGGGAACAATCGGCCAGTTGTCGGTCCTTCAGCCGACCGATGCCGAGCGCATCCATCACCTTGGCGTCGGCCGAACCGAGGCGCGGACGCGCGGAATTGGTGCCCTCGCGGCCAACCATGACGTTCTCCGCCACGGTCAGGTTGGGAAAGAGCTGCGGTTCCTGGTGCACGACGGCGACGGCATGCCAGTCAACCGAAGGGGACCATGGCCGGCCATCGAAGGTCAGCTTGCCTGCATCAGGCTTCTCCTCGCCGGCGATGATGCGCACCAGCGTGCTCTTTCCCGCGCCGTTCGGCCCGGCGATGCCAAGCACCTCGCCGGGCAAGATATCGAGGTCGATGCCGTCGAGCGCGATCGTGCTGCCGTAGCGCTTGGTAATCCCGCGGATGCTGATGCCTTCTGCGTTCATGCTGCGCGGCTCTTGCGCAACTTGGTCAGGAAAAGGTCGAGCGCGACCGCGCCGATCGTCACCGCGCCGAGGAATATCTGTTGCACATGCGGACCGGGAGAGAGCAGGGCGAGCCCGATCTGAAGCTCCGCCAGCAACAACGCGCCGCCCAGGGTGCCGATGATCGTGCCCTTGCCGCCGCTGAGGCTCGCCCCGCCGATGATGACGGCCGCGAAAACCGGAAATGTCTGCGACAGGCCGATATCGGGCTGGCTGGTCTGGATGAAGGAGAAGTCGAGGACGCCCGCGATAGCCGCAAGGATCGAGCACAGAATGAAGGCGAGGATCTTGTAGCGCCTGACCGGCAGGCGGGCGAGTTTACCCGCCTCGGGATTGCCGCCGATCGCCATCAGCCGGAAGCCGAACAGCGAGCGGTGCAAAAGGAAGCCAACGACAATTGCGATGCCGAGCATCCAGAAGATCTCCACCGACAGGCTGTATTTGCCGACGTTTTGGGTGAGCCCGATGAAGAAGTTCAGTTCGCCCTGGTCGACATTGCCTCCCGGCGGCGGATAATTCGGGTTGAACGTGCCGGTGTTGCTGATCCAGAGCGACAGCCCGTAGAGCAGATTGTAGCTGCCCAATGTGACGATGAAGGACGGGATTTTCAAACCCGTCACCATGAACCCGTTGAACAGTCCGACCAGGATGCCGACGCCGATTGCGATCGGGATTGCCAGGTAGACCGAAACACCCCACAGGATCCACACGACCGCCAGCGTGTTTGCCGCCAGCCCATACATCGCGCCGAACGACAGGTCGATTTCGCCGACGACGATGACCAGGGTCAGTCCCATCGCCATGATGGCGACGGAACTCATGGCTCTCAGCACCGAGACGGCGAGATTGGGATTGGCGAAGTTCGGATTGATAAAGACGAAGACGAGCGCGACCACGATAACGGCGGCAAACAGGCCGCCAATACGCAACGCCGCATCGATGGTCGCCTTTCCCGCAGCGGAAAACCCTTGGCGCCGCTCGGCTGGCTGCGTGGTTTCGCCTGAATGCATCCGTACCTCAAAGATTTTGTTGCCGCAGCGACTGCGAAATGACCGTGAGCCAGAATCGGACGGGCCGCAAGACGCAGACCCGTCCTGTCGGTGCGGTCGCTATTTTTGCGACATCGTGGTGTCGAGTTCCTTGCGCGCCTGCTCCACGCCGTCCTTCATCACCGCCTTGAGCGTCTGCGTGTTGGGCAGGATGACGCCATTCTTCAGGAATTGCGCGCAGGCCGGCGCCCCGAAAGCGGCCTGATCGGGCCAGCGCTGGTCGAGTTGGGCGACCTGGATGCCTTTCTCGATCGCGTCGAGCTGCCCTTTGGACGAATTCCAGCCAATCGTGAAGACCTTTCCTGTCAGGCCAAGGCTCTCGATCGCACGGTCGGCATGTTCGGCGCCGATGTCGACGTTCTCAATGAACTGAACGTCCGGATTGGCTGTCAGAAACGAGCGGAAGACATCGAATGTCTTGCCCGGCTCATAGCTGGTGTTGAGACCATTGGATGCCGACGTCACGAATTTGGCGTCGGGGATCGCGGCTTTGATGCCGTCCTCAAAACCTTTCATGCGGCCCTGCGCCCAGAATTGCGTCGGGTCGCCGCCGGAAACCGCGAAGACCTTGATGTCGGACTTGTTGTTGTCCTTGATCCACTTCAGCACGGTTTCGGCTGCGGTATGGCCTTCCTTGTCCGGAATCTGAGTGAAGTTGGTGAACTCATGCCCGCGCGACGTAACGCCGGCTGTAAAGACCGGAATGCCCTGATCCATCAGCTTGTTGGTGATGGCCGTCATCGCGTCCGAACTGACGGGCTCGATGCCGATGCAGTCGATCTCGCCAGTTGCAAGCTTGGCCTCGATCTGGCTGACCTGCTGGTTCGGGTCATTCTGCACCGGCGCGATCGCCGAACACTCCATCGGATAGATGTCCTTGCCCATCTTGCAGCCCATGTCGAAGCCCGCTTTGTACTGCGGCGAGAACAACGGAATGCCCGAGGCCTGGTAGGAGAAGACGTAATTGATCGACTCGCCTTTCTTGATCTTCTCGGCGATGCGGTCGGCGAGCTTGAAAGTGCCCCAATCCCGCTTCACTTCGAACGGGGCTCCGTCGACCTTTTCCCCTGTTGACGGGATCTGGCTTTCGCTGGCGTTCTGTGCGAACGCGGTCGCTGCGACTGCCAGAGTGGCGCAGCTTGCCGCTGCAAGCAACATATGACGATATGAAATACCCACTTCTTCCTCCCTGTTCTTGATCTCTTGGCGACGAGGCTGCTTTCGCGTCGCTATACCAACCCCAAGACCTTCTCGCTGCGGTAGCCCTCCACAACGTCTTCAATGACTTCGATGCCGAGCCCGGGACCCGTCGGCGGATAGACCCAGCCATCGACGTGTTCAAAGGGTTTGGTGACGAGATCGTGCTGCATCGGATTGCGCAGCGGTTTGAACTCGAACAGCTTGCACGATGGCGAGTTGAACGAAATGGCGAGGCTGGCCGCCGTTACGATGGCCGATGACCAGGCATGGGCATTGGCCTGACGGCGGTAGAACTCGCAGCGCTCGGTCACCTTCTTGAAGCCGGTGATGCCTTCGGCCCGGCCGGGATCGACGCCGATCACATCCACCGTTCCGGTCGCGATGACTCGCTCGAACTGCTCCAGCGTCCATTCGCGTTCGCCATAAGCGATACGGGTTGTCGTCTTGGAGCGAAGGTTGGCATAGCCCTCGGGATCCCAGGCGCCGAGCGGTTCCTCGATCCAGGCGAGATTGTATTCCTCCATCGCCTTGGCGCGGCGCACCGCATCGGTGACATCCCATTTGATGTTGATGCCGTTGTCGATCATCAGCATCTTGTCGCCGAGCACCTCGCGCATCGCCTTGACGTATGCCACGTCGCGCTTGTGGTCATAGCCGAGATTGGCGTTGCCGCGCTTGCCGAAGCCCGTCTTCAGCCCCTGCAGTCCCGTCGATACCCATTCGGCCGTCTCTTCGGCCATCTCTTCGATGGATTCGTAATGCGCATGGCAAGAGGCGATCGCCGGCAGCCGCTCATGAACGCAGCCCCCCAGCAGGTCGAGGACGCTGCGGCCCAGCGCCTTGCCCTTCAGATCCCACAATGCGATGTCGATCGCGGCCGTGGCGTAGGAGGCGATGCCGCCATGATAGCCGTACCACCAGGCCTGCTGCTTGTTCTGCCGCCACAACGCCTCGGTCTGCACCGGATCCTTGCCGATCAGGTTGGGCGCCATGCCTTCGATGATCGCCTTGGCGGCGAAATTCGCTTCGGGGAACTGGGTAATCGATTCACCCCAGCCGACCTGACCGTCATCGGCGGTAATCTTGGCGAGGCACAAATGCCGCAGCGCGTTGAAGTCGTTGGGTTCCGGGTAGCTGACCGGAATGGCTTCGATCCTGGCGATCTTCATGGTGGGCCGGTCCTTATCCGATCGCGCCGCGGAACAGCGGCATGCCTTCGACGCCGAGGCTTACTTCTATGAGGTTTCCGGTCATCGCGGCGCCGCTCGTATCGAACGGCCCCATGTCGCAGCAGAACAGCTTGCCGCCCTTGCCAAAGCAACAATTGAGGATGGTGCCGCCGGTTTCCAGGAACTCGACGTGCCTGCCGTCCCTGGAGAAATGGTCGACGCCACCGGCCGCGACGGCGGTGATCCAGAAATCGCCTTTCTCATCGATCTTCAACCCGTCAGGAATGTGTCCCTCCGGCATTTTGCACAACAGCGACTTGCTGCCGTCGGGTTTGCGGCGAATGACGTTCAACGTGTAAGATTCGACCCAGACGATCGAACCGTCCTTCTCGACAACGATGCCATTCGGATAGACGTGATCGAGCTCCTCGAGGATCCTGGCGACGCCGTTCTTTTCGATGACCACGATCCGGCCCGGATGCGGCTTGTCGGCCTGGTTCCAATCGCCTGAATCGGTGAAGTAAAGCCTGCCGTCCGGACCGAAGCTCAGGTCGTTCGGGCCGTCGAACTTCTTGCCGTCGGCTTCCGTCACGAGAATTTCGACTTTCCCGTTGGGCAAGGTCTTCTGGATGGACGGCGGTCTGTGCACCGGCGCGACCCACGAACCGACATTCGGGGTCTGCGTCGAATAGACTGCGCCGTCGCTGCCCAGCATGCAGGCGTTCGGGCCGCCGCCGACAAAGGCATATTGCCCTTGCTTGCCGGTCTTCGGGTCCCAGACTCCGATCTCGCTGGCGTAGGTGTTGGCGTAGATGACGCGCCCGTCGTCAAGTTCGTAGGGACCTTCGGGATGCCCGAGCCCCTTGGCCCGGATGACCTGCGGTTTCTTCACGATTCTCCTCCCTTCACCAGGTGACCATTCCGCCGGTGAAATTCACCGCCTGGCCGGTCATGTATGACGCCGCATCCGACAACAGAAACCAAATGAGGCCTGCGCACTCGTCGGCCGTCGCCGCGCGGCCCAGCGGCACGGCGCGGGTGCGAGCGCTCTCCAGTTCCGCGATCTCGGCTTGGCGCAGCTTCGACACGCCTGCCAGCACGTGATCTTGCATCGGCGTGTCGACAATGTCCGGGCAGATTGCGTTGACCCTTACAGGTCGCGATGCCAGCGCATAGGCAAAGGAGCGGGTAATGGAGGTAATGGTCGTCTTGGAAGCCGCATAGGCGGCGACCTCGACGGTTGCAGCCAGTTTCGCGGAACTCGAAGACAGGTTGACGATCGCGCCGCCCGGTTTCAGGCGCGGGCCGATCTGCTGGCAGAGGAAAAAAATCGACTCGGCGTTGACGGTCTGAATCCGCCGCCAGTCTTCAAGGCTAACGTCGAAGATCGACTTGATCAAAATAATGCCGTGCGAGTTCACCATGTAGTCGAAACCGTCGGCAGCCTCGGCAAGACGGGCGCGGGCATCGGCATCGGACAGGTCGATCGTCAATGTTTTGCATCCGGCGGATTTGACATCGGCGAGCTTTTCTTCGTCGATATCGACAGCAATGACGTCAATGCCTTGTCGCATAAGCCGCAATGCGGCGGCCTTGCCGATGCCGCTGCCGGCTCCGGTCACGACGCCGCGACGATTTCGCGCTGGCGAACCCATTCAGACGTCCTACCTCCCAGCGGCCAACCCGCGGCAGCTTCAAACCACGTCAGGAAGAAGGTGCCGTGCGATATCCCTCGAACTATATTGAAACGTTATCAAGACATGCAAGCAATTTCTGTCCGGCTCTCAAACGCGGGCTCGACGGATCACGTTCGCTTGAGCATATCCCTCTCGGCGATTTCGCCTTGAGCCGACGAAAATAGCCGCAAAATGCAGTATTCAGTCGCGGCTTGGCCAATATTTTGAGACTTTGACGCGCATGCCGGTCGAGAGCGGCGCGCCCCCTTTTCTTCCAAATCGTGCTGCAGGGGACGCTTGCAAAGAGGCTAAGTGGTGACTATGAATTGAAACGATATTTTCCCAAAGAGGCCCGACCGCCGTGGAGAATTGAGGATCATGTCATCGGCCAGAATCGCGGTCATCGAAGGAGACGGCATCGGCAAGGAAGTCGTACCCGAGGGACGTAAGGTCCTTGAAGCAGCGGCGCGTGTTTTCGGGCTGGATTTGCGTTTCGAGGCGTTCGACTGGGGTTGCGACCATCACGCCCGCTTCGGGCGTATGATGCCGGAAGCCGGCCTCGACAAGATCGCCGGGCATGATGCGATCTTCCTCGGCGCCATCGGTTGGCCAACCGTGTCCGACGTGGAGTCGCTGTGGACGTTGCTGATGCCGATCCGACGCAACTTCCAGCAGTATGTCAATCTGCGGCCCGTGCGGCTGTTCGGCGGCGTGCCGTCGCCGCTGGCAACGCCCGGCGTGATCGACTTCTACATCGTGCGGGAAAACAATGAGGGCGAATACTCCGAGATCGGCGGCCGGATGTTTCCCGGCATGGATCAGGAGATGGTCATCCAAAACACGGTGCTGACCCGCTTCGGCTGCGATCGCGTGATGCGCTTTGCCTTCGATCTCGCCATGAAGCGCAAACGCAGGCTGACCTCCGCAACCAAATCCAACGGCATCATTCACACAATGCCATTTTGGGATGAGAGATTCCGTGCTGTCGCCAAGGATTACCCCGCGGTCGCGACCGAGCAGTTTCACATCGACATTCTGGCCGCGCATTTCGTCGGACGCCCGTCGCGCTTCGACGTGGTGGTGGCAAGCAATCTGTTCGGCGATATCCTGTCGGATCTCGGCCCGGCGGTGACCGGAACGATCGGCATTGCACCTTCCGGCAACCTCAATCCGGAGCGCAGGTTTCCATCCATGTTCGAGCCCGTGCACGGCTCAGCGCCTGACATCGCCGGCAGGAACATCGCCAATCCGATTGGCCAGATCTGGTCGGGCGCGATGATGCTGGACCACCTAGGGGCGACCGAAGCCGCTGCTGCCATCGTCTGGGCGATCGAGCGGGTGCTTCTCTCAGGCGAGAACCTGACGCGCGACATGGGTGGCACGGCCTCGACCAGCGCGCTCGGCCAGGCCATAGCCGATGCCGTTTCAGCCCACCCCGCGGAAACGCGTCGCCATGGCTGAACTGCCCTTCGTCGATACGCATTTCCATCTGCACGACATGAAGCACCGGCAGCTTCGCTATGGCTGGCTGGAACCCGACGCGGTTCATGGCTTTCTGGCTGACACCGATCCACTGAAATCGCAGCATTATCTCGTCAAGGACTACATCGCCGAAATCCGCTTTTCCAACGTGCCCAAGGCGGTGCACGTTCAAGCCGCGGTCAATACGCCCGATCCGGTGGTCGAAACTGCCTGGCTGCAGGCTTTTGCCGACCAGACGGGCTATCCGCACGGCATCATCGCGGAATGCCATCTCGCCCGACCCGACGCGGCGAGCGTGCTCGACCAGCATCTGAAGTATCCGAATGTGCGCGGCATTCGCAATTTTGGCGACGGGCGCTACCTTGTCGATGCCGCCTGGCGGCGCGGCTTCGCCGAGCTTGGCTCCCGCAATCTGGTTTCCTGCATCGACACGCGAGTCGAACTGGCCGACGACATTCTGGACCTCGCCCGGGCCTTTCCGGACACGCAGATCTGTATCGACCATTGCGCGATTCCGATGGGCCGCGATCAGGCGAGCTTCCGGCGTTGGCGCTGCGCAATGGACGTGATGGCGAAGTCATCCAATGTCACCATGAAGATCTCAGGGCTGGGCATGGGCGATCCGCAGTGGACGGTCGAAACCATCCGCCCTTACGTGCTGGGCAGCATCGAGGCGTTCGGCGCGGACAGGGTGGTCTTTGGCACGAACTGGCCGGTCGACCGCATGTTCAGCTCATATCCGGATGTCATAAACGCCTATGCCGAGATCATTTCCGGCTTTCCGAAAATCGAGCAAGCAGCGATGTTTTCCGGTAATGCAGAGCGGCTGTTCAGGATTTGATGGCACGATGAGCCAAACCGCCCATACAATAGAAGCGGTGCACCACATCGGCATGACGGTGGCCAGCCTTGAAACCGCGCTCCGCTTCTGGGAGGCATTTCTGGGCAAGCCCGCGCGCTGGACCACCGTGCTCGACAGGCCTTATCTCAGCCGCGTCGTCGGTTATCCGAACGTCGCCATCAACGCGGCGTTCATCGACCTGCCTGGCGGTGGTGTGATCGAATTGCTCGATTATCGGGTTGCCGGCCGGACGGCGAATGCGGACGCGACCGCCAACCCCGGCAACGTGCATCTTTGCCTGAAAGTCGCCGATGCGCGCTCCACCTGGCAGCGCGCTGTCGATTGCGGCGCGAAGCCGATCTCGCCGGATGGTCCGGTGGCGATCGACGGCGGCCCCAACATCGGCGCTCAGGCGGCTTATCTGCGCATTCACGACGGCATTACGCTGGAACTTTTCCAGACACCGAGGAAGGATCGATCCGCATGATCAAGCGCATCAGTTTCCTGCGCCGCAAGGAAGGCATGAGCCAGGAAGATTTCTTCGCTCACTGGACAGGGCCGCATGCCGATATCGTGCGCCAGATGCCGGGCCTGCGCGGGCTTCGCTTCGGCCGCGTGCAAAGCTGGACGCCGGCGGAGGATGCCTGGGACGGCGTCGGCGAGATTTGGTTCGACAGCGTCGAGGACGCGCTGAAAGCCTTCGCCACCGAACCATTCAAGAGCCTCCTCGTCGAAGATCGGAAGAAATTCACCCGCGAAATACAGGCATGTTTCGTCACCGAGCAGACGGCGGTGCAACCACCGGCAATTGGCTGAAGGACGGCTCCATGGCTTTCAACATCGGTTCCGGGCTTGAAGGCAAAAGCGTCGTTGTCACCGGCGGCAGCGGCGGCATAGGCCGCGAGGTCTGCCTGGCCTTCGCTGCCGCCGGATCACGCGTCGCGGTCGTCGATCTCGATCAGGGCAAGGTCGTTGCGGTCGCTGCCGAAATGGAAGCCGGTCCGCATCTTCCGATCGCATGTGACCTGAAGCCGATCGCACATCACAAGACGCTGATAGAAAAGGTCGTGACCGTGTTCGGCGGCATCGACGTCCTGGTCTGCACGGCTGCGGTCCTGATCCGCCGGCCCAGCGTTTTCGACGTGAGCGAGGCGGACTGGGACCTCCAGCATGACGTCAACCTGAAAGCATCCTTCTTCCTGAATCAGGCGGTGGCGCGGGTCATGAAGGACCAGGGAAGGGGCGGCCGCATTATCAATTTCACCTCGCAAGGCTGGCAGAGTGGCGGTTTCGGCGGCTCCGTGGCGTATGCCGCCACCAAAGGCGGCGTCGTGTCGATGACGCGCGGACTGGCGCGGTCGCTCGCCAAGGACAAGATAACCGTAAATGCGGTATCCCCGGGCGCGGCCGACACGGCCATGATGCGCTCCGGAATGGATCAGGCGGCGCTCGACGCGCAAGTCGCCCAGATACCGCTTGGCTACATGGCCGCGCCGTCGGATCTGGCAGGCACGGTGCTGTTCCTGGCCTCAGACCATGCCGGCTACATTACCGGCGCTACCATCAACGTCAGCGGCGGCTGGCTGATGTACTGACGGCGACCGCAAGAAGGCCAGGTCCAGATCAGAGGAGGATGAACCGTGTCAGGATCGCTTTCGGGAAAAGTCGCGGTCGTCACGGGCGCGGGGCGCGGCATCGGCGATGCCATCGCGGGCCGACTGATTGCCGACGGCGCAAAAGTCTTTGCGCTGGACAAAATGCTTCCAGACGAGCCGCGCAGGGGCGTCACTTACATCGAGACGGATGTGACCGATCCGGCCAGTGTGGGCGCTGCGTTCAAGGCCGTCGACGACAAAGCGAGTCAAGTCGACATCCTCGTCAGCAACGCCGGCATCCAGCGTGTCGGCCTGGTCGGCAAGATATCGTTCGCCGACTTCTCTTCGGTGATCGCCACCCACTTGCACGGCCTCTTCCTGTGCGCCTCGGAAGTCGTACCGCGCATGGTCGAGCGCGGCGCCGGCGGGGCGATCGTCAGCATCGCATCCACCGCCGCTTTCGTCGGCCTGCCGGGGCGGGGGCCTTACTGCGCCGCCAAGGCAGGCATTCTCGGACTGACGCGCGCGCTGTCGCTTGAAGTCGCGACCGCGGGCATAAGGGTCAATGCGGTGGCCCCCGGCTTCACGCGCACCAAGTTCATAGAGCAGGGTTTGAAGGATGGCTCCTTGCAGGAAGACTGGATGGTGGCCCGTGTACCGATGAAGCGGTTGGCGCGGACCGAGGAGATCGCCGAGGCCGTCCGGTTTCTTGCCGGCGACGAGTCGTCCTACATGACGGGTCAAACGGTCGTGGTTGACGGTGGCTGGATCGTACAAGGTATTCCCGAAGCGCCGACCTGGCTGCAAACGCCAGCCTCATGATGCCGGCAAAGCTAAATCTTGCGGAATATTGCATCGGCCGCGCGGCTGCGATGAGTCCGGGCAAGACCGCGCTTCTTGTCGTGAGCGACGCCGACAGGCCGCAGGATGCCGAGCGTTGGACCTATGCGGCGCTCGATCTTGCCGTGCGCCGGGTGGCGGCAGGTCTTCTGGCGGAAGATCTTTCGCCCCGCGATCGTATCGTGCTGCGGTTGCCGAACACGAGCGACTATGCCCTGCTGTTTCTTGGCGCGATGGCGGCCGGCCTGGTGCCGGTTCCCATCTCGGCACAACTCACCGGCAGCGAAACGGCGTTCCTTGTCGGAGATTCCGGCGCTGCGGCGATGGTCGAGACATCGTCGCTGGCCTCCGTAACCGCTCCTTCCGCATGCAAGGTTCTGGATGACGCGGCCTTGATACGACTGAAAAATACAGCGGAGCCGGCTGGCTTTGCCGATACCGACGCCGAAGCACCGGCCTACATGATCTATACGTCGGGAACGTCCAGTCGGCCCAAAGGCGTCGTCCACGCGCACCGCACGGTTCTCGGGCGAAAACCAATGCACATCGACTGGCAAGGCCTTTCGGCATCCGATGTCGTGCTGCATGCCGGCGCCTTCAACTGGAGCTATACGCTCGGTGTCGGGCTCCTCGACCCTTGGGCATGCGGCGCCACCGCAGTGCTCTACAACGGGCCAAACGACATCGCGGTCTGGCCAAAGCTTGTCGATGCCGTGGGTGCAACGCTGTTTGCGGCTGTGCCTTCGCTGTATCGCCAGATGCTGAAATATTGCAGCTTGCAGCCAGGATGTCTGCCGACGCTTCGCCACGCGCTTGCTGCCGGCGAAGCGCTGAGCCCGGCGATCCTCCACGGCTGGCACGCCGCCACGGGCAAGCAACTGTATGAGGCTTTCGGGATGAGCGAATGCTCGACCTTCGTGTCCAATCATCCGGGCATGCCCGTCAAGCCGGGCAGTCCCGGCAAGCCGCAAGCCGGACGGCCGATCGCGGTGTTGCCGCTGGACGGCGGCGTGGAACCGGTTGCTGCCGGCGAGACAGGTTTGCTTGCCATTCACCGCAGCGATCCCGGTCTGATGCTTGGCTATTGGCAGCGGCCCGAAGAGCAGCAGGCTGTGTTTCGCGGTGATTGGTTTGTCGGCGGCGATCTCGCTGCGTTCGATGGCGACGGCTATCTCTGGCATCGCGGGCGTGCCGACGACATCATGAATGCAGGGGGCTATCGCGTGTCGCCGCTGGAGGTCGAGGCCGCGCTGACCGGATGCGCGGGGGTTGCCGAGATTGCGGCGGCTGAGCACCATGTGCGGAGCGACGTTACCGTGATTGCCGTCTTTGTCGTGCGTGACGGAGACGGCAGAACAACAGCCGATGACATCATGGCGATCGCCGAGCGGCGCCTTGCCGCCTATAAACGGCCGAAGCAGGTGTTCTTCGTCCCGAGCTTGCCTCGCAATGCCAATGGGAAGCTCTTGAGGCGCCAGCTTTCATTGGTGGTGGCTGGCGGTTGATCTTCCTGGCATAAGCCAAACATCAGCTTTCGGCTTTGGAGCTGGTGGCTGCAAAGCGGTCGAGCACCGCCTTCGTATCCGCGTCGAATGGACGTCCTGCATGGCGCACGCGGCCGGGCGTCTTCGAAAATCCTGCGACGACGTTTTGCATTGCGACGCCGTCAACCTGCGTGATCATGTTGCGGGCGCGATAATGCTCGTCGGCAAAGATATCCTTCATGTCGAGCACCTTGGCGATGGCTGCGTCGACGCGGCGGAACTCGCGGATCACTTCTTGCGAGGGTCGCGACGCCACCCAGTCGGCGACGTAGACCTCGAGCGCTTCGCGATTGCGGCTGCGGCCCTGGAATGTCGAGAAGCGGTCGTCGCTGCCCAGACCAACCAGCGCCAGCACCCGTTTGGCGATCGAATCCGCCGAGCTGGAAATCGCCACCCAGACGCCATCGGCGCATCGGTAAGTGCCGCGCGGCACCGTATAGGGAATACCCGAGCCAAGCCGCGGCTGCAGATAGCCCATATGGGCATAAGCCGAGGGCAGCGGACCCATGATCTGGAACATCGAGGTCAGAAGGTTGACGTCGATCGTTTGTCCCTCGCCGGTACGCTCGGCGTGGCGGAGCGCGGCCAGCGTGGCGAAGGCGCCGACCAGGGCCGTCACCTCGTCGGTCAGCGCCACCGGCGGCAGCAGCGGCTGGCCGCCTGCCTCACCCAGCAGATTGGAAAATCCGCTCATCGCCTCGGCGATCGTCGCAAAGCCCGGGTGCAAGGCATAAGGCCCGTCCTGGCCGAAGCCGGTCACGCGCAGCACCACCATCTTCGGATTGCGCCGCTGCAATTCGTCCGGGCCGAAACCGAGCGCTTCGAGCTTGCCCGGGCGCATGTTCTCTATCAGCACGTCGGCGCCTTCGAGCAGCGACCAAAGATTGCGCTGCCCGCTCTCGGTTTTGAGATCGAGCGAGACGACTTGCTTGTTGCGGTTCACCAGCTTCCAGAAATACGAATCGGTCTCGTCCGGGCCGGTCCAGCCCATGCGACGGGTCGGATCGCCGTTGGGACCTTCGACCTTGATCACTTCGGCGCCGTAGTCGGCCAGGTATCGCCCGGCACCCGGTCCGGCGACGACGGTGGCGAGTTCCACGACGCGTATGCCATCAAGAGGCCCGGGCGTCTCGCGCGCCAATTCGGGATCAGCCTTGTCCGTCATGCGATCGCTCTCCGCCGCCGACACTTCCATGCAAATGCGTTTTGACCCATGCGTTGCGCATCAGGTTTCGGCCGCCGCCGAAGCCGTCCGAGCGCGACCAGCCGGCCGGCCGGCGCGCATCGGCAAAAGCACGGCGCGGGTGAATGTGCAGACCTTTGCCCGGTCCTGGTTGAAGCCATCGGTGCGAACGGTGAGAATGCCTTCGCCGGGGCGGGAGGCGGATGGCCGCGTCTCAAGTATCTCGGTCTGGCCGTAGAGCGTGTCGCCATGGAACAGCGGCTTGAGATGGCGAAGTTCGCTGACGCCGAGATTGGCGATGGCGCGGCCGGAAATGTCGGGCACGCTCATCCCCAGCAGCAGCGAATAGATGTAGGTGCCGACAACGATGTTGCGGCCCTCGGCCATCTCCGTCTCCGCGAAGCGCCGGTCGATATGCAGTGGGCTGGCGGCCATCGTCAAAAGACAGAACAGATGGTTGTCCGCCTCCGTGATGGTCTTGCCCGGCCAATGTTCGAAAACATCGCCGGTCCGGTAGTCGTCGAGATACCCACCGAACCTTTCGTCGCGCGCGGAGTGAACTTTCGCCATTTCAGCCCTCGAGCACCAAAGTCGGCGCGCCGGTCCGGACGTCGTCGCCGACCTTGATCAGGATTTCCGCAACGGTGCCGGCGAACGGGGACGGGATTTCTACCTGGGTCTTGTCGGTCTCCACCACGAACAGGGTCTGGCCTTCGTTGACCTTGGCACCGACCTGGACCTGGATCTCGTTGATCACCACCTCGTCGACCGCGTCGCCGACCTTGGGCATCTTGAGCGTGGAACGCATTATCTGATCTCCATCAAAACATTGCCAAAAGGAGGATTTTCGCCAATCGAAACTTTGCCCTGGAAACGGAAGACGGCGTGCAAACCGCGACCGCCGGCCGTAATTCCCAGCAAAATCAGAATGGCTTTCCTCCCTATCACAACGCCTTGCCCGTGCTGCTATCGAAAAGGTGGATCCGCTCGCCGTCGACGACGAGTTCGAGGCTGGTTTCGCGTGCCGGCACGCGGCTGGCTCCGACGCGCAGCACGAGAAGCCGGGCGTCGATACGGACCAACTCCGCCGGATCGACAACCGCGCCGCGGGCGTAGTCGTCGGCTGTCCGGATGATGACCGAGGTGCTTGCGGGCGATACCGCGATGAACGATTCCGGCTCCAGTTGTTCGACCAACTCGACCTTGGCCGGAATGCCGGCGCCGCTGCCGGCAGGCTGCCAGGACAAATGCTCGGGCCTGATGCCAAGTATGACGGTGTCGCCGGCCGCGAGCCCAGGTTCTTTCACCTTTGGTCGCACGCTGACCTGCCGATCGCCGATAGATACAACGAGAGCATCGGCTTGCGTCTCGATGACCTTTGCTTCGAGGAAGTTCATGGCAGGGCTGCCGATGAAGCCGGCGACGAATATGTTGGCCGGTGCGTGGTACAGCGCGTGCGGCGTGTCGTATTGTTGCAGCGTTCCGCGCGAGAATACGGCGACGCGGCTGCCGAGCGTCATCGCCTCGACCTGGTCATGGGTAACGTGGATCGTCGTGACGCCAAGCCTTGTGTGCAGACGCGACAGCTCGGCCCGCAATTGCACGCGCAGCTTGGCGTCGAGGTTGGAGAGCGGCTCGTCAAGCAGGAACGCTTCCGGATTGCGGACGATGGCGCGGCCCATGGCGACGCGCTGACGCTGGCCGCCTGAGAGTTCGCGCGGCTTGCGGTCGAGCAAGTCCGACAGGTCGAGGATGCGGGCGGCTTCGGCAACCCGTTTATCGATCTCCGACTTCGGCGTCTTGCGCAGTTCCAGCGCGAAAGCGATGTTCTCGCGCACGGTCATCTGGGGGTAAAGCGCATAGTTCTGGAAAACCATCGCGATGTCGCGGTCGCGTGGCGACACGTCGTTCATGGTCTTGCCATTGATGCTGATCTCTCCCGACGTGACCGATTCAAGCCCGGCGATCATTCTCAGCAACGTGGATTTTCCGCAGCCGGAAGGTCCGACGAAGACAACAAATTCGCCGTCGCGTATTTCCAGGTTGACATCCTTCAGGGCCTGCACCGGGCCGTAGAGCTTACCAACCTTGCGAAGACCGATCGACCCCATCCAGAAACTCTTCGTCGCCTCAAAATTCGTGCCGCGATCCCGGTTGGGACCGCGCGCCGATGATGCCGAACCGGTACCTGAAACAAGGGCCGCAAAATGCCCTTGGACCCGTGAACGGAAGTCGAGACTAGGCAATCGCGAAAACCGTGTCAATCGTTTGACTAACGGCAATCAATCGGTTGACCGAGCAAAAATGCGTCGTTATGGTGGCGGCAAATTCCCGGCTCGGCCGGGCCCTTGGGAGGGGATGGAATGCCTAGTCCTTCTACTGTTGTCGACGTCAGCGTAGCCACCATTCAGGCTCAGCTGCCGGCGCCGGTGATTTTCGGCGACTGGGTCATGAAGATGCGCGAATTCGCCACGGTGCGGATACGCACGTCGTCGGGGCACGAGGGGTGGGCGTTCACGCTGACGCGCGACGGCGCCGTCGCCGAGCAGATCCGCAAGAGCATCGCTCCGGTCTATGCCGGCACCGACATCGCCGACCGCGAAGCGACCTTCCGGACCGCGAAGGGACGCACCTATGGTTCGCATAGCGCCGGCGTTGGTCTGCGGGCGCTTTCGATCGTCGACCTCGCCGCCTGGGACGCGGCCGCGAAGATCGCCGACAAGTCGATCGCCGAGTTCCTCGGCGGCAAGGTGAAGCCGATGCCTGCAACCTGCATCATCGGCTATCCGCCCGCGATCATGCCGCCGGACAAGACCGGCGCGCAGGCGGCTGATTTCTACGCCAAAGGATGGCGACGCTTCAAAGCCCCGATGGCGGCTACCTGGGAGCTGTCGGCCGCGCGGCTGCGCGCGGTGCGCAACGCGGCACCCGATGCCTGGCTCGGCACCGATCTTGTCTGGATGTTCAAGACCGTCGACGAGGCAGCCGCCTACGCCGACAGCATCGCCGACATCGACATGGGCTGCATCGAAGACATTTTCCCGCCCGGCAATGCCGGCATGCTCGCGGCGCTCCGCAAGCGCGTTCCCATGCCGATCTGGCAGGGCGATGAACAGGGTGGCTCCTACTACCCGGAAGCCCTGATCATGGCTGGGTCCGTCGATCGCGTTCGCGTCGACCTGACCTGCATGGGGGGTATCACCGGCGGCCGCGCCGTCATCGACGAGTGCCTCGCGGCGGGCGTCGATTTCGGCCCGCACATGTTCCCGCATACCCACAGTCAGGTGTTCAGCGCCTGGGGCTTCGACGACAAGCCGATCGAATGGGGCGTGCCGTGGACAGGGGTGCACCCTTATGACGATGCCCTCGCGCAGCCGCAGATCATGGCAGGCGGACTGATGAAGCCGCTGCCGCAGGGGCCGGGATTCGGCAAGATGATCGACAAGGCGTGGTGCCTGAGCCAGCCGCACCAGGATCCAGACAACATCCTGCAGTAGGAACGCACCGGTACAGGCGAGAGCTGTCATGGCGGACGATGAGATCACAGTACCCGCGAACTATACGGCAGGTCTTTTCGACATTTCTGGCCGCGTCGCCGTCGTCACCGGCGCCGGCAGCGGGCTGGGCGCGGCGATCGCGATCGGTTATGCGCAACTCGGCGTCACTGTCGTGCTCGCCGATATCAACGCCGCGGGAATGGCGGCGACGCTGGCGACGATCACCGAGCAGGGCGGCAAGGCCGTCGCTGCCGAACTCGACGTCACCAAGCGGGATCGCTGCTTCGACCTCGCCAGGAAAGTCAAAGCGGACCATGGCAGCGTCGATATTCTGGTGAACAGCGCCGGCTCCGCCTTCCGCAGTCCAGCCGAGGAGTTTCCGGAGGACAAGTTCAACTTCATCCTCGATCTCAACCTCAAGGGAACCTACTTCTGCTGCCAGGCTTTCGGCAATGTGATGCTGGCGCAGGGCAGGGGCAGCATCATCAACCTCGCCTCGATCGGCTCGTTCAACGCTTATCCCTGGGCCAGCGCCTATCTGGCCTCCAAGGGCGGCGTGCTGCAGATGACCAAGGCACTGGCGCTGGAGTGGCGAGACCGCGGCGTGCGCGTCAACGGCATCGGTCCGACGCTGATGGAATCGCCGCTCACCAAGGCCGCGGCTTCCCGCTCGTCGATCACGGCGGATTTCATCAAGGCGCGCATGCTGCGGCCCCGGCTCGGGCTGCCGCGCGAGTTGATCGGAACGGCCGTGTTTCTGGCGAGCGATGCGTCCGAACTCGTCACCGGGCACATCGTCATGTGCGACGACGGATATCTAACGGCATGAACACCGAACGCATAGGCCGACCACCGGCCGGAGGCTGACTTGGCAAGGATCACCAAAGCCCATCATACCGGATTCACCGTGCGCTCGCTCGAACGCTCGATCGCCTTCTATCGCGACATACTGGGCTTCGAGCTGGCCTTCCAATGGAACCCGCAGGCCGAATACATCGGCGAGCTTGTCGGCTATCCGAGCGTGGATCTGCACGGCGCCATTCTTCGGCTGCCGGGCACGGATGTATGCCTCGAGCTGCTCGAATACCGCAATATCGAACAGGTCCGGGTCGACATGCGCAACGGCAACATCGGCAATGGCCACATTGCGTTCAACGTCGACGACCTGTTGAGCCTCTACGAGGAGCTGGTGGCCAAAGGCGTGAAATCGGTCTCCGCCCCGGTCACGCCGACGATCGGTCCGAACAAGGGCGGCAAGGCGGTTTATCTCATCGATCCAGACGGTTTCCGCGTCGAACTGATCCAATCGGCGCAAGCCTTCGGGAGCTATAAGCCGGAGTGATCCCGATCAAATAAAAACGTTTCCAAATTTCGTTGCCTGCGCTAGCTTCGCAAGCCTGCACCAACCATCCGACCTGCGTATTGGGAGAATTTCGCCTTGGCTAAGATATGGGTTCGGCAAGCGGTCCTCAGGGCCCTCGATGATGCGATGACGGAAGATCCGACCGTCATCATGATGGGGGAAGACATTGCGGCCGCGGGCGGCCCGTTCAAGGTGACGGAGGGTCTGCTCGCCGTGCACGGTCCGCAGCGTGTCATCGACACGCCGATCTCGGAAATGGCCTTCATGGGGGCCGCCGTCGGTGCCGCTGTCTGCGGGCTCAAGCCGATCGTCGAGATGATGTTCATCGAATTCATCGGCGTGGCTCTCGACCAATTGACGACGCAGGCGGCGACGATGCGCTATCTTTCGCGCGGCAAACTGACGACGCCGCTGGTGGTGCGCGCTTCGGCCGGCGCCGGGCAGGGTTTTGGCTGCCAGCATTCGCAGATGCTCGACCACTGGTTCCGCGGTACCCCGGGCCTCAAGGTGTGCGTCACCAGCAACGCCCGCACGACCTACGGCTTGCTGCGCTCGGCGATCGAGGATCCGGATCCGGTGGTCGTGCTCGAACCACGTATTCTCTACGCTGAACGCGAGGAATACGAATTCGACAGCAGCTACCGCATCCCGCTCGGCAAGGCCGAGATCGTCAAGGCGGGCAAGGATGCGACGCTGCTCGCCTGCGGGGCGATGGTGCGGGTGGCCAAGGAAGCCGCCGAAAACAGCAGCGCCGACATCGAGGTGATCGATATGCTGACGCTGTGGCCGTGGGACCGCGATACGATCATGGAATCGGTTTCAAGAACCGGTCGTCTGGTGACGCTCGAAGAGGCCACCGCCGGCAACGGCTGGGGCGCCGAAGTGGTGTCTTCCGTCGCTGTCGAGGCCTTCGGTTCGCTGAAGGCGCCGCCGCACCGCATCACCTTGCCCGATGCGCCGGTGCCCTACAGCGGCAAGCTGGAAGCGCGCTTTCTGCCCAGCGCGGCCTACGTCGCCGAGCAGGTGTCCGCCCTGGTGTCGACCAACAAAACGCCAATGCCCTGGTGGAGGAACGCAGCATGACGCTCTCCAATTCCAACTCGCCGCTGGCGCGCCGGGAAGCCCTCGACGACAGGCTGGAGCAACTTCGCCGGATGATCGAGATCCGCTTCGTCGAGGAACGCATTCAGAAGCTGTTCGCGGAAGGCCACGTGCGCGGCAGCACGCATCTGGCGAGCGGCCAGGAAGGCGTGTCGGTCGGCATCGCACGCTCGATCGACCCCGACGACATCGTCACCTGCACTTATCGCGGCCACGGCCATGCGTTGGCATTGGGCCTAACGCCTGCGGGCGTCATCGGCGAGATCTGCGGCCGCGTCATCGGCTGTGCCGGCGGGGTTGGCGGATCGATGCACCTTGTCGAGCCGGCGATCGGACTGCTGCCCACGGCGGCCATCATCGGCGCCGGCCTGCCGATCGCCTGCGGCGCCGCGCTGGCGGCGCGCGCGCGCGGCACGGACCGCGTCGCGGTCGCCATCTTCGGCGACGGCTCGGCCAATATCGGGGCCTTCCATGAATCGCTGAATTTCGCCGCGATCCAGAAGCTGCCCGTGGTCTTCGTCTGCGAAAACAATCTGTACGGCGAATATACGCGCATCCAGCTGTCGACGCCGGTCGAGGACATCGCGATACGCGCCGCCAGCTACAACATGCCAGGGGTCATCGTCGACGGGCAGGACGCCGACAAGGTTGCGGAAGCGATGGCGACGGCCGTTGCGCGGGCGCGCCGCGGGGAAGGACCTTCGCTGGTCGAGATGAAGACATACCGCTATTCCGGCCATTCCCGCTCGGACCCGGCGACCTACCGGCCGGCCGGCGAACTCGACGCCTGGCTGAAGCGCGACCCGATCGACATCTTCGCCGAGCGCCTGACCGCCGAGACGCTGTTGGCGGCGGGCGGCCTCGATTCGCTCAAGACCGAAGTGCGCGAGGCGGTAGAAACGGCGACGGCGGAGGTGCTGGATTCGCCGGCGCCGGAACTCGGTGAGATCATGGCGCATGTCGGCGCTTACTCTGCAGGCGGCGATCAGCGCCATTTGTTTTGGTCGAATTGACCTGGCCGTTTTGGTGACGCAGGTCGCTGCAAAGCAGCCTGCGTCGGAAGGAATTTCTGACCGCACGCTGCCGGAGACGATATCCGGCGGCGATTTTATCGACTGCTGGCGCCCTTTGTCGGCGCAGGCCGGAGCAGAATGGGCACGCGTTCCGACATAGGCTTCGACGGCCCGCTTTTCGACGATCTCGCGATCGGCGACCGCTTCGACAGCGCGCCGACGATGCGGCTGACGGAAGGTCTGGCCGCCGTCCACCACGCAATCGTCGGCGGACGCCTGCGGTTGGCCTTCGATGCCAGGCTGTCCGAGGCCGTGACGGGGCAGGCATCGCCGTTTGCCGCGCCGGCTTTCGTGTGGGATATCGCCATAGGACAATCGACGCTTGTCACCCAACGCGCCGTCGCGAACCTGTTCTATCGTGGTTTGGTGTTCCGCCGCGCACCGGCGATCGGCGACAGCCTGACGACATCCACGACCGTCATTGGCTTGCGTCCGGCATCGGCAAAACCTGGCCGCCCACCGCGCGGACTTGTTGCCATGCGCATCGCGACGGTCGATCAGGAGCAGCGTCCGATCCTCGATTTCTGCCGTTGCGCCATGCTGCCCGCGCGCTCGGCCGATGCTGTGGCGGCGCAAGGCCAGACGGAGCTGCCGAAATCCGATTTCACCCAGACGCAACTGTTGGAAGCGGTATCAGGCTGGAATCTTGACGCTTTTCGCGATGCCACGCACGGTCCGCATTTTGATGACCTCGAAGCGGGTTCAGTGCACGATCTTGCCGGAGGCGACGTCGTCAGCAGCGCTCCGGAACTGGCCAGGCTGACCATGAATCTGGCGGTCATCCATCACGACCGTATCGCAGCAGGCGGACAGCGTCTGGTCTATGGCGGCCACACGATCGGCATCGCCGCCGCACAAATCACGCGCGTCTTCCCCGGCCTGGTGACCATCCTTGCCTGGCATGACTGCGACCATCTCGGCCCGGTGCATGAGGGCGATACGCTGCATTCGCAGGTCATCGTCGAACGCTGCCAGCCGCTGCCTGGCGGCGGCGGACTGGCGCATCTTCGCTGCAAGGTCCGGTCGACCGACGGTGCCAGTGAGACGTCGGACGTGCTCGACTGGCGGTTGGTAGGGCTGTTTGCATGACGCGAGCCATCCTGAGCGGCATGTCCGTGGTCGAAGGCTCGGCCTTCGTCGCGGCGCCGCTTGGAGGAATGACGCTGGCGCAGCTTGGCGCCGATGTCATCCGCTATGACCAAATCGGCGGCGGACTAGATTATCGCCGATGGCCGGTGACGGATAGCGCACAAAGCCTGTTCTGGGCCGGCATGAACAAGGGCAAACGCTCGATCCAGATCGACCTGCGTTCCGAGGAAGGGCAGGAGATCGTCGCCGCGCTGATAACCAGGCCCGGCACTGATCAAGGCTTCTATCTTACCAATTTCGCGGCGCGCGGAGCATTGTCCTACGAGGCATTGAAGGCACGGCGGACCGATCTCATCATGGTCGCCTTGAGCGGCAACGCCGACGGGTCGAGCGAGGTGGACTATACGGTCAATGTCGCCACGGGGTTCCCCGACATCACGGGTTTGCCTGGGTCTTGCGGCCCCACCAATGGCGTGCTGCCGGCCTGGGATATCGCGATGGGCGAACTCGCCGCGGTTGGTCTGCTTGCCGCCGACAGACACCGCAGCCGCACAGGCGAGGGTTCGCTGGTAAAGCTCGCTTTGTCCGACGTCGCTTTTGCCACCGTCGGACATCTGGGGCGTATCGCGCAGGCCGAACGCGGCGGCAGCGCGGCGAAGGACGGCAATTTCCTGTTTGGCGCGTTCGGGCGCGACTTTGCCACAAACGATGGTCGGAGGGTTATGGTCGTTGCGTTGACGGAACGGCAGTGGAAGTCGCTGGTCCAGGCCACAGGTATCGATGCCAAGGCGCTGGCCGCGGCGACCGGCGCCGATCTTGACAGCGAGGGAGGACGCTACGCTGCCCGCCATGCCATCGCGGACGCGATAGCGCCGTGGTTCGCGGCGCGTCGTTTCGACGAGGCGACGAAGGACCTGTCAGCCGCGGGGGTCTCCTGGGGGCCATATCAGAGTTTCCAGCAACTCGTCGCCGAAGACCCACGCTGCTCGCCGGCCAATCCGCTGTTCTCACCCGTCGATACGCCAGGCATCGGGACGGTGCTGACGCCCGCGTCGCCGCTCTACTTTTCGGTGGCGGATCGGCTGCCGGCCATGCGTGCGCCGGTGCTCGGGGAACATACCGACGAGATCCTAGCAGGTCTGGGCATCAGTGATGGCGAGATCGGCCGCCTGCACGACCGCGGCGTCGTCGCAGGAGCCGAGCGCCGCCTTTAGGACTTTATCTTTGGCGGCGGCCCAACGGATTCGCGCATCACCAGTTGCGGCGCAATGTCGATCACGACGTCCTGCGGCTCGCGGCCATGGACCATGGCGTCAAGTTCGACCACGGCGCGGGCGCCCATCTCGCTCAGCGGCGTGACGATGGCAGTCAGCGGCGGCGCGGTGAAGATGGCGTCTTCGCCGTCCAGAGAGACAACCGAAAGGTCACGCGGCACCTGGATGCCGCGTACGCGCGCCGCTGCCAGCGCGCCGATGCCGACCAGCATGTTGAAGGCGAAGATGCCGGTCGGCGGCGCCGGCTCGCTCATGATGTGGTGCAGGGCGTCGTAGCCGCCGCGCCGCGACACCGGCGCATTGGCGACGATCGCAGGCCCGAGGCCGGCAGCCTTGCAGGTTTCGATGAAGCCAATATGGCGGCGTCGCGAGGTATCGAGTTCCGGCATCGAACCGATGAAGCCGAGCCTCGTGTGTCCAGCCTCTATGAGCGTGCGCGCCGCCAGCCGGCCCGAGGCATGGTCGTCCACGGTGACGCTTCTGCCGATCGTGGAACGCCGGTTGACGAAGACGTGCGGCACCGGATTGTTCGCGATCGCCTCGATCATTTCGCGGCTCTCGGCCGTCACCGCGATGATCAGGCCATCGATGCGCCGCTCGCTGACCAGTCTCAGATAGGCCGCCGTCGACCGCTGCTCGTCCGCAACCTCGGCGATCAGCATGACATAGCCGGCTTTTTCAGCCTGCCGCATCGCACCGCGCACGGTCTCTGCGTAGACCGGGTTGGTCAGGTCGGGCAGCAGTATGCCAAGAGCGCCCGTGCGCTGGGTGCGCAGATTGCGCGCCAGCGCATGCGGCCGGTAGTTGACGCGCCCTGCCTCGTCCAGGATAGCCTGACGGGTCTGCGCGCGCACGCTGATGCCGCCATTGTTCAGCACTTTGGACACCGTCGAAACGTCAACGCCGACTGCGCGCGCTATATCTTTCAGCGTGGCACGTGCAGACGGAGGCGCAGCTGGTGTCGATGTTTTCACGAGACCTTCCCGTACCTCTCTAGCAGAGCTGCGTCCGGCTCGTAACGATAGCAGCGGGAGGTCAGGCCGCCATCGACCGCGAGAGACTGGCCGGTGACGAAGGAGGCTTCCGACGAGATAAGCCATGACACCGCCGCCGCTATCTCCTCCGGTTCGCCTATGCGTTCCAGCGGATGCTGGATGGACATTTCCCGTTCGGCGCGCGTGCTGTCCGGGCTATCGCGGATAACCCGCCGCACGAGCGATGTGCGCACCGCGCCGGGCGCCACTGCATTGGCTCGAATGCCCACCGGTCCGTATTCGACCGCGATGTAGCGGGTCAGCGCGTCAATGCCGGCCTTGGCGACGTCATAAGCCGCCCACATGTTGAAGGCGGAGCGGCCATGCACCGACGAGACGTTGACGATCGACCCGGCGACGCGGTCTCTCACCCATGTCTGGATCGCTTCCGAAGAGCCCCAGAAATGCGACATCAAATTGACCGCAAAGACGCGCTCGACATCGGCGTCTTTCGGTTCATGCAGATTGCCCATCAGTGCGACACCGACATTGTTGACCCAGCCTCGCAGGGGCGCGAGCTTTTCGGCGGCCTCTCGCGCTTTCTTCAGCACGGCACGGTCGGAGGCGTCGCCGCAAAGGCAGCCATGTCCCTTGCCCAGCTTCTTGCCCAGGTCGGATGCCGTTTCGGGGTTGATTTCAAGGCCGACGACGTTCCATCCATCGGCCGCCAGACGAACGGCTATGGCATGGCCGATGCCGTCGCCGGCTCCCGTTACGACAACGCTTCCGAGACTCATCGAGACCTCCCATTGGATCCGGGCGGGCGGCTCGGCTTGTCGACGCGCCATGGGTTTGTTGGTCGGCTTCAAGGGTCGTGCAGGACACACAACTAGAAGCTGCCCCCAACGCCTGTCAAGCGCATGGTTCCGGACCGTGCTCGGTTGCACTACAGCTCTCAATTATCACGCCGAATATGTTTGAGCAATCGATTGACTGTTGGGTTGTTCGGATGCACTGTTGCGTCAAGCCGGATGAATGAAACCGGCGGCGAAGAGAAAACCGGGGAGAGAGAATCATGGATGGAAAACTGGATAACAGGCATCTCGCCAAGGCCAAATCCGGCCATGCCGACGCTGCCGGCCTCACGCGTCGGGATCTGATGCAGCGCGCCGCGATGCTCGGCATCGCCGGCGCCTTCGCCAATTTCGGCTTCCCGGCGCTCGCCGCCGATTTCGACTGGAAGAAGCATGCCGGCACCAAGCTCAGCATCCTGATGACCGGCGACGAGAACGACCACCGGGCGTTGGGCGACATGTTGGACAAATTCAAGGAAGACACCGGCATGGAACTGGAGATCACGTCTCCGGCGCTGGGCGCGCTGATCGAAAAGACGCTGCAGAACCTGAAGGCCGACCATTCTTCGTTCGAGCTCATCGAATATCTCGGTTTCCTGACCACCCAGCAGGTCGGCGCCGGCTATTACGAGCAGCTCAATTCCTACATCGACGATCCGTCGAAGACCCCTCCGGACTGGGACGTCGCCGACTTCCTGCCGCCGGCCATGTCCAATGTCGGTATTTTCGACATGGCATCCGGGACCGTCGGCAAGGGCAAGGACATCTATGGCATTCCGGGCCTGCATTCCGGCTCGGTCATCTACTTCTACCGCAAGGATCTGTTCGAGGCGGCGGGCCTGAAGCCGGCCACGAACTGGGACGAGTTCAAAGACGCGGCGATGAAGCTCAACAAGGACGATGTCGCCGGCTGTTCCTTCATCGGCGCCAATGATTTCTCGCTCGCCGCCGTCGACTGGTACACGCGCTTCATCACCACGGGCGGCAAGCTGATGAGCGGCAGCCCGAAGGAAAAGAACTTCAAACCGAACGTGAATTCGCCCG
The DNA here is from genome assembly GCF_006439555.1 of Mesorhizobium sp. B3-1-6. Taxonomy (NCBI): domain Bacteria; kingdom Pseudomonadati; phylum Pseudomonadota; class Alphaproteobacteria; order Hyphomicrobiales; family Phyllobacteriaceae; genus Mesorhizobium; species Mesorhizobium sp. B3-1-6. Next base: position 250,785 of record NZ_VFTM01000001.1, on the reverse strand, counting down.
AAGGCATCGGCGCGCTGCAAATGCTGATCGATCTTCTGCCCTACGCGCCGAAGAACGTGACGAAATACGGCTTTGCCGAGAACGTCGACGGCTTTTCCACCGGCAAGATCGCGCAGATGATCTTTTGGTCGACCATCGCCGGTCCGATCCTCAACGGCGACAATTCGATGGTGTCGGACAAGACGGGCACCGGTCCAGTGCCAGCCAAACCGGGCGAGACGGCGCGGGCAATTCAGGGCGGCTGGGGCATGGGCATTCCGAAGAACATCGATCCGGCCAAGAAGGATGCTGCCTGGCTCGCGTTGACCTGGATGACCAGCAAGGCGTTCAACAAGTTCGAGGTCGAGAAGTACCAGATCGACGCCAGCCGCACCTCGGCGTTCACCGATCCCGACCTGGTTGCCAAGCTACCCTATCTGCCGGACGCGCTGAAAGCGGCGTCGACGGCGGAGATCATTCCAACCTCGCTGATCCCGGAATTCTTCCAGTTGAACGACATCATGAATGTCGAGTTCAACGCCGCGCTGATCGGCACGCAGGATGCCAAGACCGCCTGCGAAAAGGTACAGACGCAGTGGGAGGCCATGCTGCGCAAGGCCGGCCATCTCGCCTGATCGGCTCACGATCGTCGGTTTGGAAGTGAGTGATGAGCATTGCTGCGCCGGCGTCGGCGAAATTCGTGTTCGGCACGCGCGACAGGCCGGGGAGGTCGGTATGGCTGCTCCTCGGTCCGTGCATCGCCTATCTCGTCATCTTCAGCATCTATCCGCTGTTCCACAGCCTGCGCCTGTCGCTGACCGACCTCACCGCGGCGACAGGCACCGGCAATTTCGTCGGTCTCGACAATTATCGCGCATTGCTGGTTGATCCGCAGTTCTGGAACGCGGCCTGGAACAGCGCCGTCATGGTGTCCTTGTCGGTGGCGATCCAGGTGGTTCTCGGCGTTGCGCTCGCCATGTTCTTCAACCTCCAGCTGCGCGGGTCGTGGATTGTGCGCGGCATCCTGCTCTTGCCGATGCTGATGACGCCAATCGTCGTCGGCGTCATGTGGCGGGCACTGCTCAATCCCGACTGGGGACTTGTCGATTGGGCCATCAAAGCGGTCGGACTGACGCCGCCCGACTGGCTGGGTACGGTCAGCATGTCGATGGTTACCGTCATCATGGTCGACTGCTGGCAATGGACGCCGTTCGTGTTCATGATCGTCTTCGCCCGACTGCAAGCCCTGCCACAGGAGGTGTTCGAAGCGGCGCAGGTCGATGGCGCTGGCCCGATCGTTACCTTCCGCCGCATCACCTTGCCGATGTTGAGGCCGGCGATCGTCTTTGCCGCCGTCTTCCGCGCGGTGGACGCCTTCCGCTCCTTCGATCTGATCTACGGGCTGAGCTATGGCGGTCCAGCGCGCAGCACCACGACGCTGAGTTTCTTTTCGTTCCAGAACGGGTTCCAGTTCCAGAACTACGGCTATGCGGCTGCGGTCGCCTATATGATGCTGATCATCCTCGCCGTCGGCACTACGGTCCTGCTGCAATACGTTCAGCTGCGGCCAGGGAATTCACGATGAAGTTCCGGCCCGGCAGGATCATCGCCTATCTGTTTCTGATCGTGCTTGCGGTCGTCGGCGCAGCACCCTTCCTTTATCTCGTCGTGCTGTCAACCAAGAAGCGCATCGAGATCCTGGCGCAGGTGCCGCCGAAGCTGACGTTCACCTGGGTGCAGGCGGCCAAAAACTACAACGAGGTGCTGTTCAGCCAGGGCATGCTGAGCTTTACGTTGAACTCGCTGATCGTGGTCAGCATCGCCACGGCGATCGCGCTTGTCATCGGCACGCCCGCTGCCTACGCGTTTTCGCGGCTGCGCTTCAAGAACAGCGAGCGCCTTGCCAGCACCATTCTATCTATGCGTTTCATGCCGCCAATCGCGGTTGCGATCCCACTTTTCCTGATGGTCAAGGCCGCGGGCCTGCAGGACAGCTATCCCGGGCTGATCCTGCCCTACGTCGCCTTCTCGCTGCCGCTTGTGGTTTGGATCATGATCGGCTTCTTCGACGAGATCCCAGGCGAGATCGACGAGGCGGCCCTGATCGACGGCTGCACGCGCGTCAGCGCGCTCTGGTACGTCATGCTGCCGATCGTCAGGCCCGGCCTCGTCACGGCCGCGCTGTTCGGCGCGCTGTTCATCTGGAACGAGTTCCTCGTCGCGCTGTATGTCATCGATTCGCGCGCGTTCCAGACCATCTCGCTCGGCGCCGCGACGCTGGTCAGCGCACAGCGTCCGATCGACTGGAACATCGCCGCAACGGTGGGTGTCGTCACGGTCATTCCGATCCTCATCTTCTCGCTCTTCGTCCAGCGCTACATTGTGCGCGGAATAACCGCCGGAGCTGTCAAATGAACTACGATCTCAAGCCGGAACTTGTGACTTCGGATCTCGGCTGGCCGGAGGGGCCGACCGTGATGCCGGACGGCAGCGTTGTCTTCGTTGAGAGCTACCGCAGCCAGCTGACCCTCGTCGGCGAGGACGGCAAGGCCAGGCAATTCGCCTACGTGACCGGCGCGCCGAATTCATGCGTGCTGGGTTCCGACGGCGCGCTCTACGTTTGCCAGAACGGCGGCACGGTCGGCCCGTGGCGCGCAGCCGAGATGACCTTGCCGTCGATCCAGCGGGTGCGGCCAGGCGGCAAGCCGGAAATCCTGGTGAGCGAAGTCGACGGCATCAAGATGAATGGGCCGAACGATCTGGTCTTCGGGCCGGATGGCACACTGGTCTGGACCGATCCGGGGACCTATAATCCGGCCAATCCCGATCCGAGCTACATCTATGCACTATCGCCGGACGGCAGGGCCAGCGTGAAGGTCGCGTTTCCCGCGCCAACGTTTCCGAACGGGGTCGTCGTCGAGGCCGACGGCTCGATCGTGTGGGATGAATCCTACACCGGCCATGTTTGCCGGCTGAAAACCGACGGAACGATTGAAGATCTCGGCAGGATGCCAGGCAAGAATCCCATTCTCGATGGCATGGCGATCGCCAAGGACGGCTCCCTGCTCGTTACCGACCTCGTTGGCGAAGGGTTTCACGTTTTGGCGCGCGATGGCACGCCGAAGGGCTTCGTGCGCACCGGCGGCTGTCCGACCAATCTTGCCTTCGATGGCGAAACGCTTTGGGTAACGGACGCCAGCGTCCTGGCTAGCAGCGCAGAGCCCAATTATGCGGGGCGATTGTGGCGGCTTACATTTCCTGGCGGCGGCGCTCCGACCTACAAGGGCTCGATCGAGATGAAGGTCAAGGCATGAGTGCGCGAGAAGCCTTTCCGGGCCTCTCCTACAAGGGAAAGGTTGCGTTTGTCACCGGTGGCGGCTCCGGGATCGGCCGCGAGACGGCGCTGACGCTCGCCGATTTGGGCGCCGATGTCGCGGTCCTCGATTGGACCGCCGGCGCGGCCGATGCCACGGCCGAGGCTGTGCGGAAGATTGGGCGCAAGGCCGTTGCCTTCAATGGAGATACAGGCGACGAGAAAACGGTTGTGGATGCCTTCGCGGCGACGCGCCAACAGCTCGGCGAGATCGACGTTGCGGTTGCCTGTGCCGGGATACTGGGCGCCGGCGGTCCGGTGTTCGAAACCTCGGTCGAGGATTTCGAGCAGGTAATGGCCGTCAATGTGCGTGGCTCGTTCCTGGTCACGCGCGAGGCCGCCAGCGGCATGCGACAGCGCAAGCGAGGCGCGATCGTGCTGCTGTCCAGCCTGGACGGCCTGCAGGCAGAGCACGGCATGTTTTCGTATTGCACATCCAAGGGCGCGCTCCTCAATTTGGCCCGCGCCGCCGCGCTCGATCTGGCGCGCGACGGTGTAACGGTAAATTGCGTGTGCCCGAGCGTGACGCACACGCCGCTGCTTGCGGGCCGCCTAGCAACACTGCCGAACGGCGACGAGATACTTGCCTCCTATGCAGCGCGCCATCCGCTCGGCCGGGTGTTGACGCCGCGCGATATCGCCTCCGCGATCGCTTTTGTCGCGTCGCCGATCGCCAATGGCATCACCGGGGCTGCGATCCCGGTCGACGCCGGTATCGGCGCGACCTGGGACAACTACCGCGATCCGCCGTGGATCGCTGCTGGCTGAAACGGGCGTCGGGCAATGCGGGACATTGATGCCTTTGGCCCACGAAAAGGCCAGCAAAATCAATACCCGTGACACATCCTCCGGGCCTACCATTATCTTTGATTCAATTGATGGAAGACCTCGGCCAAAAACGTTTTGGGCTCATTGTGGGCCGGCGTAAAGACATTGCTGGACCTGATGCCGATGCGCGCTTTCGCCGACACGGCTGATGTGGTGGCGGCGGTTCTGTATCTGGCGTCACCGGCTGCCAAGATCGTCACCGGCCATGTCCTGGCGGTTGACGGTGGCTATCTTGCCCGTTGAGTTCCCGATCACAAACTGTCGATGCTGATCGTTAGCGCGGGCGATTCGAGCTGTGGCACGTTGGCCCCTGCGGGTCCGGGCCCAGCAACATGCGAACAGCTCTGCCATTCTTGAGGGCGCGCCGGGTCAAGAGCGCATCGGCAATTCAATTGGTCTTCAGCGGACCCGCCCGGTTTTCGGCGATCCACCGCGCGGCCAGCACCAGCGCCCCCATGCTGAAATCCTTGCCGTGCTTGGCAACCATCTCTTCCGACAATTTGGCAAGGCGTTCGAAAAAGGCGTCCTTGCTCTTTTCCTCTGCAGTGAGCTCGGTTTGCATTCCATCCTCCTGTTGTCGGGCTTCGCCCTGGCTATTTGAAAAGCATTGCCGGGAAGGTGACGATCGCAGCAGTTCCATCCACCATGCCCACAGCCAAGTGCTGTCCATCGCCGGACCAGGCCAGCGCTGTGATCGCGCTGCCTGAAAATTTCACGACGAGCTCGTCACGCGAGCCGATCTGGGCGACTGTGATGCGGCCGTTGGCGTAGCCGGCGGCGATAAGGCTTCTCACCGGATGCGCCGCCATTGTTTCAACTGGAACAGGTGCCGCACGACCCGTTTCCAGCGCGCCGGAAGCCGCATGCTCAAATGGCGGGACAGCCATTGACCAGCCAGCAATACGGAATGCGCCGGACGCAAACAGCGTGTTCTCTTGCGTGCTCCAGCACACGGTCCGGACCGGCGAAGGAAATCCGCCGACTACGCCCGATCGGCCATCTGACAGGCGCACAAGGCCAAAGCCTCCTGTCTCAAGTCCGCAGGCCAGCCATGAGCCGTCGTAGCTCCAGCGGATGGAAGCCGGGCGTGAGGGAGTGGAAAATTCGTTGATGAGCCCGGGACCGCCGTCGACCGCCCAGATCGACAGCCCGTTGCCGGAATCGAACGCGAGCCGGTTCGCGTCCGGCGAGAACGCGATGGCGTGCGTCGATGAGGACGCTGCCTGGCGCAGCCTTACCACTTCATCGTTGGCGCGCGCCAGGAACACATCATGTCCATCGCTGAAGGCCGTCATGGCCTTCGGGGCACCATGGGCGATAGCGAGGATCGGTCCGTCGATCTTGATCGGCGTTGGCGCAATCGCGCCGTCGGGTGCCAAATGCGTGGCTTCACCCGCACTCGTGCCGACGAGGAAGCCAGAACTGCGATAAGCGACGATCGGGACATCGCCGTCCCCAAGCGATGCGGAAGCGATCAAAGGTGCGAGCGGCTTCTCGCGGGGCCGGATCGTCGTCTGTCCGAGATCGCCGCTGACCCGGATCCTTGCCTCCGGCGGTTCCTGATCCGCCACCTTGCCGATTGCGACGGATCCGTCCACGGATGTGAATGCGATGGCGGAGCCATCGGCGCTGAAGCACACATCGGCAACCGCGGCCGGGCGCCGCCAGCTTCGTGCCAGCAGGTCGAACAGCGCCAGGTTCTGCGTTGTTTGCTGGTTCACGGCTTGTCTCCCCTAATGGCGCTCGTTGCTTCGGCAAGCGCGCGGTCGACATCCGCGACCTTGCCTTCGATTGCCAAGATGCGTTCCTCGCTTTCGATGCATGCCTGCCTCATGGCCTCGGCACTCGCTTCAGCGTCATGCAAATCCCGCACCAGTTCAGCGCCGCCGCCATGCTTCCCGATTTCGAGCTCCAGGCGCAGCACCTCGATCTGGATGCCGGAGAGCTTTTGATTGAGCCGCTGCGCTTCGGCGGTGAGCGCCGAGACTTCGGCGACGAGAGCCAATCGTTGAGCGACCAGCACGGCCAGCCCAGCGTCGCGTCTTGTGCCGCCGCTCATCACTTTTTCTCGGCTGGTTTTTCGAAAGCGGACAGCAATCCCGGCAGGCCGTCTACCTGTTTCTGGAACTGCTTTTCGGCGGTTTCGATATGGCTCTTGAGTTGATCCCATATGTCGACGCGGATCATGGACGGGGTGTCGCCGGTAAGATGCTCGATCTCGGCGATGCGAAACTGGCGCGATAGCGATACCCCGGAAAACACGAAGTCGCGCAACAGGATCGCGTGGCTTTCAACGAACAGATGGATCATCGGATGCGTCTCCGTGGTGACGCCGCTGGCGGCAAGCTCGGCCCGGATGAAATCCTGGAAATGGCCTTGCAGACGGTGCTGGCTCTCACCCATGAATCGCATGACGAAAACGAGGTCACTCGGCATCAGCCTGACGAGTTCGGCGGTCACGTCGTCCGGTTGGCTTGGCCGGGGAAGGCCGGGGCTGTCATTGTTGCCTGGCATTGTCTTTCTCGGCATTGCCTCCCGCTCGAGATGGTCATCAAATCGAGATCGGTATCAAATAGTGTATGAAATAATCGAAATGAATAGGTGCGGACTATTTTATTCGTACCGCCTTTTCTAAGATTATATATTGCAGTGCACAAAATAGCACAAATATTACATATGTAATGTACAGATGTAAAATATCGTTACAATCATCTGGATGTTCGCCGGAGACAGCCACGACGGTCTCCGCCCAGGCGCTGCTCATAGGCCCGATTTTCAAACTGGCACGGCGCTTGCTTTACCTATTTGCATAAGAAGCCCATCGCGTTCCGACGCGGTGCCAAAAGAACGAAGGACCGGAGGAAGCCGCAGCACACGCGCTTCGATACGCCCATCGCAAGATGCGACTGGGGTGTCGCAGCGCTCCGCAGTCCACCTCGAGAACCTTTGCCGCGATCCACTTGAATGGCTGGACCCTGTGTCGCGCCTGACGGCGCAACCGTTGTCATGCCGTTCGCAAACTCACCGGCGGCGTTGTGTGCCGTCTCATGCCTGGATCGAGGGATCCATGGCTCAACCTGGTGGAGGCTTATGACGATGTCGTCGTTGACACTTAACAAGATTACCTCGCAGCGCGGTATTTCCGTGGGCGAGGCGACCAAGAAGATTTCCGACCTCGGTTGGAACCCGACCTATGTCCAGGAAGCGATGACGTTTCCGACCGACTACAAGATCGCCAAGGCGCCGCGCGATCCGATGAAGCAGGTGCTGCGCTCCTATTTCCCCATGCAGGAGGAAAAGGACAATCGCGTCTACGGCGCGCTCGACGCCGCTCTTCGCGGCGACATGTTCCGCAATGTCGAGCCGCGCTGGGTGGAGTGGATGAAGCTCTTCCTCGCCATCATTCCCTTCCCGGAGATATCCGCCGCCCGCTCGATGGCGATGGTGGCGCGGCTGGCGCCCGGCGAGGATCTCAGGACCGGCTTCACCATGCAGATGGTCGACGAGTTCCGCCACTCGACCATCCAGATGAATCTGAAGAAATGGTACATGGAAAACTACATCGACCCGGCAGGGTTCGATATCACCGAGGAAGCCTTCGGCAAGTGCTACGCGACCACGATCGGCCGCCAGTTCGGTGAAGGCTTCATCACCGGCGACACGATGACGGCCGCCTGCATGTACCTGACCGTCGTCGCCGAGACGGCGTTCACCAACACGCTCTTCGTCGCCATGCCTTCGGAAGCCGCGCGCAACGGCGACTATGCGCTGCCGACCGTGTTCCTCTCGGTGCAGTCCGACGAGAGCCGCCACATCGGCAACGGTCACTCGCTGCTGATGGCCGCGCTGAAGGAGCCGGAGAACCACCTGCTGCTCGAGCGCGACATGCGCTACGCCTTCTGGCAGAACCACGCCATCGTCGACGCCGCGATCGGCACCTTCATCGAATACGGCACCACCAACCGCGACAAGAACAAGGAGTCCTACGCGGAAATGTGGCACCGCTGGATCTACGAGGACTACTACCGCACCTACATGCTGCCGCTCGAGAAATACGGCATCAAGATCCATCACGACGACGTCCAGGCCGCCTGGGAGCGCATCACCAAGAAGAACTACGTCCACAAGGTCGGCCAGTTCTTCGCTGTCGGCTGGCCGGTCAACTTCTGGCGCATCGAGGCGCAGACCGACAAGGACTTCGAGTGGTTCGAGCACAAATACCCAGGCTGGTACGCAGAGTTCGGCGACTTCTGGAAATGGTACGCCAAGCTCAGCCACAAGGGCGAGAAGGTGCTCTTGTTCAACAGCGATGTCGGCTACGTCTATCCGCACCGCTGCTGGTCCTGCCTGGTGCCTTGCCTGATCCGCGAGGACATGGTGGTCGACGAGATCGACGGGCAGCTGCACACCTTCGCCCACGAACTCGACCGCTGGACCGCTGTCGAAGCCTTCGCCGATGAGTATCAGGGCCGTCCGACGCCCGCGATGGGCCGCTTCAGCGGCAAGCGCGAGTGGGAGACGCTCTATGACGGCTGGGATCTCGCCGATGCGATCAAGGATCTCAACTTTGTCCGTTCCGACGGCAAGACACTGATCCCGCAGCCGCACCTGCGCTTCGGCGCCGACGAGCAGTGGACGCTCGACGACGTGCGGGGCAACATCCTCGGATCGCCGCTCAATGCGCTCCGCGGCATGTCGCCGGCCGATCGGGAGAAGCATCTGGCCGAGTATCGGGCAGGCTTCACCATCACGCCCATCAACTGACCATCCGAGCGCGGGGGCCGGGGTTTCCGACCCCCGCGACATTCCAGAGGAAGGCCATCTCCTGTCCTGCGGACGGGCCGGAGAGGAATTGGGAGGTTATCGATGACTGGTGCTTACACGGTGCGCCTGGAGCCGGTCGGCGTCGAGTTCGAGGTCGAACACGGCGAGACGGTCCTGAACGCGGCTTTCCGCCAGGGCATCGCGCTGCCGCATGGCTGCAAGGAAGGGCAATGCTCGGCCTGCAAATGCGTGCTGCTCGAAGGCGAAGTCGACATGCTTAAATACTCGACCTTCGCGCTCAACGACACGGAGAAGGAGAGCGGCCACGTCTTGTTGTGCCGGTCGATCGCCTATTCCGACATGCAGGTCGAGCTCCTCAATTACGACGAGGAGGTTCTGGCGAAATCAATCGCGGTGAAGACGTTCAAGGGCCGGATTTCGAAGTTCGAGCATCTTACCCACGACATCCGCGGCATCGAGATCGAGCTCGGCTCGCCGATAAAATTCTGGGCTGGCCAATATGTCGACATCACGGTCACCACGCAAAAAGGGGAGACGATTACGCGCTCGTTCTCCATGGCAAATACGCCGGACGAAACCCAAAAGCTCTCCTTCATCATCAAGAAATACCCCGAAGGAAAGTTCTCCGGAGAGCTCGATTCCGGAGGTATCCGCGTCGGAGCCGAGGTCAGTGTCGCCGGGCCCTATGGAACCTGCTTCCGGCGGGAAGGACGGCAAGGCCCCCTGATCCTGGTCGGCGCCGGCTCCGGCATGTCGCCGGTATGGTCGATCCTCAACGATCACCTGAAGAGCGGCGAGAAGCGGGACGTCTACTTCTTCTACGGCGCGCGGACCCCTACCGACCTGTTCTATCTCGACAGGATCGCCGAGCTTGCCGGCCGCCACCCGGAGCTGAATTTCATCCCGGTGCTGTCGCATGTGAATGGCGAGGCGTGGGACGGCGAGCGCGGCTTCGTCCACCAGGGCGTCGACGCCAAGCTCAAGCAGCTCGCGGTCGACGGGCAGGGCGACGTCTATGCCTGTGGTCCGCCGCCCATGATCGATGCGCTGCAGCCCGTGCTGTTCATGAACGGCTTCGAGACCGAACGCATCTTCTTCGACCGGTTCACCACATCGTCCAACGCCGTCCCGGCTCATTGAGGCGGGCCGGAGCGCAACATCAGAGCAACTGCAACAAAGGGAGTGAAGACAATGGTAGCAACGTCGAGTTCAGTAGGATCGGGAGCCGCGGGAGCCGCGATCTTCGCCGATTCGGACAGCCGCAAATATCGGTATTTCGAGCCGAGAGGCCAGCGCGCCACACACTATGAGGATGTCACGGTCGACGTGCAGCCCGACCCCGAGCGCTACCTGATCCAGGACTGGATCATCTCGTTCTCGAACGGCAAAGGCGCCTACATCAAGGACAACACTGCCGCCAGAAGCTCGAACTGGCATGCTTTCCGGGCTCCCGACCAGGAGTGGGAACGCACGCACTACCAGCGCCAGTCGAAGATCGAGACGATGGTGCAGAGCGTCATCACCAATGCCCGCCGCGCCGGCGCGCCGAAGACCTTCGACAAGGTCTGGGCCAAGCTGCTGCAGGCGCATCTCGGAGCTTGGAAGCATGCCGAGTTCGGCCTCGGCACGTCGCTCATGCAGGCGCAGCGCTACGGCTACACGCAGATGATCAACAATGCGACGCTGACCAACTCCTCCTACAAGCTGCGGCTCGCCCAGGACATCACGCTCTATCTCGCCGAGATCGGCATGGACATCGCCGGCTGGGACGACGAGCTCGGCAAGAAGCATTGGCTCGAGGACGGCGTGTGGCAGAGCACCCGCGAGGCGGTCGAGACCATCATGGGCACGACCGACTATCTGGAACAGTACTTCGCCATCAATATCGTGTTCGAGCCGCTGGTCGGCGAGTTGTTCCGCTCCGGTTTCCTGATGCAGGCGGCGGCGGCCAACCACGACTTCATCACGCCGCCGGTGATTTCGGCGGCTGAAGCCGACTACGAGCGCAACCTCGCCAACACCATCGACCTGGCCTACCTGCTCGCCCGCGACGAGAAGCATGGCGCGGCAAACAGGAAGCTCTTCCAGGGCTGGGTGAACAAGCATGGCGCGCTTGCCGACAAAGCAGCCGCCGGCCTCCAGCCGATCTGGTCGATGCCGCATTCCAAGCCGGTTTCCTTCACCGACGTTCGCGCCCAATCCGAGGAACGGATCGGCCGGATCCTCGGCGAACTCGGCCTCAAGCGCTGAACAGGGGAGAAAAGATCATGTCAGTAGCAGCACGCGACGCCTCGCAGTCCAACATCTTCAAGTCGATGAAGGACATCACCTTCGAACAGACGATTTCGCACCAGTGCGGCGTCACCATGAACGACTCGGTCGAAGCCCGCGCCATCGCCGAGTTCATGGGCAAGAAGCCTGGGGTCATCGTCACCTACCAACCGGCCATGATCCGCATCGACGGCGACGGCAAGCTGATCTTCAAGATGGACGAGATCAGCGAATATCTCGGCCGCGACATGACCGCCGAGATCTTCGAGGTCAACACCTCCACCCACTACGGCCGCATGGTGCGCGTCGACGACAACACCGTGATCCTGTTCGGGAACATGGACGAGGTCTTCGAATACATCTGACCAAGTCCAAGGACCCGGCGCGCCGCTCGGCCGCGGCGCGCCGGCCCCAGTCAACACGACGCCCTATCAACATGACGACTGCGGAGGCAAGAAATGTACAGGACACCGGAAGGCAAGGACATCTTCGTGGTCGACGGCCACACCCATTTCTGGGATGGCAGCCCGGAAAACCAGAAGAACATCCACGGCAAGCAGTTCATTGACTGCTTTTATGCCTATCACACGGGCTTGAGCCCGAAGGAACAGCTCTGGGAGAAGGGCAAGTTCGAGAAATACAGCGCCGACGATCTCTACCGCGACCTGTTCATCGACGGCCCGGACGACGTGGCGATCGTCCAGTCGACCTATCTGAAGGATTTCTACAAGAACGGCTTCAACACGATCGAGCGCAATGCCGAGGTCGCCAAGCGCTATCCCGAGCGCTTCATCGTCAACGGCGCCTTCGATCCGCGCGACGGCGAGAAGGCGCTGGAATATATCCACTTCCTCAAGGAGACCTACGACGTCAAGGGCGTGAAGATGTACACGGCCGAATGGAATGGCGCCTCCAAGGGCTGGAAGCTCACCGACCCCGATGCCTACAAATGCTTCGAGCTGTGCGAAAAGCTCGGCATCAAAAACATCCACGTCCACAAGGGCCCCACGATCATCCCGCTCAGCAAGGACGCGTTCGACGTGCATGACGTCGACCATGCGGCGACGGATTTCCAGGGCCTCAACTGGATCATCGAGCATTGCGGGTTGCCGCGCCTCGACGATTTCTGCTGGATCGCGACGCAGGAAACCAATGTCTATGGCGGCTTGGCGGTGGCGCTTCCCTTCATCCATTCGCGCCCGCGCTATTTCGGCGAGGTCATCGGCGAATTGCTGTTCTGGATAGGGCCGGAGAAGATCCTGTTCGGCTCCGACTACGCGATCTGGACGCCCCGCTGGCTTGTCGAGAAATTCTGGGCCTACCAGATCCCGCAGGACATCGCCGCGGAACGCGGTGTGCAACTGACCGACGAGATCAAGGAGAAGATCCTCGGCCTGAACGCCGCGCGTCTCTACGACATCGACATCGAAGCCAAGAAGAAGGCGCTCGCAAGCTCGCCCTTCAGCATCGCGGCGGAGTAGAAGCCATGGCAACCGCCAGTGTTTCCGACAGCCGCGAGAAGGAACTCTGGCGGCGCCTTGGCGAGGTCAACGACCCGGAACTCGACGAACCCATTACCGAGATGGGCTTTGTCGAGCGGGCCGAGATGAAGGGTGACGGCAGCGTGGAGGTCGATTTCCGCCTGCCGACCTACTGGTGCTCACCCAACTTCGCCTTCCTCATGCTCGACGGCGTGCGCAAGGCGCTCGACCACCTCTCCTGGTCGCCCGCCTATCGTGTCCGGCTGCACGACCACATGTTCGCCGAAGAGGTCAATCGCGGCATCGAGGAAGGCAAGACGTTCGGCGATATATTCGCTGGACTCGCCGGCGATGAGGATATCGGCGCGCTGCGCGAGACCTTCAGCATGAAGGCTTTCAAGCGGCGTCAGGAAGCTGTGCTGCTCGCCCTGAGAAAGCAAGGGCTGACGGATCGCGAGATCCTCGGCATGGACCTTGCCGCGTATGATGTTGCCCGGCTCGGGTCCGGCGACGCGGCAAGGCAGAAGGCGCGATACCGGACAGCGCTTGTCGAGCGCTTTCCGGCGCGAAGGCAGGGCGACCCCGTCTTCCTCACCTGGGAGGGGCGCCAAATCTCGGCCGAGGCCCTCGATGCCCATCTCGCCGAACTGCGCGCCGTGCGCATCAACATGGAGTTCAACGGCGCGCTTTGCCGTGGGCTCAAGCAGGCAAGATACAAGGAGCTGGACGTGATCGACGGCGAGCCGACGCTGGTCGACTTCATCATGGATCGCGTGCCGGAGCGAAGCGCGCCGGCCACCTAATGCATGTCGCCCAAAAGTGCGTAGCGGTTTTGGGAGAACGACATGCATCAAACAAAGACTTAGAGCGCGTCGCCTGAATCCGTTTCTGCGCGACGCGCTCTAAGCAGAACCGAAGCAACGGCCTCCCACGCACGAGGCCCCCAACCAACAACCCGCCCGTAAGGCGGAAGGAGGAGTCATGCCCAAAATTATGCTTCACAATTCCGAGGCCCGCCGCGCGCTGGCCCGTGGTGTCTTTCGGCTCGCCGCGGCCGTCGAGCCTACGCTCGGTCCCAAAGGCATGAATGCCATGATCGACCGGCCGATCGGCACGCCGATGGTTACGCGCGACGGCGTCAGCATCGCCTCCGAGATCGAACTGCACGACCGTTTCGAGAACATGGGCGCGCAGGTCGTCCGCGAAGTGTCGATGCAGACCAACGAGGTCGCCGGCGACGGCACCACGACCGCCATCGTGCTCGCCAACGCGCTGATCCAGGGCGGCATCGAGGCGAATGAGCGCGGCGCCAAATCAGTCGACCTGTGCAAAGGCATCGAACTCGCCGTAACGGCGGTTGTGGATGCCCTCAAGGCATCGGCCAAGCCCGCCAAGGGCAACGGCATTCTCGCCTCCGTCGCCAATATCGCCGCGACCGACGCCAAGCTCGGCGCGTTGGTCGCGGAAGCGCATCAGCGCGTCGGCGCCGAAGGCGTCATCACCACCGACTTCAGCGTCACCACCGAGACCACGCTCGACGTGGTCGAAGGCATGTCCTTCGACCGCGGCTACCTCTCGCATCACATGGTCACGGACCAGGAGAAGATGGAGGCCGTGCTCGAGCGGCCCTTGATCCTGATGACCGATCTCAAGATCAAGGAGCCGCAATCGCTCGAGGCCGCGCGCCGCATCGCCGACGAGGCCGGCCGGCCGCTCTTGATCGTGTCCGAGGAAGTGTCGCCGGAAGTCGTCGTGACGCTGCTCGGCAAGCAGGGGCCAGGCAAATACCTCATCGTGCATCCGCCGGAATACGGCCATTGGCGCAAAGCGATGATGGAGGATCTGGCGATCATCACCGGCGGCAGGGTGATAGCCCGCGATCTCGGCGGCCGCTTGGAGGATATCACGGTCGACGATCTCGGAACCGCTGACCGCGTGAAGACGAGTTCGTCATACACTTCGATCATCCGCGGTGGCGGCAACCATGATGCGATCGCCTCGCGGCGTGCGCAGGTGCAGCGGCAATATGAGGCCGCCCCGCCGAACATCGAGCAGGACAAGCTGCGCGAGCGCCTGGCCAAGCTTTCCGGCGGCACCGCGATCCTCTATGCCGGCGGCGTCACGCCGGTCGAGCAGAAGCGGACAATCCAGCTGATCGAGGATTCGCTGAATGCGGTGCGCGCGGCTTCCGAGGAGGGCGTGGTCGCCGGCGGCGGTTCGGCGCTCGCCCAGATCGCGCCGCTGCTCGACAAGATGGCGACCGGTGTCGATGGCGACATCGCCGAAGGTGTACGCCTGGTCCGCTCCGTGCTGACGCGGCCGCTGTGGCGCATCGCCGCCAATGCCGGTGCCGATCCCGAGGCCGTGGTGACCGAGGTGACGCGCATCAATGGCGGCTACGGCTACAACGCGTCCGCCGGCAGCTACCAGAACATGTTTGAAGCCGGGATCATCGATCCCGTCCGCGTCACCTATACGGCACTCGCCAACGCGGCGTCCGTGGCGACGCTGATCCTGACCACCGAGACATTGATCGGCGATCTTGCCGAGGACGAGGACCCGACGGCCGGGCCGGCGCTCGGCGGCGGCGCGGAAAAGCTTGGCCGCGCCTGAAACAATTCCCGGAACCGAGAGGACACGACGATGAAAGCTGCCAGACTCTACGAATACGATCCGAAAATGAACGTGAAGCTCAAGATCGAGGATGTCGCCGCGCCGACGATCACCGCACCGGATGAGGTGATCGTGCGCGTCGGCGCCGCCGGGCTGTGCCGCACCGACCTCCATATCATCGAAGGGGTGTGGAAGCCGACGATGGATCCCGACGGCAGCCTGCTGCCCTACATCATGGGGCACGAAAATGCCGGCTGGGTCGAGGAGGTCGGCAGCGGCGTCAGGTCGGTCAAGCGCGGCGACGCCGTGATCTGCCATCCGTTCCGCTCGTGCGGCATCTGCCTCAACTGCCGGCACGGCGAGGACATGTACTGCGACAATGGCCAGTTTCCCGGCCTCGGCATGAATGGCGGCTTCGCCGAGTATTTCATCACCAGCGAGCGCTCGCTGATCAAGCTCAACGCCAACGTCACGCCGATCGAGGTGGCGCCGCTGGCCGATGCCGGCATCACCGCCTACCGGGCCGCCAAGCGAGCGGCGAAGCTCCTGCGTCCGGGGAGCTACTGCGTCCTGCTCGGCATCGGCGGGCTGGGCCACATCGCGTTGCAGTCGCTGCACGCGATTTCAGGCTGCCGGATCATCGCCGTCGATCGCGAACCGGCAGCGCGCGTGCTGGCCAAGGATCTCGGCGCCGACTTCGTGCTCGATGGCGGGCCGAACGTCGTCGAGGAGGTCAAGGCGATCACCGGCGGCGGCGCCCATGTAGTTCTCGACTTCGTCGGTGAGCTCGGCGTCGAGAACATCTGCTGGAAGATGGTCCGCAAGGGCGGCCAGTTGTTCGTCGTGGGTTACGGCGGCGCCATCAATGTCCCGACCGCGCATCTGGTCATCGAGGAGATCAACATCGGCGGCAGCCTGGTCGGCAACTTCACCGAGCTTGTCGAGCTGATGGAGCTTAACGCCGACGGCAAGGTGAAGATGCACTACACCGAGTACAACCTCGCCAGCATCAACACCGCGCTCGACGACTTCAAGAACCGGCGGTTCACCGGCCGCGGCGTCATCGTTCCCTGAGAAAGTCCTGGACCGGATGCCATGTGGAGAAGCGCCGGCGGGGCGGCGCTGTCGCAACTATGGCTCTATATCGTTGCCCCTTGCCTTGGTGCTGCCGCAGCCGGACTGGCGCTACGCGTCGGCGTGGTCGGTTCCGGCGAACAGGCGCCGCAGCCTGCCTGATCGGCCGCCGATCCATCATTCTCCGTCGACTGAAATCGTCAATCCCATGGCGCGAATGCCATGGGGTTTTTTTGCGGCCGCTCAGACGAACCCGCGTCGGATGCCGTACTGCTCGAGCTTGCGGTAGAGTGTCGGCCGGGAAATGCCGAGCCTAAGGGCGACTTTGCTCAAGTTCCCGCCCTCTGCGGCAAGCGCGTTCCTGATCGCCTGCCGCTCGGCATCCTCGAATGTGCAAACGGGTGCCTCGAGCATGGCCGCGGGATTATCGCTGTGCATGGTTGTGCCGCTGCCGTGGCCTGTCGTGATTTCCCAGGGGAGATCCTGGAGGTCGATGCTGCTGTCGCGCGCCAGAATATGCAGGCGCTCCATCATGTTTTTCAGTTCACGTACGTTGCCCGGCCAGCGGTAGGCAAGCAGCGCGTCGAGCGCTTGGGTTGAAAATTGCAACGGATTGTTGCCTGCCTTGGCAGCAATCTGGCGGTTGAAATGCTCGACCAGCAACAGCACGTCATCGCCACGTTCGCGCAGGGCAGGGACACGGATCGAAACAGCCCCAATGCGGTAGTAGAGATCGCTGCGGAAGCGCCCGGCCACGACTTCCTGCTTGAGATCGCGGTTGGTCGAGGCGACCAGGCGGACGTCCACCGGCCGCCCCCTGCTGTCGCCGATGCGATGAACCACACGCTCTTCCAGCACGCGCAGCAAGAACGGCTGGATCTCGAGCGGCAACTCACCAATCTCGTCGAGGCTGAGCACGCCACCATTGGCTTGTTCGAAAACGCCTGCCTTGCCGTCACGTGAGGCACCGGTAAAGGCGCCGGCCACGTGGCCGAACAACTCGCTGCCAAACAGCTCCCTGGTGATGGCGCCGCAATTCAAGGCGATAAACGGGTTGGTGTCGCTGCGCTGGCTGCCAGCATGGACAAGCCGGGCAAACAGCTCTTTGCCTACGCCGGTTTCGCCTTCTATCAGCAACGACGTCACACCGCTCGACCGGGCCACGCGGGAAGCGACGTCGACGGCGGCCAGCAGCTTTTCGCTTTCGCCGACGATCATCGACGTCGCAGCCTGCAGCCGCTTGTCCGCCGCGCGGTTGATCGCCGCCACGCCCGAAACGATTGGCGCTGCCGGGAACACCAGGGCCGCCCCACTTAGGTTTCCGTCCAGCTTCAGCGGTGTGATGTGGCAAGACCTCAGATGCGCCGGGAGTGCCTTGGCGAGATCGCTGTCGGAACCGGACGCCGGCAGGTTCATGAGCCAGCGACCGCGGCCCGGCTCCATCGGGCCGTCCGTCATCTCGGCTGTATCGCCATTGGGCACGTTGTTGCAGAAGATCGCTCGGCCACGGTGGTCGACGATCACCAGCCCGTCTTTTCCGCGGTAACCGGGTGCGGAGGAAATGAAGGCTTCGAGCAGGCGGGTGCGCTGCTGCTGCTGCTGCTCGGCCAGCGCCTTTTCAATCTGCCTGGCAGTGGCGGCGACAAGCGCGGTGTTGTGGGGACGGAAGATCGGCGAATAGCCCGACAGGTCGACGACGCCGACGATCTTCCCGTCCAGCGGGTCGCGGATCGGCGCGCCGGCGCAGGTCCAGCCTTTGATGCCAGCGCAGAAATGCTCGGCCGCGTGGACGAAGATCGGTTCGCCGGTCCACAGCGCGGTGCCGATGCCGTTGGTTCCGACGGCGCCCTCGTTCCATTTGCCGCCGATGGCGAGATGGATGTCCATGCCATCATGCAGGGTCTTCTTGTCACCGATGGCTTCGATCAGCACGCCGTCGCTGTCGGCGAGCACCAGCATCGCTCCCGTCCCTTCCAGCAGTGGGCCGAGAGAGGCGAACGGCCGCCGCGCCGCCGAAAGCAGCTCGGCGTTGGCGCGGGTCAGATACTCGATCTCGTCGCGGTTGCTGTTGAGCGGCGCTTCGACGCCCTGCGCATTTATCCCGCCAGTAGCGCTGCGGAACCAGGAATCGTGGATCAACGAGCGGACCTGGACCGGATCACGCGCGCATTTCGGAGGATCGGACAGGAAATTTTCCCAGGCGCGCATGGTGGCGCGCTCGTCATAGTCGATGGTATCCAATACCAGCTGTCCGGCGGCCGTCGGCGCACGCGCCGGAAGCGCTCCGGTCTTCATCTGGTTGGTATCGATCCCGCGTTTCATTCAGCCATCACAGAACCTTGGGGGCACGATATTTCTGTATGCTGTTGTGCTGCAGTCTCGCGAGTTAGGACGCCTGATAATCGGTTCGCAAGATGCGTTAGGCGATGCCGAGTTTCAATCCAATATCGGCGGCAAGCTGTTCTTCGGTGTAGGAGGCCGCGAGCCGCGACCCGTCCAAGCCGGCAAGCGCTTGTGCGATGGTTTCGTCGACCGGCGAGAAGTATCCGTTCTGCTTCGTCGCCAGGACGAAGACCTGCTCGCCATTCCGGTTGCGGACATCGCCGATATGGTGAAGCTGGTGGCTTGTATTCCGGTCCACTGCGATCACCCTGCCGTTGAGGGTGACGCGGATGGATGGTTCTGCCTCGGCGGCGACCGGTGAACCACCGCCGACATGGATGATCAGGCCTTCGGCTTCCGGTTTCTGGCGCGGCTTCCTGGATGCTGAATAGCCGCCGCTGCTGATCTGGTCGGCAAGGCGCACAATCGTCGAGCGGTTCTGTTCGATCAGCCGCCTGACCTGAACGTCCTCGCGCCGGGGGCCATCCCGCTTGGAGATGATTTCGACCATGAATCCTCCCAGATTCACTCGCCTTCTTCGTGCCTGGGTCGCATCTTTTTTCTGACCCTATACGACGTCGGTAAGGCTCGCCATTCGTTCATTGGCTAACACAGAAAGTCGTGCAGCAGGTAGCAGGCGGCTGCTACAGGTCGCTCCGGACAGTCGACCATTCCGCCATCGATCCTTGCGAACCTTTCCGGCCGTGAGCCCGGTACGAACAGCGGCACGACAGGCGTCATCAACTCACCATTGGGCCGTGGCCTTGACCGTCACATGTCCATCGGATGCCCGCACCTCCATTTCCATCTCGCCCTTTCCACGAGCCGTTCCGCTCAAGAGCAAGGTCTGCGGGCCGATCGCGGGACGCACGCCGCGAAAGGAGAAGCGGCGTGGCGCTTGCCCGGCAATGACCGCGGCGAAGTTTATGAGCAATGTCGCCTGAAGCGGCCCGTGGATGACAAGTCCGGGGTAATGCTCGACATTTGTGGCGTAGGGCGCGTCGTAGTGGATGCGATGCCCGTTGAATGTCAGCGCGGAGTACCGAAAAAGCAGAACCGGATCGACGTCGACGATCCGTTCATGCGATGCGGGCGACCTTGGATCCGGCAGCGTCAGGGGCGCAATGCCAGCTTCCGCAGGGCGATAGACAATGATCTGGTCTTCCTCGACGACAGGGCCGGCGGCATTGGAGATATCGTGACGGACAGTGACGAAGGTAAGCCGGCCGGTGCGCCCTTGTTTTTCCTCGACGACGCCTAGCGTCGAGTGGCGACGGATCGTGTCGCCGCTGCGGATCGGCGCCAGAAAACGGATGTCGCTGCCCGCCCACATGCGGCGCGGAAGCGGCACCGGCGGCAGGAACCCGCCCTTGGCGGCATGTCCGTCCGGGCCCAGTTCACTTGCGTCGGCAATGTCGGGCGTCAGGCACCAGTGCAGGCCGGGCGGGGCCTCGTCGCGGCGCGCCGCGTGAGGGCCAAGCATTGCCTCGAAGCTGGCGACAAGGCGAGGGGTCACGATGTCGTCGACCTCGCGGGTGCGCCCGACCCATTTCTGCAGCGTCGCGCTCGCATCGAGGCTCATTTGACGCTCTCCTCACACCGTGAATTCGGACCGGATCCGATCGGAGTCGGCGCCAAGGGCGGGAACTACAGGGGTTTTGCCGAGGCCTATGGGGCGGCCTGCGGGCATCGGCACGGCGATCCGTTTGCCGTCCGGCAACTCGACCTCCATCCGGCGCAAGGCCCTGTGGCGCGAAAGGTCGCGCATCTCGCTGACCCGGCCCCAGGCGATCCGGGCCTCGTCAAGGCGTCGAATGGCTTCCTCGCAGTCGATCGCTGCGAAAAGCGGTTCGATCTCGGCATCCAGCGCGGTGCGATTGGCCACCCGCCAGGCATTGGTGGCGAAGCGTTCGTCGGCAAATAGATCCTGCCTCCGCAGCACCACCTCGCAGAAGCGCTTCCATTCGCTGTTCTGCTGGATAGAGACCACCACGGCGCCATCGCGGCAGGCATAGGGTCGGTAGGGATAGATCGAGGCATGCGCCAGCCCGTAGCGGCCGGTCTCGCGTCCGGCATATTCGTTATGCAGCAGCGGCACCGCCATCCAGTCGGCCATGCCATCAAACATGGCGATCTCGACGATGCGGCCGCGGCCAGTCTTGCCGCGCGCCAGCAGCGCCTCAAGTATCGCCGCGTGCGCGTTCATTCCTGTCGCGATGTCGGCGGCCGACACGCCGATCTTGCAAGGCGTCTCGGCGGTGCCGGTCACCGCGCAGATGCCGCTTTCCGCCTGCACCAGCATGTCGTAGGCGCGCATCGACGCGGTCGCGCGGCTGGTGGCCTGACAAGGGTTACGGCGGTTACGGCGCGACGAAGCCTTCGTGCCCCTGCAGGAAGCGCAGGAAATCCTCGCCGCCCAGGATGAGGTCCTGCTCCATGGCGGCGCGCGCCTTTTCCGAATTCTTCTCGCGCAAGCCCTCTATCACCGTCTCGTGCTGGGCGGCGCCGACATATTTGTGCTCGCCTTCCTTGAAGAAGACGGTCAGCATCGGCCCCATCGAGACCCACAGGCTCTCGATATGAGCGACCAGCATTTCCATGCCGGAGAGCCGATAGACGGAGAAGTGGAAGTCGCGATTGTAGCGGAATGAAAGTTCCGGATCGCTGGCCCGGTCCGCCTTCTCGAACACTTTCTGGATGGCGGTCAGCTTGTCGATGTCATCCTTCGTCGCATTCTGGGCCGCGAGCCCGGCGGCAAGGCCCTCCAGCGACAGCCTTATGGTGCGGACCTCCATGTAGCGCGCCAGCGTCAGCGCCGGCACGGTGACGAAACGCCCCGAGCGCAGCTCCAGGCCGCGTTCGCTGACCAGCCGCAGGCAGGCTTCGCGGGCAGGGGTGACGCTGGTGCCGAGCTGGTCGGCGAGATCCTGCATCACCAGGCGCTGCCCCGGCCGGAACTGCCCCGCGATCAAGCCTTCGCGAAGGGCGACATAGGCGCGTGCGGAAAGGTTGCCTTGCTCGAGCGGCTGAATGTTCACGGCAAAGGTCTCCTCGGCATTGTTGTCTGGCGTCTTCTGCCGGCAGTGATTCTACAGGATATAACCAATAGACGCTTTTTCCTTCACTGTATTGTGGAGCCTGCTAGAGCAGGATGACGTTACGTTGAATCGTCATCCTGCTCAGCTGTTTGTTGGGAGCATGATCTTTTCCCACTTTTCGGGATCATGCTCTAAGCGAGCAGGGATTGCGCGACGCTTTCGACGCCGGGAGCGTCGAGCTTGTAGTGGCGATAAAGGTGGGTCGGCGGCGCGATCAGGCTGTATTCGTCCTTGATGCCATGCCGCACAAGCCGTGCGCCGCCGCCTTCCTCGGCCAGCACTTCGGCGACGGCGCCACCCAAGCCGCCGAGGATATTGTGTTCCTCGACGGTCAGGATGAAGCGCGACTTGCGCGCCGCCGCCATCACCGCCTCGCGGTCGAGCGGCTTGATCGTGTGCATGTCGATGAGGCCGACGGAATGCCCCTTGGCGTTCAATGCTTCCATCGCCTGTTTGGCCGAGTGCACCGCCATGCCGCAGGCGATGATGGTGAGGTCGTTGCCGATGCCGTGGACCACGGCCTTGCCGAATTCGAACGGCGCGTCTTCGGCATAGACGACCGGGTCGTGGCCGCGCGAGATGCGGAAATAGATCGGCTGCGGATGGTTGACGGAAGCGCGCAGCGCCGCGGCGAATTGCGGGCCGTCCGCGGTGGAGACGACGGTGAGGTCGGCAATCGAGCGCATGATCGCGATGTCTTCCGTGGCGTGATGCGAGGTGCCGTAGAAACCGAGCGAGATGCCGGTGTGGTGACCGATCAGGCGAACCGGCTGCGCGCAATAGGCGACGTCCATGCGGATCTGCTCGCAGCAAAGCAACGCCAGGAAAGACGCGAAGGTCGCCACATAGGGCATGACGCCGGTCGTCGCCATGCCGGCCGCGGCCGAAACCATGTTCTGCTCGGAAATACCGAATTGCGTAAAGCGCTCGGGAAAGCGCCGGGCAAAGCCGACGAGTCCGTTGGAGTGCTGCAGGTCGGCGGTGCCGGCAATGACCGGATGGCCGGCTTCGGCAAGCTCGATCAGCGTGTTGGCCAAAGTGGCAAGCGAAGGCGCGCGCTTGTTCAACTCGCGGTACTGCCAGCTGTCGGGATGCAAGGCCGCGCTCATTCCGCACCTTCGAGGATCATATCGCGGGCACGCGCTTCGTCCTCCGGCGCGAGATAGCCGAGATGCCAGCCGGGTTCGGTTTCCATGTAGTCGATGCCTTTGCCCTTGACCGTTTTCGCGATGACGCAGCAGGGCTTTTCGCGGCCGGTGTCGGCCTTGACCTTGCGCAGCAGGTTGGCGAGTGCGACGACGTCGTGGCCGTCAACCTCATGCACTTCCCAGCCGAAGGCACGCCACTTCTCATCGAGCGGTTCGATCGTCGCGACGTCGTCGACCTTGCCGTCGAGCTGGTAGCCGTTGCGATCGATGATCGCGACGAGCTTGCCCAGCCGGTGGGTGGCGGCGCTGATGGCCGCCTCCCACACCTGCCCTTCCTGCATCTCGCCGTCGCCGAGCAGGACGAAGATGTTGAAATCCTTTCCGTGGAAGCGGCCGCCCAGCGCCATGCCGACGCCATTGGACAGGGCATGGCCGATCGAACCGGAGCTGAAGTCGACGCCGGGCACCTTGCGCATGTCGGGGTGATCGCCGAGCGGGCTGCCCAGGCGGGTGTAATCGTCGAGCCAGGAACGGTCGAAGAAGTCGAGATCGGCGAGGATCGGAAACTGGCCGACCGCCGCATGACCCTTGCCCATCAGGAAACGATCGCGTTCCGCCCAGCCCGGCTCGCCGCGGCGCAGCCGCATCGTGTCGTAGTAGAGCGTCGAGAAGATCTCGGCGCAGGAGAAGACCGACGAGTAGTGGCCGACCTTGGCGATCGAAATCAGCCTGATCGTCTCCAGCCGCACGAAGCGCGCGCGCTCGCGCAGGCTGGCAGCCTGTTCGTCCGATATCCCGTCATTGCCGCCGTTGCTCGGCCATCGGCTCGCGCCTGAAGACGCCATGCTCAATCTCCTCCGTTTCGAGTTATCCGACCCTCGACAACTTATAAGTTATAAGATATCTGGTTGAGCCGCAAGAACAATCATCCGCTCTTAGGGAACAGGAAATGCTGCACAATTCGGCTCGGGCAATCGACATGAGGCTGCATCTGCATTCGCAGACGGACCCGCGGCGGCACGAGCAGGATGGGCCGCTGATCATCTCGGGCGGCGACGGCGTCTATGTCCGCGATGATGCCGGAAACCGCTATATCGAAGGCATGGCCGGCCTGTGGACGGCGTCGCTCGGTTTCAACGATCGGAGGTTGGCCGCCGCTGCGGCTGCCCAATTCGCCAAGCTCGCCAACTACCATACGTTCAACCATCGTTCGAACGAGCCCTGCATCGACCTGGTCGAGCAGCTCGCGGCGGTCTCGCCAATTCCAGACTGCAGGATATTCCTGGCCAATTCGGGCTCCGAAGCCAACGATTCCATGGTCAAGCTAGCCTGGTACCATCAGGCGGCGCGCGGCAAGCCTGAGAAGCGGCGCATCATCAGCCGCAACGGCGCCTTCCATGGCAGTACGGTGATGGGCGCAGTGCTGAGCGGCCTGCCGCATATGCACCGCTCGTTCGGCATGAACACCGATGACGTCCTCTTTGGCGGCAAGCCGCATTTCTACCGCGAGGCGCGGGACGGGGAGAGCGAGGAGGCGTTCGCCGACCGGCTGATCGCCGAACTGGAGGCGATGATCCTAGCGGCCGGCCCCGAGACGATCGCGGCGATGATCGCCGAGCCGGTGATGGGGGCGGGCGGTGTCGTCGTGCCGCCGCAAGGTTACTTCCCCAAGCTGCGCAAGCTGCTCGACGAGCACGACATCCTGCTTCTGGCCGACGAAGTGGTCTGCGGCTTCGGCCGTACGGGCAATTGGTTCGGCAGCCAGACTTTCGGTTTCAAGCCCGACATGTTCTCGGTCGCCAAGGGTCTGTCCTCGGGCTACCTGCCGATCGCGGCGGTGGTCGTGTCGGACGCGACCTACCAGGCGATCGCGGACGAAGGGCACCGGAACGGCGTCTTTGGGCACGGCTTCACCTATTCAGGCCATCCCGTCGCCTCGGCCGTCGCCGCCGAAGCGTTGCGCATCTATCACGAGATCGATGTCGTCGGCCGTGCCCGGACGCTGGGCGCGCAGATGTTGGAAGCGCTTCGCAATGCGCTCGCCGACCATCCGATGGTCGGCGAGATCCGCGGCGTCGGCCTGCTGGCCGGCATCGAGCTGGTCGCCGACCGCCGCACCAAACAGGGTTTTCCGGCCGAGGCCAGGGTTGGCGCGCAGGTCGAACGCGCTTGCCGGCAACGCGGCATCATCCTGCGCAACATGGGCGACGTGTTGGCGCTCTGCCCGCCTTACATCATCGAGCCGGACCAGATCGACGAACTCGTCCGCGCGCTTTTTCTCGCCATCGAAGACACAAGGGAGAGCCTCTCGCTCTGAGGCTTGGCTGCTATGACAATCACCATCAGACAGGACAAAAGCATGTATCCCGAAGTCGAGCTTTTCATCGACGGCAAATGGGGACCGGCGGCTGGCGGCAAGACGCTCGAGGTTCGCAATCCCGCCACTGACGAAGTCATCGGCTCGGTTGCGGTGGCTGGCGCCGCCGATCTCGACCGGGCACTCGCAGCAGCCGAACGCGGCTTCAAGGTCTGGCGCAAGGTCTCGGCCTTCGAGCGCGGCAAGGTGATCCGAGAAGCCGCACGGCTGATGCGCGAGCGTGCCGGCAGGATCGCCGGCCTGCTCAGCCTCGAACAGGGCAAGCCGCTGAGCGAGGCGACGATCGAAGTTCTTGCCTCGGCCGATATCCTCGACTGGTTCGCGGAGGAGGGGCGTCGCACCTATGGGCGCATCGTGCCGGCGAGAGCCAGCAACGTCCATCAATTGGTCGTGCGCGAGCCGGTCGGGCCGGTCGCGGCGTTCACGCCGTGGAACTTCCCGGTGTCGCAGACGATCCGTAAGATCGGCGCCGCGCTCGCCACCGGATGCTCGATCATCGTCAAGCCACCGGAAGAAACGCCTGCCTCGCCCGCCTGCCTCGCCGACGCCTTCAAGGACGCTGGGCTTCCAGACGGCGTGCTTAATCTCGTCTATGGCAACCCGCCGGAGATTTCGAGCTACCTGATCCCGCATCCGGTGATCCGGAAGGTGTCCTTCACAGGCTCCGTCCCCGTCGGCAAGCAACTCGCGGCGCTCGCCGGCCAGCATATGAAGCGCGTAACGATGGAACTCGGGGGGCATGCGCCGGCGATCGTCTTCGACGACGCCGACCTCGACAACGCGGCGGCCCTGCTGGCGGCTGCCAAGTTCCGCAATGGCGGCCAGGTCTGCGTCTCGCCGACGCGTTTCCTTGTCCAGGAGAAATCCTATGCGCCGTTCGTCGACAAGCTCGTCGGCCATGCGCGCGCTATCAAGGTCGGCGACGGGCTGACCGAGGGCACCCGCATGGGGCCATTGGTCAATGAACGGCGGCTGCAAGCCGTCGAGGCGATGATTTCCGAAGCGGTGGCCGAGGGCGCCAAGCTCGAGACCGGCGGCAAGCGCATCGGCAACAAGGGCGCTTTCTTCGAGCCGACCGTGCTCAGCGACCTGCGCCCCGGGATGCGCATCATGAACGAGGAGCCATTCGGTCCGGTGGCGCTGGCGATGCCGTTCGCGACGTTCGACGAGGCGGTGGCCGAGGCAAACCGGCTGCCCTACGGGCTCGCGGCTTACGCCTTCACCCGTTCGCTGAAGACGGCGACCGAGCTTGGCGCGGAGATCGAGACCGGCATGCTGACGACGAACCATCTCGGCCTGGCGCTGCCGGAAGTGCCCTTCGGCGGCGTGAAGGACAGCGGCTACGGTTCCGAAGGCGGCTCGGAAGCGCTGGAAGCCTATCTCGTCACCAAGTTCATCAGCCAGGCGGGATTCTAGTGGTTCGCGCCTGGGCTAGGCGAACATCTCGGTGTGTTGTTCGAGCTGCAGGCGGGTGCGACGGATGTGGCCGTAGAGAATGAGGCCGGCCTGTTCGCCGTCACGCCGCTTCAGCGCTTCAAGGATCAGTCGATGCTCGTGATGCACCGCCGCCATGCCGGCCTTGCCGACCGATGCGGCGAAAGCGCGGCGGTATTGCTGGGTGGTGTTCCAGAATTTGTGGATCATCTGGGTGAGCTGAGGCATCCGCGCGCCCTCATAGCTCAGGAGATGAAACTCGCGGTCGAGCTGCAGGAACTCGTCGATGCCGTCAGCGGCCTCGATGCGCGAGACGAGGTCTTCCAGGCGCGCAAGCGTTTCGGGCGAAAGGTTGGCGCTGCTTTCGGACAGCGCCAGCGGCTCCAGCCGCTCGCGGATCTTGTAGATCTCGATGCATTCGGCGCGGTCGAGCTTGGAAATCCAGGCGCCGCTGTTGGGCACGAGGATGACCAGCCCCTCGCTTTCCAACTGCCTCAGCGCCTCGCGCACCGGAATGCGGCTGATACCGTACTCTTCGGCGAGCTCCTCCTGGCGGACGCGGCTGCCCGGCCGCAGCCGCCCCGACAGGATGGCGTCGCGCAGCGCATCGGTGACTCGGCCGCTGGCCAGGGCGGCGCCGTTGCCCTCGGTTCCGCCGCTTGTGCGTCTGCCGGCCATGATCTCAATTCCCCGCATCGTGTCGATCCCGAAGATGTTAGTGCATCGGCGAGCGGGTGGGAATCGGCACGAACCAACCAATCACAGGTGAGGGCTGGCGGGATGCCAGAGCCGGCGGTCCGTCTCGCGCTCATAGGCCTTGCCCTCGGGGAAGGAGACCAGCTCGAGCTGCATGCCCCAGGGGGTCAGGAAATAGACCCAGCTCTGACCGGCGCTCGGCCCCTCGATGCGCACCGTCGGCTCGCCGAGCACGCGCACGCCATGCGATCTGAGATAGGCGACAGCCTCGCCGATATCGTCGACATAGAAGGCGAGGTGGTGTCCGCCGACGTCACTGTTGCGGGGCTGGGCGCCGTTCCGGCCGGGGGCGGAATATTCGAAGATCTCGAAGTTGGAGCCGTGACGGCAGCGCAGGAATTTGAGCCGCTTCATCACCGTCCGGGGGTGGACGTTGAGATGGGTTTCCATCCAGTCGCCGTCGGACTGGAAAGGCCCGAGCTCATAGAACGGCTCGCAGCCGATCACCTCGACGAAGAAACGGACGGCTTCGTCGAGATCGGGCACGGTGAAACCGATATGCTCGGTGCCGCGCAGTCCGGGCAGGCCTTTCATGGTATCCGTCGCTTCCATGCTCATGATCGGTACGATGTCTCGCAACTCCTGCGGAAACGTATCCAATTGATGATCGTTGGCAAGAGAAATAGCCGTTCTGGCCGAATAAATCGAAGTCATTGTATCCAATACTAGCGCCGCTTTGGAGGAGGTTTGCATGCACGACAGGACAGAATACGATCCCGCATTGGGCATAGCCTTCGTCAACGGAAGCTACGTGCCGCTCGCCGAGGCCATGATCCCGATCACCGACCGGGGTTTCGTCCGGTCCGATTCGACCTATGACGTCACCCATGTCTGGAAGGGCCGCTTTTTCAGGCTCGACGATCATCTCGAGCGCTTCCTGGCTTCCATGCGCGGCCTGCGCATGAGCCTGCCGCTGTCCAAGGCGGAAATGGCCGATATCCTCGTCGAATGCGTGCGCCGCAGCGGACTTCGCGACGCTTATGTGCAGATGACCTGCACACGCGGCGTGCCGCCGGCAGGCACGCGCGATCCGCGGCTTTGCCAGAACCGGTTCTATGCCTTCGCGCAGCCTTTCGTCTGGATCGCCAATGACGAGCAGCGCCGCGACGGGCTGAAGATGGTGGTGAGCTCGGTGCAGCGCATCCCGCCCGAATCGCTCGATCCGCGCATCAAGAATTTCCACTGGCTCGATCTCACCATGGGCATCTTCGAGGCCTACGACAAGGACGCCGTCGTCGCCGTGCTCAACGATGGCAAGGGCAATGTCACCGAAGGCGCGGGCTTCAACGTCTTTTCGGTGAAGGGCAATGTCATCGCGACGCCGGACCGCGGCGTCTTCGAGGGCATGACGCGCCGGACGGTGATCGAGATGGCCGGCGAAGCAGGCGTGACCTGTGAGGTGCGGCCGCTGCCGATCGAGGAACTGCGCGACGCCGACGAGATCTTCATCTCGAGCTCCGCCGGCGGCATCATGCCGGTGACGGTGCTTGACGGCCGCATCTACGGCAACGGCAAGCCCGGACCGATCACCAACCGCATCCACGATCTTTACTGGGCAGCACACAGGGCGGGTCCGCTCTGCACGCCGGTCAGTTACGAGACGGCCGCATGAGCGCGCAAGCGCAACGCGTCTTCCTGGTGACCGGCGGCACGCGCGGTATCGGCGCGGCCTGCGTCGAGCGGCTGGCGGCGGATGGCGCGCGGGTCGTCTTCACCGGGCGCGACCGGGCCGCCGCCGATGATGTGATCGCCGCGGTTCCCGGCGCGGTCTTCGCCGCCGGCGACGCGACCAGCGAGGCCGACTGCAAGCGGGCGGTCGACGTCGCGCTGGAACTCGGCAGGGGGTGTATCGCCGGCCTGGTCAACAATGCCGGCGCCGGCGGGCGCGGCGCCTTCGACCAGACGACGCTCGACGATTGGAACAGGACGATGACGGCCAACGCGACCTCGGCATATCTGTTCACGCGTCATGCGCTCGCGGGCCTGCGGGCCGCGCGCGGCGCCGTGGTGACGATCTCGTCGGTGGCCGGCCTGGTCGGCGAGGAAGGGCTTGCGATCTACACCGCCTCCAAGGCAGCGCTGATCGGCCTGACACAAGCGCTGGCGCTCGAATACGGCTCGGAGGTGCGCTTCAACGCTGTCTGCCCAGGTCAGATCGCCACGCAGATGATGTCAAAGACGCTGGCCATTCCGGGCCGGCGCGAGAAGCTGGAAAAGCGCATTCCCGCGGCGCGCCTCGGCACACCGGAAGATGTCGCGGAGGCGGTCGGCTGGCTGCTGTCTCCCGCGGCGGGCTTCGTCAACGGTGCGGTGCTCAGCGTCGACGGTGGCGAGACCGCCGGCTTCATGACGCCGCGCGACGATCCGAAGGCCTGACTTTCAGCCAAGCGGCCGACCTTGGTCGGCCATCGCCTGGCGCAAGCCGCGCTCGATATCGGCGGGCCGCGCGCATGCGGCGGCCTCAAGAACCTTGGAGATACTAGGCGAAGCCTCGCCGCCATGGACACGCTGGATCGGCTGGTCGAGCCAGTCGAAGCAGCGGTTCTGGATCTCGGCGGCGAGCAGGCCGCCATAAGACGTGCCGCGCGCGCCTTGCTCGACCACCAGCACATTGCCGGTCTTGCGGATCGAAGCTTCGATGGTCTGCCAGTCCAGCCCGGCGCGATCGAGCGAGCGCAGGTCGATGATCTCGGCGTCGACACCGAGACGTTCGACCGCTTCAAGCACTGGCCGCACCATGGCGAGGTAGGTGAGGATCGTCATGGCCGTGCCCTGGCGCACCACCTTGGCCTTGCCGAGAGGGATGAAGTAATCGAGGTCGTCGATCGGCGCCGGTCCGGTCGAATTGTAGAGATCGACATGCTCGATGACGAGCACCGGGTCCTTGCAGCGCAGCGCGCTGTTCATCAGACCGACATAGTCGAAGGGCGTCGAAGGGGCGACGATGCGCCAGCCGGGCGAGGTGGCGAAGATGCCGGCCGGATCCATGGAGTGCTGCGAACCGTAGCCGGTGCCCATGGCGACCTTGGTGCGCAGCACCAGCGGCACGTCGATATCGCCGCCGAACATGTGGCGCGCCTTGCCGATCTGGTTGAAGACCTGGTCGGCGGCCACCCACATAAAGTCGGGGTACATGAACTCGACAACCGGAATATAGCGTCCATCCATGGCGATGCCGCCGCCGAGGCCGGTGAAGGCGGCTTCGCTGATCGGCGTGCCGAGCACCCGGTCCGGGAAAGCGGCGGCAAGACCGCGCGTCGCGCCGTTCGTACCGCCCTTCAGCCGATGCACATCCTCGCCCATGATCACGATCCGGTCGTCCGTCGCCATGCGGCGCTGCATGACATTGGCGACGGCCTCGATGAATTTGGCGCTGCCGTCGATCGCGCCGCCGAAGGTTTCCAATTCCTCGGTGCGCGTCCTCGCGAATTCCGAGAGGTCGCCGCGTATGCCGTGGTCGCGGAAACCTTCGTCGGGCCAGAGCGCGGGCTTGATGCGGTTCTTGCCGTCCACCTGCTCGACGAGTTCGGCGGCGACATCGGCCATCAGCCCAAGCGCGCGTTCGCGCAGAGCGGCAACGCCCAAGCTGCCGATGATCTGACGCTGTTCCATTTCGCTCGCCAGCCGGTCGAGCGGGTCGCGCGCCCGCCAGGCCGCTTCCTCCGCCTTGTCGCGATAGCCGAAGGCGCTGCCGGGCAGAGGACCGTTCTGATGGAAGTAGCGATAGACGTCAGCCTCGATGATGGCCGGCCCGCCGCCGTTGCGCATTAGCTCCATGGCTTCCTTCGTCGCAAGATAGACGGCGAGGGGATCCATGCCGTCGACTTTCCAGGCGGGAATGGCGAAGGCCGATCCGCGTGCCGACAGGCGCGGCTCGGCGGTCGCTTCCTCGACATGGGTCGAGACGGCATAGCGGTTGTTCTCGATGAAGAAGCAGAGCGGCAGCTTCCAGGCGGCGGCGATGTTCATCGTCTCCAGCACCGAGCCGATATTGACCGCGCCGTCGCCGAAATAGGCAAAGGCAACGTCGCCTTTGCCTGCCCGCTTGTGCGCCCAGGCGGCACCGGCCGCCAGCGGCACGCCGCCTCCGACGATCGCGTTGGTGCCGAGATTGCCGGCCTCGGCCCAGCGCAGATGCATCGAGCCGCCGCGTCCCCGGCAAAAGCCTTGCGCCAGGCCGAGGATCTCGGCGAGCGACCTCTTGGCCAGACCGCGGATTGCCGATGAGAACTCCGCCGCGGGCAAGAGGCCGTCGGGCGCGATATAACGGATCGACTTGGCGAGAAACTGGTGATGCGCGCGATGGGATCCATTGATCTGATCGCCAGCGCGCATCAACGCGGCCGAGCCGACGGCGCCGCCTTCCTGGCCGACCGCGGAATGGGCCGGACCGTGCACTAGGCCATGGCCGGCGAGCTCCAGCACTTTCTCCTCGAAGGCGCGGATCAGATGGGCCGAAACAAGCATCGATTCCAGCGCGGCCGGATCGGCGTCGTCCCAGTCGGCGCGTGTCGTGCGCAGTTCGCGCCAGGGGGCTGATGGGGCCAATGTTGCGTAGTCGGGCATCAGGACTTCCTGGCGGGCTCGTGACTGGGTCGAGAAGCGTATTGGATACGATAGAGACGTTTATTGCCTTTTGAAAGGCAAAAAATGGCAAAATAGGTTTGCCATTGGATACAATGAATATGTCAGCTTTCGTCGCGGTAGGCGCGCGGGTGCAGACCGGCCTTGAATGCTGCGCGTCGGCGCCGTCAGTCCGCCTCAGGCGCGAGAATGCGTGTCACATGTTCGGCAATCGCCAGGCTGGCGGTCAGGCCGGGGCTTTCGATGCCGAACAGATTGACCAGCCCGGCGCTCCCATGGGTCGTCGCATCCTGGATGACGAAGTCGCTGGTTTCTTCGCCCGGGCCGGAGAGTTTCGGCCGAATGCCGCTATAGGCCGGCTGCAGGCTGTCGTCGGCCAGATCCGGCCAGTATTTGCGGATCGCGTCGTAGAAGCGGTTGCCGCGCGCCGGATCGACGCGGTAGTCGAGCGTGTCCGTCCATTCGACGTCGGGCCCGAACCGAGCCGTGCCGCCGAGATCAAGTGTCAGGTGGACGCCAAGCCCGCCCGGTTCAGGCACCGGATAGACCAGCCGCGAGAAGGGCGCCCGGCCCACCACCGAGAAGTAGTTGCCCTTGGCGTAGCGAAGCGTCGGCAAAACCCGCCGGTCGAAGCCTTCGAGCGAGCCCGCCAGCGCAACGGCGCCGAGGCCGGCCGCGTTGACGAGGCGCGACGTCGCGATCTCGAAACCCTCGCCGCTTGCCGTGTCCATCGTCTGGAGCACGATGCGGCCGGCATCGATGCGGCCCGAAACGATGCGCGTGTTGAGCGACAGCATGGCGCCGCTTTTCTCGGCGTCGCCGAGCAAGGCGAGCATGAGCGCGTGGCTGTCGATGATGCCGGTGGAGGGCGATAACAGGGCTTTCGTGCAATGAAGCGCCGGCTCCAGGGCTTGCGCTTCAGCGGCGGAAACGAAGCGCAAATCTTCCACGCCGCAGGCTGCGGCGCTGGCCCGGATCGCGGCAAGCACGGGTTCCTGGGCCTCGTCGGTTGCGACGATCAGCTTGCCGGAGCGCCGATGCGGGATCGCGCGTTCCGCGCAGTAGCGGTAGAGCATGTCGCGGCCGGCGACGCAGAGCCGGGCCTTCAGCGATCCTTGCGGATAGTAGATGCCGGCATGGATCACTTCCGAATTGCGCGAGCTCGTCTCGGTGCCGATGGCATCCGTCGCCTCGACGATGAGCGTGTCCAGGCCGCGCGCGGCCATCTTGCGCGCAATTGCAAGACCGACGATGCCGGCACCGGCGACGATGCAGTCGATCTGTTCCATTCTCAGCCTGCCTTGGCCGTGTCGGCGGCGCGCCTGCTGAACAGCCGTTCGAGAATCACGTTTCCGCCCTCGGTGATGTCGGCGATGATCGCATGTTCGGCGGCATCGGCATCCTTCCTTTCGACCGCGGCGAGCACCGCGTGGTGATTGTCGATCATGGCGCGGCCGCCTTCATGATAGGATTCCGCAATCAGGGGACCCATCTGCAGCCACAGCCGATTGAG
This sequence comes from Mesorhizobium sp. B3-1-6, assembly GCF_006439555.1. Lineage (NCBI taxonomy): Bacteria > Pseudomonadati > Pseudomonadota > Alphaproteobacteria > Hyphomicrobiales > Phyllobacteriaceae > Mesorhizobium > Mesorhizobium sp. B3-1-6. The sequence continues at coordinate 217,089 of NZ_VFTM01000001.1, read as the reverse complement.
GATGCCGCGCAGCACAACCATGTCGCCGATGTCGGCAAGCGCGAAATGGAAGGTCTGGTTGAGCTCCAGCGCTTCCGTCCAATTCCTCTCGGTAATGGCGCTTTCGTTGCGGGCAATCAGATCGCGCAGCCGCTCGACATCCCTGGCCGTCGCCTTGAGCGCGGCCTCGCGCGCGGCGAGGCCTTCGAGCTTCAGCCTGATCTGGCGGATCTCCCGATAGCGTTCCAGCGTGATGATGGGCACGCGCACCTCGCGCGCCGATTTCTGCACCAGCGCCTCGTCCTGGATAAGGCGCAGGATCGCATCCCGCACCGGCGTGACGCTGGTTCCGAGCGACTGGGCGAGGTCGCGGATGGTCAGCCTGGCATCCGGCGCGAAGCGTCCCTTGACCAGCGCCTCGGTGACGCGCGCATAGACGGTCTCGCCGAGATTTTCGCGCTCGAGCGTTTCGAAACTGAAGCTCGCCATGCCGTTCCCGTCCCGCTTTTTGGCCGCCGGCCCAAAAGGGCTTGACAGTATATCTTATAAGAAACATGATGCATCAAACAGCATAAAGCAAGAGGGAACTGCGACCCTTGGACGAGGGGCAGGGCAATTCCCGCTTGGACGCCTGCAGACAGGAGCCGTCATGGACGCCAGACCGAATTCCCCCGAAGCCCGCGACATCCGCTATCACCTGCATGGCTATACCAATGCCCGCAAGCATCAGGAGACGGGTCCGCTGGTCATCGAAAAGGGCGATGGCATCTATGTCGAGGACATTGCAGGCAATCGCTACATCGAGGCGATGGCGGGCTTATGGAGCGTCGCCGTCGGCTTCTCGGAAAAGCGTCTGGTGGACGCTGCGACAAGGCAGATGTCGAAGCTGCCCTTCTATCACGACTTCGGCTCGAAGGCGCATTCGCCGCTGATCGACCTTGCCGAGCAGCTGGTGCAGATGGCGCCGGTGCCGATGAGCAAGGCCTATTTCACCAATTCCGGCTCCGAGGCCAACGATACCGCGATCAAGATGATCTGGTACCGGTCGAACGCGCTCGGCCAGCCGGCGCGCAAGAAGATCATCAGCCGCAAGCGCGGCTATCATGGCGTCACCATCGCCTCGGCGAGCCTGACCGGGCTGCCCAACAATCATCTCTCCTTCGACCTGCCGATCGCCAATATCCTGCACACGTCGACACCGCATCATTGGCGCGACGCCCAGCCCGGCGAGAGCGAAGAGCAGTTCTCCGCGCGGCTCGCCGACGAGCTGGAACAGCTGATCCTTGCCGAGGGGCCCGAAACGATCGCCGCCTTCATCGGCGAGCCGATCATGGGCGCCGGCGGGGTCGTCGTTCCGCCCGCCGGCTATTGGGAAAAGATCCAGGCGGTGCTGTCGAAATACGACATCCTGCTGGTGGCCGACGAGGTCATCTGCGGCTTCGGCCGCACCGGCGAGATGTTCGGTTCGCAGACCTTCGGCATCAAGCCCGACATCATGGTGCTGTCGAAGCAGATTTCCTCCTCCTACCTGCCGATCTCGGCGCTCATCATCAACGACAAGGTGTTCGAGCCGATCGCCGACGAGAGCGACCGCATCGGCACCTTCGGCCACGGCTTCACCGGCGGCGGTCATCCGGTCGCCGCGGCCGTCGCGCTGGAGAACATCAAGCTGATCGAGGAGCGCGACCTGGTCGGCAATGCGCGCAAGGTCGGCGCGCATCTGCAGGCGCGGCTCAACAAGCTCGCCTCGCATCCGCTGGTGGGCGAGGTGCGCGGCATTGGTCTCATCGCCGCCGTCGAGCTCGTCGCCGACAAGGCAAGCAAGGCGCCGTGGGGCAAGCCAGCGGCGCTCGGCGCGCTGGTCAACGGCTTTCTGCAGCAGAACGGCGTCATCTCGCGCAATATGGGTGACGCGATCGCCTTCTGTCCGCCGCTGATCATCACCGAGGCGCAGGTCGACGCTTTGGTCGATGCATTCGAGCGATCGCTCGACGCCGCCCTACCGCAGGTTCATCCGCGGGGCTGAGCCAGCCTATGGCAGTCGAAACGCCCTGTCGGGTGACGGTCTATCGCGCATTGACACATAAGATATAAGATGTAAGTTGCAAATTACGCGACCTGAATAGGCTGAATGGATACATTTGCACGAAATTCAACGTTTGAAGTTTGAAATGCCAACGAAGAAGTGGAAGATTGGATACAAAAATGATCGGGCTAAACCGGTCGATCGGGTAAACAACTCCAGGCCCCCCAAGGGCAGCTGTTCAAATGGGAGACTGATATGAGTGGATTGAAGAAGTCACTGGCTTTGGCGCTGTCGGCGACGGTGCTGTCGGCCGGAATGGCGCATGCCGCCGACTGGTGGCCGTTCAAGATCGCCTCGGCGAAGGATGGCGACCTCAAGAACGTGGGAGAGATCGAATACAAGCCGCTCGACAAGGCAGAGAAGCCCTGGAAGCTCTGCGTGCTCTTCCCGCATCTGCAGGACAGCTATTGGGTGTCGGTGGACTACGGCATCGTCGAGGAGGCCAAGCGCCTGGGCGTCAAGGTGACGGTGCTGCAGGCGGGTGGATACACCGCGCTGCCGAAGCAGATCTCGCAATATGACGACTGCGTTGCGGCGGGCGCCGACGCCATCCTGATCTCGGCGATCTCGGAAGCCGGCGTGGCAGCCAAGATCAACGAGGGCATGGGCAAGGGCATCGTCAACATCGCCGTCGCCAATCCGATCCTGGAAACGCCGATCACCGCCCGCATCACGCCCGACTTCTACCAGAAGGGCTTTCAGACCGGCGAGTATGTGAAGAAGTATCTCGGCGACAAGCAGGGCACCGCCGTGGCGTTCCCGGGCCCGCAGGGCAGCGGCTGGGCCGAAACTTACATGAACGGCTTCCGCGACAGCACCAAGACCGGCAACATCAAGCTGGTCGGCGAAATGTTCGGCGAGGCCAGCGTGCCGGCGCAGCTCAAGCTGGTCGAGGATGCGCTGCAGACCCATCCGGACGTCAACGTCATCTGGGGCGGCGCGCCGACGGCGGAAGCCGCGATCGGTGCCGTCGCCGACGCCGGCCTGAGCAACGTGACGATCATGTCCTCCTACGAGAACCAGACCATGCTGAAGGCCGTCAAGGACGGCTCGGTGCTGGGCTTCGCCACCGAGTATCCGGTTATCATGGGACGCATCGGCGTCGACCTCGCGGTTCGCGCGCTGGAAAAGAAGGATCACGAGAAGGTCCTGCTGGTTGCCCCCGGCATCGTTACCAAGGACAATGTCGACAAGATCGACACGACCCAGATCTTCGCGCCGGACAACTGGCGCCCCGAGTTCTCGGTCGAATAGCGTAGCCGCTTACGCGGCCCGCACATCGCGGTTGGATCGCGATCCTCCCGGCCTGGCCGCTTCGTCGGAAGCGGTCAGGCGACTTAGCTCGCCAGCCTTGGGTTTTTGGATGCTGGAAGTTACAGGATTCACCAAGAGATTCCGCGGCATCGCCGCGCTCGACAATGTCGACTTCTCCCTCAATGAGGGCGAGGTCCACGCGTTGCTTGGCGAAAACGGCGCCGGCAAGTCGACGCTCATCAATCTCATCGCCGGTACCTTCCCGTGGGCGGAAGGCGTCTACCGCATCAATGGCCGCACCATCACCAGCCTGACGCCGCAGGTGGCGCAGGAAATCGGCATCGCCGCCGTTTTCCAGGAATTCAGCCTGGTGCCCGACCTCACAGTGGTCGAGAACATCTTCCTCGGCCGCGAGCAGTCGTCCGGCCTGTTCCTCAAGCGCAAGCAGATGCGGCAGGCGGCGGCGGAGCTGCTGGACAGTCTCGGCTTCCATCTGCCGCTCGACGAGAAGGTCGCCTTCCTGTCGCGGGCGCAAAAACAGATGGTCGAGATCGCCAAGGCGTTGCGCATGCGGCCGAAGGTGCTGATCCTCGACGAGCCCACGGCCTCGCTCACCGATGGCGAGGCGGAAAAGCTCTTCAATGCCGTGGCGCTGCTGAAAGCGCGCGGCGTCGGCATCATCTATGTCTCGCACCGCATGAGCGAGATCCGCAATCTCTCCGACCGCGTCACCGTGCTGCGCGGCGGCAAGAAGATCGGCACGGTTGTCACCGCCGAAATTTCGGACGAGGGCCTGATCGAGATGATGGTCGGCCGTCCGGTCGAGCAGCTGTTTCCGAGGATCGAGCACAAGCCCGGCCCAGTCAGGCTCGAGGTGCGCGACCTTACAACCGAGAAGCGCTCCGTCATCGGTGCTTCCTTCACGGCGCGGGCGGGCGAGGTGGTCGGCCTTGCCGGTCTCGTCGGCTGCGGGCGCAGCGAACTTTGCCGCGCCGTCTTCGGTCTCGAGACCATCGAGGCCGGCGCGATCATGCTGGGCGACAAGGCGGTCGAGCGGCCGACGCCCACGTCGATGCTCGCCGCCAATGTCTGCTATTTCCCGGCCGACCGCGGCTCGGAGGGTCTGGCGCTGGCGCGCTCGGCGCGCGAGAACGCAACCATGAGCTCGCTCGACCTGCCGGAACTGTCGTCCGGGCCGGTGCTGAAATTCTGGCGCGAGAACGAGACTATCAAGACGCCGCTCGCCAATCTTGCGCTCAGACCCATGGCGCCCGAGCGCAAGGCGTCCGCCTTCTCCGGCGGCAACCAGCAGAAGCTGATGCTGGCGCGCGGGCTGATGAAACCGTTCGACGTCTACCTGTTCGACGAGCCGACCGTCGGCATCGACGTCGGCGCCAAGGCCGATGTCTACAACCTCATCAAATCGCTGGTTGAGGCCGGCGCCTCGGTGGTGGTCTCGACATCCGAATTGCCGGAGCTGATCAATCTCGCCTCGCGTGTCTATGTCATGCATGAAGGCAAGGTGGTCGCCGAGCTTGCCCAGCACGAGCTCAGCGAAGCTCAGGTCCTGTCCCACTATTTCGGAGGGCGCGCATGAGCTCGGAAACGGCGACCATCACCGTTGCCAACGCGCCATCGCATCGCGCGAGCCGGCTCGACCGCTTCCTCATGCAGGGCGGCATCGTCATCACCTTCCTGATCGTGGCGGTGGTCGCGACCGCGCTGATCGAGCCGCGCTTCCTCAACCGGCTCAACCTGCTCAATGTCATGCGCAATTTCGCGCTGCTGCTCATTCCGTCGCTGGCGCAGATGCTGGTGATGACGGCCGGCGGCTTCGACCTTTCCGTCGGCGCGGTGGTGGCGGCGACCTCCGTGGTGACGGCTGCCGTGATGCTCGTCGGCAGCGGCTATTTCCCAGGCATGGAGCTGGTCGTCATCCTTGCCTCGCTGGTCATCGCGCTCGGTGCCGGCGCGCTTGTCGGGCTGGTCAATGCCGGGCTTGTGGCGACCTTCTCGCTCTCACCCTTCATGGTGACGCTGGCGATGATGTCGGTGCTGATGGGCATCGCGCTCTATTTCACGCAAGGCATCCCGATCTATGGCGTGGCCGACTCCTTCATCGCCAATGTCGGACGCGGCCAGTTCCTGGGCCTGCCGATCGTGCTCTGGGTCGGGTTGGCGGTGCTTGCCGCCTGCATCGTCATGCAGCGCTTCACCGCGCTCGGCCGCCATATCTATGCGGTCGGCAGCGACCAGCGCTCGGCGCGCTTGTCGGGTGTCGCCACCGGCCGCACGCTGATGGCGGCCTATATGCTTGCCGGCCTGCTCGCCGCGCTCACCGGCTTCCTGATGACGTCGCGGCTCGGCTCCGGCCAGTCGACGATCGGCGGAACCCTGGCGCTCGAAACCATTGCCGCCGCCGTCATCGGCGGCGTCTCGCTGCGCGGCGGCGTCGGCCGCGCAGAACTGGTGGCGCTCGCAGCGCTGTTCCTGTCGGTCATCGCCAACGCGATGAACCTGGTGCAAGTCGACAGCAAGTACCAGACGCTGGTGCTCGGCGCCGTCTTGATCATAGCCTTGGCCATCGAACGGCTTCTGCTGAGGAAGCGGCAGTCATGAGCATGGAGGCCAAGACACAACCGATGGCACAGAGCTCCGGCCTTTCGCTGAAAGAGATCTTGCGCGCGGCGCGCCTGCCGATCGCCATTGTCGTTGTCCTCATCCTGTTTGGCCTGGTCGAGCCGCGTGTTCTGTCCCTCGGCAATTTCCGCAACATCGCGCTGCAGGCGAGCTATCTTGCGATCTTCGCCATGGCGCAGACTATGGTGCTTCTGACGCGCGGCTTCGATCTTTCGCTCGGCTACACCGTCTCGCTGGTCAGCGTCGCCGCCTCGATGGCGATGGTGGCAATGGGCGGCGGCGATGTCTCGATCCTCTACGGCGTCGGCGCCGCGGTGCTGATCGCCGGTGCGATCGGCCTCGCCAACGGCGTGCTGATAGCCGGCATCGGCATCAACCCGCTGGTGACGACGCTCGGCATGGCCAACATGGTGCTGGCCTTCGCCTCGACGATCAGCGGCGGCTTCCCCGTTACCGGCCTGCCGAAGAGCCTCACCGCCGAATTCGCGCAGGGATCGCCGCTCTCGATTCCGATGCCGATCTGGATTGCCGCCCTGGTGTTCGTGCTCTTGTTCCTCGTGCTCAAGGCGACGCGCTTCGGCCGCAGCCTCTACATCATCGGCGCCAATCCAAGGGCGGCGGTCGCGGCGGGCATTCGCACCGTGCCGGTGCTGGTGCTGGCCTACACGCTATGCGCGCTGCTTGCCGCGCTCGGCGCGCTTCTGCTCACCGCGCGCACCGGCTCGGGTGAGCCCAATCTCGGCGGCAATCTCACATTGGAGGCGATCGCGGCCGCCGTGGTCGGCGGCGTGCGCCTCTCCGGCGGGGAGGGTGGCGTGGGCGCGGCCGTGCTCGGCGCGCTGTTCGTCACCGTGCTCTCCAACGGTATGAACCTCGTCCAGATCGACGGCTATCTGCAACAGATCTGCCTGGGCGTCATCATCATCGTCAGCCTGATCGTCAATCGCGACGAAGCCAGGCGCTGATACTCCAACCTCTTCGGGAAGCTCGTATGGCCTATCAAGTTTGCATCGATATCGGCGGCACCTTCACCGACTGCCTTGTCTCGAACAGCAAGGGCGAGATCGCCATCTTCAAGTCGCCGACGACGCCAGGCGAATTCGAAAAAGGCTTCATCAACGTGCTGCATGTCGCGGCTGAGGGCTATGGCCTGAGCGGCGCCGACTTCATGAAGCAGATCGACCTCGTCGTGCACGGCTCGACCGTGTCGACCAACGCGCTGGTCGAGCGCAAGACGGTCAAGGTCGGCCTCATCCTGACCGCCGGTCACCAGGACATACTGGTGTTGCGCGAAGGTCCGCGCAAAGGCGCTTTCCAGTGGCGGCTGAACTATCCCGATCCCTATGTGCCGCGCCATCTCACCAAGACCGTCGCCGGCCGTATCGATGCCCGCGGTCGCGAGCTCGCGCCGCTTTCGCTGGATGACGTCCGCAAGGCCGCCACCGAGTTTCGCGGTCTCGGCGTCGAGGCGATCGCCGTCGGCCTGCTGTGGTCGGTGGTCAATCCGGCGCATGAGCTCGCCGTGCGCGAGATCCTGAACCAGGAGTTGCCTGGCATCCCGGTGACGCTCAGCCATGAGATCAACCCGATGCCGCGTGAGTACAAGCGCATCATCGCGGCCGCGATCGATGCTTCCATCAACCCGATCGTGCGCACCTATATCGAGAAGCTGAAGACGGCGCTCGACGAGGAAGGTTTCGAAGGCGAGCTGCTGCTTGCCAACTGCGTCGGCGGCATGATGCCGTTGGCCGACATGATCCGGAAGCCGATCTACAGCGTCATGTCCGGTCCGACGCTGGCGCCGATGGCGGCGCTGGCGCTTTCGGACGAGCCCGACATCATCGTCGGCGACATGGGCGGCACGACCTTCGACGTCTCGGCGCTGCGCGACCACCAGATCATCGTCACGCCCGACAGCATGATCCACGACGATTCGCTTGGTATCCCCAAGGTCGACGTGCGCTCGGTCGGCGCCGGCGGCGGCTCGATCGCCTTCGTCGACGAAGGCGGCCTGCTGCAAGTCGGTCCGCGCAGCGCAGGCGCCCGACCGGGTCCTGCCTGCTACGGCCAGGGCGGCACCGAGCCGACAGTGACGGACGCCAATGTCGTGCTCGGCATCGTCGATCCGGATTATTTCCTCGGCGGCAAGATGCAGCTGAAGCGGGAGCTGGCGGAGGCGGCGGTCGACAAGATCGCGACGCGGCTCGGCGTATCGCGGCAGGAGGCGGCCTACGCGATCTACACCACCAGCAATCACAACATGGTGGCGGCGATCGAAGAGATCACGGTGCGCGAGGGCATCAATCCGCGCGACTCCTTCTTCGTTTGCGGCGGCGGCGCCACCGCCATCCACATCGCCGAGATGGCCGACATCCTCGGCTTGAAGCGCTACATGGTGCCGCGCTTCATGGCCGGCCTCAGCGCTTTCGGCGGCCTGATCTCCGACATCCGCTCCGAAGAGAGCGCGGTGCTGCTCACCTCCGATGCCGACTTCAACGTCGCCGGCGTCAACGATGCGCTGAAGCGGCTGAAGCAGGCCGGCAACAACTTCCTCTCCGAAGCCGGCGTCGCGGTGGAGAATCGTCAGTTCGAGTTCTCCTTCCTCGGCCGTTACGAATACCAGTCCTTCGAGATCGAGGTGCCGTTCGAGGCAAAGGACGGCATGGTGTCCGAGGGCGATCTGCCGGGTCTGGTCGAAGCCTTCCACAAGATGCATGAGCGCATCTATTCGATCCGCGCCGACAATGACGTCGTCGAGTTCACGGCCTGGAAGCTGCGCGCCATCGGCAAGCGCTCCGGCCAGGACATCTGGCAGAAGAACACGCTGCCCGACCAGGTCGGCGCCATCGACCTGAAGGCCAAGCGCGGGATCTACCAGCAAGAGAGCGGGCGTGTCGAAACGGTGCCGGTCTACGAACTTGCGCAGTTGCGCGCGGGTGCGCAGGTTGCCGGCCCCTGCCTGGTCGAGGCCGAGACCTTCACCGCCTATCTCAAGGACCAGCACCAGGGCCAGATCGACCGTTACGGCAATCTCGTCGTGAACATCGCCTAGTCAAATCTACACAAGGGAACGATCCTATGGACTCCATCAACAGGCTCGAACTCGACGTCGCGGAACGGCGGGTCGACCCCTTTCTGATGTCGGTGCTGAAAAGCCGCTTCGAGGCGATCGTGCGCGAGATGACGCTGGTCGTCATGCGCGCCAGCCGCTCGGCCGTGATCAAGAACGCGCGCGACTTCTCCTGCGCCATCCTGACCTATGATCATCGGCTGGTCTCGGTCGAGGACGCGCTGCCGATCCACGTCATGTCTATGGACATGGCGACGCGGCCGCTGACCGACCTGTTCGACGACATCACGCAGGGCGACATCTTCCTCAACAACTGCCCCTACACCGGCGGCACCCATCACGCCGACCTGATCATGGCGATGCCGGTGTTCTTCGACGGCGAGCCGCTGTTCTGGGTCGTGGCGCTGTCGCACCACGCCGATACCGGCGCGCCGGTGCCGTCGACCTATCTCCCTTTCGCCAAGAACATCTTCGAGGAGGGGATGCATTTCCCTTGCGTGCGCGTCGCGCAGAATTACGAGGAGAAGAAGGACATCCTGCGCATCGGCACGATGCGCAACCGCGTGCCTGACATGTGGCTGGGCGACGTGCGCGCGCAGATCGGCGCCTGCCGCACCGGCGAGCGCCGGATCGGCGAGCTGTTCGCGCGCTATGGCCGCGACACCATCCTCGGTTTCGTCGAGGACTGGTTCGACTACGGCGCGCGCTGCGCCAAGGCGGCGATCGCGAAGCTGCCGGCCGGCAGCTACAGCTACGAGACGCGCCATGACCCGGTGCCCGGCGTCGCCGACGAAGGCATACCGGTCAAGGTGACGATCAATGTCGATCCGGAAAAGGGCGAGATCGTCGTCGACGTGCGCGACAACATCGACAATGTGCCGGGCGGCCTCAACCTGTCGGAGAATACGGCAACAGGCTCCTGCCGGATCGGCGTCTTCAACAATCTCGACGAAAGCATCCCGCACAACGAGGGCGCGAAGTCGCAGATCAAGGTGCTGCTGCGCGAGGGGAGCGTCGTCGGCAAGCCGAAATATCCGGTCGGCACTTCGGTCGCCACCACCAATGTCAACGACCGCCTGATGATCGCCGGCAACTGCGTCTTTTCGCGCATGGGCGCGCCTTACGGCCAGGCCGAGAGCGGCTCGCACCTGCCGGCCGGCGTCGGCGTCACCTCCGGCGAGGATCCGTTCAAGCACGGCAAGTCCTATGTCAACCAGGTCTTCGTCGGCTATGCCGGCGGCGGTGCCCGCCATGGCTTCGATGGCTGGCTGACCTATTGCGGCCCGGCCAATGCCGGCCTCATTCAGCTCGACTCGGTCGAAGTCGACGAGTCGATGTATCCGATCGTCATCGAGCGTCGTGGCGTGCTGCCTGGATCGCAGGGTTTCGGCGAGTTCGAGGGCGCGCCGGCGACCGGCGGCGTCTTTTATCCGCTCGACCACGACATGACGATCGTCTACGCCGCCGACGGCACCAGCTTCCCGCCGCGCGGCGTGCTGGGGGGCGGCGACGGCAAGGAGAGCGAGACGATCAAGGTCCGGGCCGACGAGAAGATCGTGTTGCCGGCCTTCAGCGAAGAGACGATCGAGAATGGCGCCCGTATCGAGTTCACCGCCTGCGGCGGCGGCGGTTACGGCGACCCGCTGAAGCGCGATCCGAAGCGTGTCGCGGCAACCGTCAATCGCGGCTGGCTGAGCCGCGAGGATGCCGAGACGGTCTACAAGGTGGTTCTGGTCGATGCCGACGAGCCTGGCCTGCTCAAGGTCGACGAAGCCCGTACAGCCGCCCTCAGAACGGTTTGACTCCAAGAGGCCCGGAACAGGTCCGCAAGAGACCTCGAATTCCGGGCCGGTGGTGGTTGGAGAGGGAGCGCCTGCCCGGCGGTGTGCGATGCATGACGACCGACCCGTGCCGGGCAGCGGCCTGCCACCGATAGACGCTGCTCTTCTGCTCCTGGCAGCAGCGATCTATGGCGGCATCTTTCCGGTCAACCGGCTGGCCGCCGAGACGCAATGGCCGCCTGTGGGTTTCGCCTTTGCCCAATCGCTTGCGGCAGGCGTGATCCTGGCGCTGGCGGCGGTAGCCGCCGGCGGTCGGTTCGCCGTCACCGTCGGGCAGATGGGCACGTACCTGATCATGGGCGGCCTGGTGGTTGGCCTGCCGATCGGCATACTGGTGTCGGCCGCTCCGCATGTCGATGCCTCGGTGCTGACCCTGGTGCTCTGTCTTTCTCCCATATTCACCCTCGCCATTGGCGCGCTGGCGGGCCTTGATCGCTTCGATTGGCGCACTTTCGCCGGCATGATGCTCGGAGTGGCCGGCGTGGCTGTCCTCGCGCTGCCCGGTGTAGGCGTTGTCGGCTCGGACGGCATCGTTTGGTTTCTGGTGGCCCTCATTGCCCCGGTCATGTTCGCTGCCGCCAACAACTGCGCCAAATGGCTGCGCCCCGAAGGTGCGTCCTCCGTAATGATGGCGGCCGGAACGTTGCTGGGAGGGGCCGTCGTTGCCGGCGTCGTCATGCTTGCGCTTGGCGGCGCGGCGTTGCCTTCCGAGTGGACGGGCAGGACCGCGATGCCGCTCGTCCTGGCGACGGCGATCAATGCCGTCTTCTTCGTCCTGTTCTTCGTATTGGTCGCTCGTATCGGGCCGACGCGCTTTTCGGTCTTCAACTATCTGGCCGTGGCCGCCGGCATCCTCTGGAGTCTGGCCGTCTTCGACGAACGACCGGCCGCCTCGTTCTGGGTGGCCCTGTTCCTGATGCTTGCAGCCATGTACCTGGTGCTGTCGCGCAAGCTCGACTGACCATCTGGTTACCGCTGGTCGGCCACGGCCTTTCACATGATGCCGAAGGTCTTGTAAGCCTCCACCGCGCTCATTCCCTCGCGGATCGCCTTGGCGACGCGTTTTTCTCCGCGGACTTTTTCGAGGGCCAGGCGCACCACCTCTTCCTCGGCTTCAGCGGGGACAACAAGGACACCTTCCTTGTCGCCGAACAGCAGTGTTCCCGGCTCTATGCGCACGCCGCCGATTTCGAGCGCGCAGCGATAGTCGACGACCTTGCCGCGCACGCCCTGGTCCTGCGCGTAATAGCCGGTGCAGAAGCAGGGAAATCCCAGCGCCTTGATGCCATCCGTGTCGCGGGCGAAACCGTCGACCAGCGCGCCGCGCGCGCCAAGGATCTTCGCACGCGTCGACATCAACTCGCCCCACAACGCGTAGCGGGGCGAGGCGCCGCTGGCGACGTAGATCTCGCCGGGCTTCAAATCGTCGAGCGCTTCGAACATCAGCCCGAACGGCTTGCTCATCAGTGGGTTGTGCGTCGGTCCGTTGGACGGAAAGATATCGGTCTCGAGCACGGGCATGGCCCTGCCAAGCAATCGCGTGCTTTCGTCAACGGGCTTGAATAGCGGCGGCAGGAACTGATGCTGCAGCCCCAGCGTGTCCATCACGTCGCCGACGACCGCGACGAAGAGCTCCTTCTCGAACAGGCGGTACATTTCGGCGTCGTCGGCATAGAGGCGCGTCGATCTGGTCATCAGGCTTGCATCCGGATGTTGGTGGATTGAATGGTCCGCGAAGGTCCCAGCGCTGCGGCATTCTGCACCAGCGCGCGCATATAGCCGAGCGCAAAGGCCTTCCCCGCGTGCCAGGGCGCATCGCAGGACATTTCCGGCGTGTGGTCGGGGATGATGACGCCCTCATAGTTTTCGTCGCGCAGGATGCGGACGATCTCGGCCATGTCGATGTCGCCGTCGTCGACGAAGGTCTCGTGATAGTTCGGCACCTTGCCGCGCACGTTGCGGAAATGGATGTAGCCGATGCGCTTGCGTCGGGCGAAGCGCCGGACATGCCCGTAAATCTCGTCGGCGCCCGGCATTTCCTGCAGCGAGCCGAGACAGAGCTCCAGCCCGTTGGATGGTGAGTCGACGATGTCCATCAGCCGGTCGTATTTCTCCGGCCGGTTGACGAGCCGCGCCGCGCCCCGCAGCGCTTCGGCCGGCGGATCGTCTGGATGCGCGGCGAGCACCACGCCGGCTTCCTCGGCTACCGGAACGACTTCCCGCAGGAAGGCGCCGAGCCGCTGCCAGAGCTCATCGCTGCTCACCGTCACCGGCGCGGCGGCCGGTCGGCCGGCGCGGTAGCGCATGTTCCAGACCACGCCGTCGGGGAGGGGCAAATCGGGGTCGATGGCCGCAAGGTCGAGCCCAACCGACATAGCCTCGCCGCGCGCGAAGGGCCCGCGCGACCAGCCCCAGACACCGGCGATGGAGAAGTTGTAGCCGATGCACGGGATGCCGGCGCGGCCGGCATCGCGGATAAGCCGCTTCAGTCCTTCGATCTGCTTCGCCCGGTCGGGACCATCGAGCAAAATATCGGACCAGAAACGCGGCGAGAAATTCTCGATCGCGGCGATTTCCAGCCCGTTGTCGCGCACGGTCCTGACCAGGCCGGCGAAGTCCTCGTAGTTCCACAGCGCATCGGTGGAGCAATCGCCCCAGCCTTCCGTCTCGCTGCCGGCCGACAGCGAAGGATCGCGCCCGCGAAAATAGTTGGTGAGGTGAGCAACGATGTGGGTGGCGCCCGCCTGGCGGGCGAAGCGGAAATTGTCTGGAGTCAGCGACTCCCGGTAAAGGCCAAGTCCGATCTTCATGGTCATTTCACGCCAATGCCAGCGGTCAGGCCGCCATCTATTTTGTAGTCCGCGCCGGTGCAGAAGCCGGCCTTGGAAGAGCACAGAAAGGCGATGAGCTCCGCCACTTCCTCGGGCTCGCCGATGCGGCCGAGCGGATGGGCCGCGCCGAAGCGCCTGTAGGCTTCCTCGACGTCGGCATCGCTGCCGTTTTCGCCACGCGCGGCCTTCTCCAGGATCGGCGTGCGGATCGAGCCGGGGCTGACCGAATTGACCCGGATGCCGGCGGCCGCATAGTCGAGCGCCAGCGAACGCGTCAGCGTGTGGATGGCGCCCTTGGTGGTGGCATAGGCGGCGACGTTCTGCTGGCAGGCGAAACCCTGCACCGAGGCGACGTTGACGATCGCCCCGCCACCGCGCTTGATCATTTCCGGGATGCCGAAATGGGCGGTCAGATAGATCGAGCCGACATTGACCGTCATTGCCTTGTTCCAGGTTTCCCAGTCGGTCGTCGTCGCGGTTCCATAGGGATGGACCGCTGCCGAATTGACGATCACGTCGAGGCCGCCGAAGCGCTCGACGCCGACAGCGACGGCGTCGCGGACCTGGTCTTGCACGGAGACGTCGGTGTCCACGACCAGCGTGCCGGCCCCTGAACTTCCTAACTCCGCTCGCATCGCGGCATTGGCCAAGCGGTCGATGCCGCAGGCGACGATCGCGGCGCCGCCGGCGGCAAGGCGCCTGGCGGTCGCGAGACCGATCCCGGTCGTCCCTGTCACCAGCGCGACCTTGCCTTCAAAATCCTTCATTGCGGGAACTCCTTCATTCACGTGTCGGAAGCCGGCTCTTCCGGCAGGAATCGCAGGGCGAAATCGAGATGGCGGCTCACCAGGTAGGCGTAAGCCAGCCTGTCGCGTGCGCGGAGCGCGGCGATAATCTCGCCATGCGCGGCGCGGGTGTCGGCCAGCACCGGGCGCATTTCCTTGCCGATGGTCATGATCCGCAGGATCACGGGCGACAGGAAGGAATACATGTCGGTGAGCATGCGGTTGTCCGCCAGCCCGATCAGCGCCCTGTGGAAATTGAAATCGTTCTCGGCGGCTTCCTCGATCGAGCGGCTGTCGACGATCCGGGCATTGATCTCATCGAGCGCCTCTATCTGCTCGCTCGTGGCATTGAGCACGATGTGGTCGCCGATGCCGACCTCGATGATGCGCCTAAAACCCTGGATGTCGGCAAAGGACGAGCGCGAAACATCCATGTGGGCGGCGAAGAAATTCTGGATGGCGATGCTCTGCCCGTCGGCGAGCACCGCGCCGACGCGCGGTTTGGGCTCGATCAGTCCATAGGTGCGGATGGTGCGCAACGCCTCGCGCACCGTGTTGCGGCTGGCGCCGGTGATCTCGCTGAGCTCGCGTTCCGTCGGCAGCACGTCGCCGACATTGAGCTGTCGCGCGCGAATAAGGTCGAGGATCCGTCCTGCCGCAGTGTCGACCGCGGAACTGCCGCTGGCGCGGCGGGCGGCGACGTTATCGCGCAAGGCTTGCGAATTTTCCGGCATCGATCCTCCTAATTGTTGGACCAACATATCGTATGATCTGAGGAAAACAACCGGTTTTGGGGTTGATGTTGGCGAATTTTCGGGGCTTTCCCCGAGAGGTCAGCCATTCGTGAGCGCCAAATTTTAATTTGACTCCCGTTGTGGTCCAACAATAAGTTGCCGACTTCTCACGGAGGAAAGCGGCAAATGGAACAAACCTGGCGCTGGTACGGTCCGGACGATCCGGTGACCCTCGATCATGTCAAACAGGCGGGGGCGACGGGCGTGGTCTCGGCCCTGCACGGCATCTATGACGGGCGCGTCTGGCCGCTAGAAAATATCCTCGAGCGCAAGCGGATCATCGAGGCGGCAGGACTGACCTGGTCGGTGGTCGAGAGCATTCCCGTCCACAACTCGATCAAGATCGGTTCGCCGGAGCGGCTCCGCTATGTCGGCTTCTACAAGGATACGATCCGCGCGCTGGCGAAGGCCGGCATCGCGACGATCTGCTACAACTTCATGCCTGTGGTCGACTGGACCCGCACGGATCTGGCCTACCGCCTGCCGACGACAGGTTATGCGCTACGTTTCGATGCGATCGATTTCGCCGCCTACGACCTGTTCGTACTGAAGCGCCGGAATGCCGAGGCCGGCTACACGCCTGCCCGCATCGCCGAGGCGGAAGCGCGGCTGAAGGAGCTTAGCGACGAGAAGATCGACGGGATCGAGCGCAATCTCATCGCCGGCCTGCCCGCCACCGAGCGCGCCTACAACCGCGACAGCTTTCGCGAGGCCTTGGCCGACTACGATGCGATCGGGCCGAAGGAATTGCGCGAGAACCTGGCCTGGTTCTTGCGCGAGATCATTCCGGTGGCCGAGGAGGAAGGGGTGCGCATGTGCATCCATCCCGACGATCCGCCGTTCTCGCTCTACGGCCTGCCGCGCATCGTCTCGACCGCCGAAGATGCGCGCTTCATCCTCAATGCCGTCGACAGCCCGGCCAATGGCCTGACCTTCTGCACCGGCTCCTACGGCACGCGCGCCGACAACGACATCGTCGCCATGGTCAAGGAGTTCGCCAGCCGCATCCATTTCGTCCATCTGCGCAACGTCACCATCGAGGATGACGGCTCTTTCCACGAGGCCGAGCACCTCGAGGGCGGCACCGACATGGCGCATGTCATCCTCGCGCTGATGCAGGAGGAGGCGCGCCGTCGCAAGGAAGGCCGCGCCGACTGGCGCATCCCGATGCGGCCGGACCACGGGCATCTGCTCGCCGACGACATCGGCAAGACCAGGATCAATCCCGGCTACTCGCTGATCGGCCGGCTGAAGGGCCTCGCCGAATTGCGGGGCATCATGCGCGCCGTCGAGCGATTCGGGCTAGTTTGAGACGGTTTGCGTATGTAAAAACTATTTGCTCAGGTAAAAATACCTGCTAGTGGTTTGCGGACCGGGCACATGCCCGGTTTGCAGGGAGGAATTGCCGGATATGACAAGACTGCGCGGTCTTGCGTGGGATCATCGACGTTGCTGGGGTCCGCTGGATGCCAGTGTCGGGCCGTATCGCGCCGCCAATCCCGGCCTGGAGATCGAATGGGACCGGCGCAGCCTCTATGAATTCGGCGAGGGCGCGCTCGGCCCCGTGCTCTCGGCCTACGATCTGGTCGTGTTCGACCATCCCTTCATCGGCGACATCGCGCAGGACGAGCTGATGGTGCCGTTCGACGCTTATCTGTCGGCGGAGCAGGTCCGCTTCTTCGAGCAGGATTCCGTCGGTCCGTCCTGGCGGTCCTACGAGAAGAGCGGGCGCCAATGGGCATTGCCGATCGATGCCGCCTGCCACGTCGCCTCGTATCGCCCGGACCTGCTGGAACGCTACGCACCGGTGCCCCGCACGCATGAAGAGGTGGTCGCGCTCGGCCGGCTGGCGCGCAAGGAAGGGAAATGGCTCGGCCTGCCTTTCGTGCCGACGGACGCCATGTGCCTGCTGTTGACGCTTGGCGACCCACAGGAGGACGGCGAGCAATTCATCGCGACGGACATGGTCGAGCAGGTCGTCGGGCAATTGCGCGAGCTTGCGGCGCTGTCGCATCCGAACTCGTCCGGTTGGAATCCGATCCGCTGCTACGACCACATGGTCGCGCATGACGACGTTGTCTATGTGCCGTTCGCCTTCGGCTACGTGAACTATGCCGCGAAGACCGACAGGCCGTATCTGCGCTTTGCCGACGTGCCGACCCCGCGATCGGCCGGCGCCCTGCTCGGCGGCGCCGGCATCGGCGTCAGCGCCCAGTCGAAGCACAAGCAGCAGGCGATCGACTACGCGCTGTTCCTATGCTCGCCCGACTATCAGCGCGGCGACTATGTGAAGTCGGGTGGACAGCCGGGATCGCTGGCAGCCTGGAAGGACGCCGAAGTCAATCGTCTCTGCGCCGATTTCTTCTCCTCGACGCTGCGCACGATCAGCTCGTCCTATCTGCGTCCGACACATCCGGGCTTCATCGCCTTCTTCCGCGAATGCGCGCCGCGCGCGGCCGCGGCCATAGCCGGCGACATCGGCGCTGCGGAGCTCGCCAACCATGTGAACCGCCTCTATCGCGAAACCAGGCAACCGGAACGGAGCGTTGCGTGATGGCTGCCGGTATTGCCGAAACGCTCGAGGAAAGCGAAAGCGGCCGCAACGGATATCGCGTGCCGGCGGTGGAGAAGGCGCTCGACGTGCTGGAGTTCATGGCCTCCAGCGCCGATGCGATGACCCAGACCGAGATCGCGACCGGCCTCGGCAGGTCCATCCACGAAATTTACCGCATCCTGCTTTTGCTGGAGAAGCGCGGCTACATCTTCCGCACGCAATCGGACCGCTTCCGGCTGTCGCTGAAACTGTTCGAGCTGGCGCATATGCATCCGCCGGTGAACAGGCTCGTCGAATCCGCGCTGCCGGCGATGCGCGAATTGACCGCCAATGCCGACCAGAGCTGCCACCTTGTGGTGCGTGAAGGGCAGAACGCGCTGGTGGTGCTGCAGATCGATTCACCGCTGCCGATGCGCTATTCGGTTGCGCTCGGATCGCATTTCCCGATCCTGGAAACCAGTTCCGGCGCGGTGCTGCTCGCCCACTCGAACCGGGCCGAGCGCGACCGCATCGTCGAGCGCATCGTCGCCGCCGGCGAAGGCCAGGGAACGCGCGAGGAAATCGAGGCACGGCTGAACGAGGTGGCCAGGCTCGGCTATGAGATGCGCGCGTCGCTGGCCGTCGAGGGCTGCACCAACATCTCCATGCCCGTGCGCGACCATGTCGGCGCCGTCATCGCCGCGCTTACGGTCCCGCTGCTGCCGCAGAAGGCGGCGCGCTTCGACCGTCAGACCGTTTTCGAACGAACCCGGACAGCCGCCGAGAAGATATCGGCCGCGCTCGGCTGGGGCGAAGCCAACAGCTCTTCACGTGCCGACCCGGAACGGCGGGATTACCCGTTCAGCGACTGAGACAAACGAAAACCCTGGGAGAGAAAAAATGCACTGGTCCAAATCAATCCTGCTCGCATCCGCGGCCATGCTGGCCATCGGCGCGGCGGCGGCGCATGCCGAGAACATGCCCAAGCACATCGGCTACGTCACCAACTACGCCACGCATGAGTGGTACCAGAATGTCATCAAGGGCATGAAGGCGCATGGCAAGGAACTGGGAATCGAGGTCGAGGTGCAGGACGCCAATCTCGACATAGCCAAGCAGGTCGCCGCGGCCGAAGACTTCATCGCCAAGGGCGTCGACGTGCTGATCATCACCCCGGTGAATGAGGAAGGCGTGGTGCCGCTGCTGCGTCAGGCCAAGGCCGCCAACATCCCGGTGGTGCTCGAGGGCAACCCGGTCAAGGGCATGACCACGATGGTCGCCATCTGCGACTACGACACCGGCTATTTCTCCGGCGTCGAGGCCGGCAAATATGCCAAGGAAAAGCTCGGCGGCGTCGCCAAGGTGATGAATGTCGGCCTGCCGTTGCTGTCGGCGACGGTGCTGCGTTCGCAAGGCTTCATGGACGGGCTGAAGACCATCGTCCCCGACGCGGTCATGGTCCACGACCTTGACGGCGGCGGTAATCCGGACCGCGCGCTTGAAGTGTCGTCGGCCGCACTCGCCAAGAATTCCGACATCAACATCATCTACGGCATCAACGATTCGTCCTCGCTGGGCGGCCTGCAGGCCTGGAAGGCTGCCGGCAAATCGCAGGACGGCCTGCTGACGGTCGGCACCGGTGGCGAAGGACTTGCCTTCATCAACGCCATGCAGAACGAGCCGTCCTACCGCATCGAGGCCGCCATGTTCCCGGAAAAGGAAGGCTTCACGACCATCGACGCGGCGGTCAAGCTGTTCAACAACGAGCAGGTGCCGGAGCACATCGTCAGCCCGACCGCGCCGATGACTGGCGACGAGTGGAAGAAATACTATGATTATGACGGCACAACCCGCACTATCAAATGGGATGCCGTCAATGCGCTCCAGCCGCCGGCAAAGTGCATGAAGACCTCGGCCGACCTGAAGAAATAGGTCGATCGACACGGTCCTTCCCGCGTCGCGGGAAGGACCACCAGCCAGGCGCCGACGGCCAGCGAAAACACGGCGCCGGCGCCTGACCTTAGAGCCGGATGATTTCAGGTCTGTTCGACCTGAAATCTGAATCCGTCTCTAAATCCGAGAGATAGAGCATGATGTCGTCCGAAAACCGCTTCACACTTTTCGGCATCATGCTCTAGCGACGGGAACGGACTGATATGAGCGAGCTTACACACGCTTCCGCGCAGAAGCGTTTCATCGGCGGCCAGCTTCTCGGCAGCAGCCAGCTGGTGCTGGGTGGCATCCTGGCGGTGCTTTGCATCGCCATATCGATCGCGGCACCGCAGTTCTATTCGGAGGCCAACATCATCGCCATCCTGCGCCAATGCGCGCTGGTGCTGATCGTCGCCTCGGGCATGACCATGCTCATCATCACGGCGGAGGTCGACCTGTCGGTCGGCGCCTCGCTTGCCTTTGTCGGCTGCATCGGCATGGCGGTGCTCAATTCCACTCACAGCCTCGCGCTCGGCATGCTGGCGGCACTCGCCTTTGCCGGCGGCGTCGGCCTGTTCAACGGGCTCGTCGTCACCAGGCTCAGGGTGAATTCGCTGATCGCCACCATCGGCACCATGATGATGCTGCAGGGTGGCGTCTATCTGTTCACGCGCGAAGCGGTGCAGAACCACAATCAACTGGCAAGCTTCACCGATCTCGGCGCCGGGTATGTCGGCGCCGTGCCGGTCCCCGTCATCCTGGCGGCGCTGATCTTCCTTGTTGCCTATGTGACGCTGCGCTTCACCACGCTCGGCCGCTATCTCTACGCGGTCGGCGCCAATGAAAAAGCGGTGCGCCTGTCCGGCCTGCGTTCGGAACGGCTCAAGCTGCTGGCCTTCGTCGTCACCGGCCTGTGCGTCGGCGTTGCCGGCATGATCCTGTCGTCGTTGATGAATGCCGGCCAGCCGACCGCCGGGCGCGGCTTCGAGCTGACGGTGATCGCCGCCGTCATTCTCGGCGGCACCAGCCTGCTCGGCGGCCGCGGCTCGCTGTTCGGCACGCTGCTCGGCGTGCTGGTGCTGAAGGTGATCGACAACGGCATCATCATCCTCGGCTGGAACCAGGACCTGCAGATGGTGGTGCCGGGCATCGTCATCATCCTGGCGACCTATCTCGACATCATCCGGAACAAAGCCAATGTCCGTTGATTTCCTTCATCCCGGCGAAGGCGCGGCCATCGACACGAACGTGTCGGCGCTGGAGATGCGCGGCATCGGCAAGCGGTTTCCGGGCGTGGTGGCGCTGGACAATGTCGACTTCACCCTGGAGCCCGGCAAGATCCATGCCCTGATGGGTGAGAACGGCGCCGGCAAGTCGACGCTGATCAAGATCATGGCAGGCGTTTACGGCAAGGACGCCGGCACCATCCGCATGCGCGGGCGCGAGGTCGATATCAAGTCGCCGCGCGACAGCCTGAAGGAGGGCATCAAGGTTGTCTTCCAGGAGATCGCGTTGATCTCCGAATTCACCGTCGCGGAGAACATCTTCCTCGAAGGCTATCCGACCGGCAGGACCGGCTCGATCGACTGGAAGAAGATCCGCGCCGACTCGGCGGCGCTGTTCAATCGCATCGGCTTCAACGTCGATCCGGCGGCGCGGACGGGATCGCTGCCGGTGAGCCAGCAGCAGATGGTCGAGATCGCCCGCGCGCTCGCCCACGAGGCGCGTGTCGTTGTGATGGACGAACCGACATCCTCGCTGACGCCGAACGAAGTCTCGCTGCTGTTCACCGTCATCCGCCGCCTGGCATCGCTCGGCATCGCCGTGGTCTATGTCAGCCACAAGCTCGACGAGGTGTTCGAGATCGCCGACACGGTGACGGTGCTGCGCGATGGACGCCACATCTCCACCAAGCCGATCGGCGAGCACACCAACGACACGCTGATCCAGGACATGATCGGCCGCCGCATCGACAATCTCTTTCCCCGTCAGCGCGGCGTGGCGGGCAGCAAGGTGGCGCTCTCCGTCGAGAAGCTCAGCACGGCGAAGAAGCTCATCGACGTGTCATTCGAGGCGCGCGCCGGCGAGGTGCTCGGTTTCTTTGGATTGATGGGCGCCGGCCGGACCGAGCTCGCCAAGGCGATCGTCGGCTACGATCCGATCATTTCGGGCACCATCACGGTCGACGGTCAGCGCCTCGCGCCGCACGACACGCGCACCGGCGTGCGGCTCGGCATCGGCCTGCTCACCGAGGACCGCAAGAGCGAAGGCCTGATGGGCGAGCTGCCCGTCTACCAGAATGCCAGCCTCGCCTCGCTCGGCGCGTTCGCCCGATTGGGCTTCGTCGACAAGGCGAAAGAGCATCAGGCGGTGCAAGACTATGTCGACCGCTTCCGCATCAAGACGCCCAGCCTGTTCCAGCAGATCAAGAATCTGTCGGGCGGCAACCAGCAGAAGGTGCTGATCTCGCGCTGGCTGATGCGCGGCCTGAAGGTCATCGTCGTCGACGAGCCGACACGCGGCATCGATGTCGGCGCCAAGTCGGAAATCTTCGCGCTGATCGACCGGCTCGCCGGCGAGGGCCTGGCGGTCGTCATGATGACGTCGGAGATGCCGGAGCTGCTCGGCCTCGCCGACCGCATCGCGGTGATGTGCGAGGGCCGCCTGACCTCGATCATGTCGCGCGAGGAAGCCACGCAGGAAAAGATCCTCAATGCGGCGATCGGATAGAACCATGGCGCATCGCCGCAGCACTTCTTGCGATACGCGCCATTCCCTTGGAGGAGGCAAGCGATGAGCCTTGCAAGCACGGCTTCCGCAAAAGACCGGCCATCCATGCTGGCGCGGCTCTTTGCCCGGCAGGAACTGGCGCTGCTCGTCTGCCTGATCCTGGTGCTGGCGTTCTTTTCCGCGACGGTCGAGAATTTCTTCTCCGTGCGCAACATGACCAACGTGCTGGGCCAGGCCTCGCTGGCGCTAACCGCCGGCATCGGCTGCGCCATCGTCTTCATTTCCGGCGAGGTCGATATCTCGATCGGCTCGCTGCTGGCGACCATCGCGCTGCCGCTGATCATCATCATGAACGATACCAATTCACTGTTGCTCGGCGTCGGCGGAGCGCTGCTGTTCGGCCTGATCATCGGTGTCGTGAACGGCTATCTCGTCGCCTATGCCGGCATCAACTCGCTGATCGTGACGCTCGGCACGATGTTCATCATGCGCGGCGGCGTCTATCTCTACACCGGCCAGCGCGCGATTCCCGACGACGCCAGCCTCGACAGCTTCATCGCGCTGTCCGACGGTCGTCTGTTCAACATCATCCCGTATTCGGCGGTGATCGCCATCATGCTCCTCGCCGCCTTCGGCTACATGATGCAGCACCGGCCGTTCGGGCGGCAGATCTACGCCGTCGGCGGCAACCAGGAAGTGGCGCGGCTGGCAGGCTACGACGTACGGCGCGTCAAGTTCATCTGCTTCATCATCAGCGCGCTGCTGGCGACGGTCGCCGGCATCATCCTGGCGGCGCGTGTCGGCTCGGCGCAGCATACGGCGGGGCTCAACTTCGAATTCCAGGTCGTTGCGGCGACGGTTCTCGGCGGCGTGAGCCTTGCCGGCGGCATCGGCAGCCTGACAGGGATGGCGCTGGGCGTGCTCATCCTGCAGTTCCTGTCGAACGGCCTGCGCGGGCTCGGGCTGCCGACCGAATGGCAGCTTGTCATCACCGGCATGATCATCATTGCCGCGGTCGCCTTCGACGAAGCGAAGCGCCGGCGCGCGAATGGAGGCTGACATGGCTCGTCTTGAAGGAAAAACCGCAGTCATCACCGGTGCGGCCGACGGCATCGGCCACGCGATCGCCGAGGCGATGGCGCGGGAAGGGGCGCATGTCTTCCTCGGCGACATCGCCGACGAGGCCGGCGAGGCGTTCGCCGCGGCACTTCGCGCGGCCGGCCGCCGCGCCGACTATGTCCATTGCGACGTCTCCCAGGAAGCCGATATCGCCGGCCTGATCGACAGCGCGGTGAAGAAGACCGGACATCTCGACATCCTGGTCAACAACGCCGCCATCGCCATCGGCGGCATGCCGGTGCACGAGATGACCGACGAGCAATGGCACCGGCTGATCGCGGTCAACCTGACCAGCGTGTTCCGCGGTTGCAAATACACGCTGCCGCACATGATCGCGCAGAAGTCGGGATCGATCATCAACATGGCCTCGGCGCAGGGCCATATCGGCCTCGACGGCTGGACCGCCTATGCCGGCGCCAAGGGCGCAGTGATGGCGATGACGCGCCAGATGGCGGTGGAGTTCGGCCCGATGAACATCCGCGTCAATTCGATCTCGCCCGGCACCATCAACACGCCGATGAACGACAGGCTGATCAAGGCGATCGGCGGCAGCCTCGCCAAGGCCTGGGTCAAGATGCATCCGCTCGGCCGCATCGGCGAGCCTTCCGAAGTGGCCGAGGCCGCCGTCTATCTCGCCTCCGATGCCGCCGGCTTCACCACCGGCACCGACCTGCGCGTCGATGGCGGGCTGACGGCGGCACCCCGCTACGTTCCCGAACTGCTTTGAAAACGAAACGAGACATGAAATGAACAAGGCCCTCGAAGGCGTCCGTATCCTCGATTTCAGCCATCTGCTGCAGGGGCCGTTCGCCACGCAGCTGCTCGGCGACATGGGCGCCGACGTCATCAAGATCGAGCGCGCCGGCGCCGGCGACATGTTCCGCGGCATGACCTTCTTCGCCAAATGGGTCGGGGGCTCCGAGAGCCCGAACTTCCTCGCCTGGAACCGCAACAAGCGCTCCATCGCGCTCAACCTGAAAAGCCGCAAGGTGCACGCCATCATCATGGAGATGGCTCGGACCGCGGATGTCGTGGTGCAGAACTTCCGCCCCGGCGTGCTGGCCAAGCTCGGCTACGGTTACGAGGACTTCAAGGCCGCCAATCCGCGCATCATCTACTGCTCGGGTTCGGGCTATGGCGAGGAGGGGCCCTACGTCGAGCGCCCCGGGCAGGACATGCTGATCCAGGGACTGGCCGGGCTGATCGCCAACACCGGCCGCGGCGACCAGGCGCCGGTTCCCGCCGGTGCCGGCCTCGCCGACCAGATCGGCGCCATGAACATGGTCTACGGCATATTGTCGGCGCTCTATTATCGCGAGAAGACCGGCAAGGGCCAGAAGATCGAGGTCAATCTGCTGGCCGGCCTGCTGGCGCATCTCAACCAGGAATATGTCGCCGTGCTCAATCTCGGCGAGGATTTCGTGCGGCCGAATTCCGGCATCGGCCATCCTGGCATGCAGGCGCCGTTCGGCATCTACGAGACCAGGGATGGCGGCTATGTGTCGATCGCCATGAGCCCGTTCAAGACGCTCTATGAGGTCCTGGAAGCGCCGCAACTCGCCGTCTACGACGATCTCAAGACTTTGTTCGACAAGCGCGACGAGGTGTTCGAGAAGGTCAATGCCGAGACGAAGAAATTCGCCACGCAGGACCTCTTGGCGCGGCTGCTCAAGGCCGACATCTGGTGCGCCGAGGTGAAGGACATTCGTCGCGCGGCGGAAGACCCGCAGGTCACGCATATGGGCATGATCACCAGCTACGATCATCCGCGCGGCGGCAAGGTGAAGGTGGTGGCGCCAGCCGTCAAGATGAGCGAGACGCCCGCGACCATCGAGCGACCGGCGCCGTTGGTCGGCCAGCATGGCCGCGAGATCCTGGCCGAGTTCGGTCTGTCGAAGGACGAGATCGCTGCACTCGAAGCGTCGGGCGACATGACCGTGGACGCGGCCTGAGGATGGGCGCCTACCAGACACTCACGGTCGAAACCCAGGGCCGGGTCGCGGTCGTCACCTTCCGCCGCGCCGACCAGCTCAACGCCATGAACCGGATCATGCAAGGTGAGATCACGGAGGCGTTCGAGGCTCTCTCCTCCGACCCCGGCGTCGGCGCGATCGTGGTGACAGGCGAGGGGCGCGGCTTCATGGCCGGCGCCGACATCAAGGAATACGGCGCCCAGACCGCCGCCGAGTTCGACACGTTCCAGGCTGCCGGGACGCGCATGTATGCGGCGATCGAGAACAACCGTAAGCCGGTGATCGCGGCGGTCAACGGCTTCGCACTGGGCGGCGGCATGGAGTTGGTGCTGTGCTGCGACATCGTGATCGCCAACCAGTTCGCGAAACTCGGCCTGCCGGAAATCAAGCTCGGGCTGATCCCCGGCGGTGGCGGCACGCAACGCAGCGTCGCCAAGCTCGGCCGCAACCGCGCCAATCTTCTGCTGATGACCGGCGCCATCGTGCCGGCCTCCGAATTCGTGAGCGCCGGCCTGGTCAACGAGATCGTCGATGTCGAAAGGCTGATGCCGCGCGCGCTGGAACTGGCCGGGACGATCGCCGCCGAGCCCGCCGCCGCGATCGAAGGCCTGAAGGCCCTGACGGCCCATGCCGTGTCCGGCGATCTGGCGGATGGCCTCGCCATGGAGCGCAACATATTGGGTGGCCTCTACCGCAGCGAAATCGGCCAGCGGCGCGTCAAGGAGTTCGCCGAGAGGAGCGCCGTGAAGAAGGCCGGCTCATGAGTGGCGACGACAATCGCGGCCTCGGCTGGGCGCATGGCGCGCTGACCGTGCAGCGGCTCGGCGCTGTGACAGATCGCAGGTCAGTTTCCCTGGTCAAGCCGAACCGGCCCCGCTTCACCGATATCGAGGGGCTGGCGGCGATGGTCCGCGACGCCGACGCTTTCGGCGTCGGCGGCCACCACTTCGCCCGGCTGCCGATCGCGTTGCTGCGCGCGATCGCCGGGTCCGGCGTGAAAGATTTGCGCTATGTCTCCTGGGCCGGCGGGCTGCCGCTCGAGCTGCTGCTCGAGGCGGGCGCGGTGGCGGAAATCGAGCTGTGCTTTTCCAGCCTCGACATCTTCGGGCTGCCGCCGAGGTTCCGCGCGGCGGCCGAAAACGGCGCGATCCCCGTCCGCGACTGGACGGCTCTGGCCATGATCCAGGCGCTGCGGGCGGCACAGCAGAACCTGCCGTCGATGCCGTTCCAGTTGCCTCAGGGTTCCGACATGCTGGCGCGCGTGCCGGGTGCCGTCGCCAGGCCCAATCCGCTTGCCGGCACCGAGACGGGGTTCGTCCCACCGCTCAGGCTCGATACGTTCATCGTCCATGCCCAGCGCGCCGACGAAAGCGGCAATGTCGAGATCATCGGGCCGCGGGCGCTGGACTTCGCCATGGCGGGCGCGGCGCGCCAGGTGCTGGTCACGGTCGAGGAGATCGTCCCGGTCGGAGCGCTGCGGCGGGACGGCCGCCAGAGCGTACTTACCCGCAATCAAGTTTCGGCGATAGCGCTGGTCCCGGGCGGCGCCTATCCGGCCTCGTGCCTGCCATTCTACGTCACCGACTATCAGGCCTTGTCGGAGGCGTTTGCGGCGAAGGACGCAGCTTTGTCGGACAAGCTCGACCTGCCTGCTGACGGCCTGCCGGAGCGGCTTCAAAAAGCGGCCAAGGTCACC
The DNA here is from genome assembly GCF_006439555.1 of Mesorhizobium sp. B3-1-6. NCBI lineage: Bacteria > Pseudomonadati > Pseudomonadota > Alphaproteobacteria > Hyphomicrobiales > Phyllobacteriaceae > Mesorhizobium > Mesorhizobium sp. B3-1-6. The sequence goes on along the minus strand of NZ_VFTM01000001.1, from coordinate 189,826 downwards.
GCCGAAACGGTCCTCGCGATGCCGGTGCCCGCACAGGGGAACGGGAAGGCAACCGTCGACGAGATCGTCGCCGCCCGCATCGCCGCCGAGCTCGACAATGAGAGCTTCGCCAGCGCCGGGGCCGTATCGCCGCTCGCCAACGTCGCCTACCGGCTGGCCAAGGCGACGCACGCGCCGGACATGATCATCGCGACGATGAGCTGCGGCCACCTCGACATCGCGCCGAGCCCGATGGTGCTGTCGCTGATCGAAAGCCTCGATTGCGAGACAGCCGTGGCGCATGCCGGCGGCGACGACACCTATTCGACCTATTACCAGGCGGGCGCCGTGACGCATGAGATCGTCGGCGCGGCGCAGGTCGACCGGTACGGCCGCGTCAACACCATCGCGCTCAGCAAGCCGAGCGGCGGCCTCATCCGGCTGCCAGGGCAAGGCGGCATGGCCGACGTCGCCAACATGCATCGCGACTACTTGCTTTACGTCCCGCGTCATTCGGTCCAGTCGCTGGTGGACGCGGTCGAGATCGCAAGTTCCGCCCGCGGACTGCTGACGCCGGCCGAACGCGAGCCGATGGGCTATCGGACAGGCAAGGCGCTGGTTTTCACCGATCTCTGCATCTTCCGGCTCGACCAGACATCGCGGGAATTGACCGTCGTCGAAACCATGCCAGGCGTTACCCAGCAGCAGGTCCGTGACGCCACCGGGTTCGAAGTGACATTCGATGCCGATTGCCGCGAGGTGCCGGTGCCCTCCAGCGATACGCTCGCCGTGTTGCGAAACCGCATCGACCCGCTTGGCCTGCGTCGTCTGGAATTCGTCAGCGCCAAGGAGCGTGGCGCTCTGATCGCCGAAATCCTCGCGGCCGATCGCGCGATGGTCGAGCGCTGCATCGCCGCGCGGACGTCGTCCGCCGCAAGCTGAGGAGCGTTCCATGGCAAAGCCGTTGCTCGAGATGTCGGCCGCCCGTGTCTTCTTCGACGGCATCTTCACCAATCCACGCGTCGCGCATCCGGAGGGCGTGGCAGTCCATCGCGACGGATCGATCTGGTGCGGCACCGAAACCGGCGATCTGCTGAGGCTGGCGGCCGACGGCGGCTCGGTCGAGCGCATGGGCGGCACCGACGGTTTTCTGCTCGGCATTGCCTTCGACCGTGCCGGCAACTGCTTTGCCTGCGATCTCAGGCATGCCGCGATCTTCCGCTGGGATTCCGTGACAGGTCGCATGGAGCGCTTCGCTTCGTCCGGTATCCGCGTGCCCAACTATCCGATCGTCGACGAGGCGAGAGGCTGGCTCTTCGTTTCGGACAGCGTCGGCCAGGACAATCGCTCGGGTATCTTCCGTTACGATCTCAGGACGGGCGAGGGCGGCCTGTGGTTTCAGGAGCCCATGTCGTTCGCCAATGGCATGGCCATGGCGCCGGATGGCAACGGCCTCTACGTGGTGGAAAGCAACGCGTCTTGCGTCAGCTTTGTGCCGATCCTTGGCGACGGCAGTGCAGGGGCCAGTGAGGTCGTGGTCGAAGGCGTGCGCAACGTTCCCGATGGTGTGGCCTTCGCTCGCGACGGCTCGCTGCTGATCTCATGCTACGAGCCGAGCCGCATCTATCGCTGGCGAAAGGACAGCGGTCTCGAAGTGCTGATCGAGGATCCGTCTGCGACGACGCTGGCGCATCCCACCAACATCGCCTTCAAGGGCGACAAGCTCTACACCGCAAACCTTGGCCGCTGGCACATCACCGAGATCGATCTGGCCGGGATTCCGGGCTTGAGCGGCGCCTAATCGGCAAGAGACACAAGGCGATACCGCCAAGGGCCAAGGTATCCTTCGGGCCATCATCGGCAGGCAGGCTCAAGCGCGCGTGTCAGGTCGGGTTGTGGCGCCGATCCGCCGGAAAAGGAAGCTTTCATTTCCCTTGGGCGCTGCCTCCGCCTGCGCAGCGTCGGTCAGTATCGCCATTCGTTTGTGGATCGGTGACTTGATGCAGGCCGGATCGGTAGCCGCGGCATCGCCGGCAATCGCCATCGCCTGGCATCTGCATCCACCCCAATCGACCTCGCGCCGTTCGCAGCTTCGGCAAGGTTCCTGCATCCATTCGGTGCCGCGGAAGGCGTTGAATGCCTCTGAATCGGTCCAGATTTCGGCGAGCCTGCGTTCTCCAAAGCGCTCGAAGCGGAGCGAGGGAATCGTCTGCGCGGCATGGCACGGCAACACGGTGCCGTCGGGAGCCACCATGAACGCGTCGCGCGCCCAGCCGCCCATGCATGGCTTGGGATAGATGGCAAAATAATCTGGCGTGACGAAGTCGATGTCCATGATGCCGGCAAGCCTTTCGCGCTCCGCCGCGACAATGTCCGCCTGCCGGTTGACCGCTGCCAGGTCGGGCATCAGCCTGTCGCGGTTGGCGAGCGCCCAACCGGCATATTGGACATTGGCGATCTCGATCCGCTCGGCATCCAAGGAGAGGGCCAGATCGATGAATTCCGGCACTTCCTCGATGTTGTGCCGGTGGACCGGCGCATTGATGGTGAGGGGCAGCCCGGCCGCGCGGGCGCGGTGCGCCGTCTCCAGCTTCTTCTCATGGCTGCCCTGGTGATTGCCGATACGGTCGGTGGTCGCCGGACGGGCGCCCTGGAAGCTCAGTTGCAGGTGGTCGAGACCGGCTTCGGCAAAGGCCTCGATACGGCCCTCGGCGATGCCGATGCCGGCGGTGATGAGATTGGTGTAGACGCCACGTGCCGAAAGCCCGGCAATCAATTGCTCGAGGTCGCGGCGCAGGGTCGGCTCGCCGCCGGAAAGATGCACCTGCAGCACGCCGAGATCGGCGGCCTGCGAGAAGAGATCGAGCCAGGTCTGCGTGTCGAGCTCGCGATTGGCCTTCAGCAATTCGAGCGGATTGGAGCAATAGGGGCACTGCAGTGGGCAGCGATGCGTCAGTTCCGCCAGCATGCCGATCGGAGACAGAATGGGCTCGCTCATAGCTTCACCAAAAGCTTGTCCGACCATTCCTGCAGGAAGGCGATGACGTCGGCCGCCACGTCCTCCGGGCCTGCGTCATAATCGGCCGCAAGACCGGCGATGATGCTGTCGACGGTGGACTGGCCGTCGCAGCGGCGCAGTATGTCGAGGCTGATCTCGTTCGGCCAGAATACCTTCTCCGGCGAAAGCACGGCGAAGGCCTGCCGCACGGGATCGTACTGGATGCGCACATGCTTGGGCAGCGATGGCGCCGACCGCAACGACACAATGGCTCTTTCGCGCAGCGCCATCATAAGGCCTCCTCCGGGCGGAAGGCGCCGGGCGGGATGTTTCCCGGCGCGCCGTAGGCATGCTGGAGAGCATCGAGCATGGCCCAGAGTATATCGCATTTGAACACCAGCGCATCGATCGCCTGCTGCTGGCGTTCGGGCGTGTCGGCGTGGGCCATCACGTAGGCGAGGGCGAAGTCTGCGTCGCGCGAGGCCTGTTCGGGCCGCCGGCTGAAATAGGCCAGCGTATCCTCGGTGATGTAATCGTATTTCGCAAGCATCGCCGGCACCCGCTCGCCGATAATGCGCGGCGAGAACATCTCGGTCAGCGACGACGCGACCGCCTCGAGCAGCGTCCGGTTCGTGCAGAACGACAGGTAGGCGCCGACGGCGAAGCGGGTCGCCGGCAGCGCCAGCCCTTCGCTTTTGACCGCTTCAGCATCGAGCCCGAGCGAGGTCGCCAGATGCAGCCAGCGCGCGATGCCGCCGCTCCAGCCGTCCTCGCCGTCATGGTCCTCGATGCGTTTGCGCCAGGCGGCGCGAAACGCCGGATCCTCGGCATGCGCCAGGATCATGGCGTCCTTGCGCGGAATGACCGCCTGGTAGCAATATCGGTTCAGCGCCCAGGCCTGCATTTCGGCTTTCGACAGCGCGCCGCCGGTCATTCTGTGATGGAAAGGATGGCGGTTGTGATAGCGCTCGTCACCGACCTGCCGCAGCACGGCCTCGAGCTCGCTCTTGGACAGGCCGCCTCCGGCCGCGTCGCGGAAATCGCTCAAAATTCCATCTCCATGCCATCGCTGGCGATTTCCCAGCCAGCCGCCCTGACCGCCGCGTGTTCGGCGGAATTCTCGTCCAGAACAGGATTGGTGTTGTTGATATGAATGAAGATACGGCGAGCGATCTTCACATCGGCCAGGCCGGCAATCGAACCCGCTTGTCCGGACATTGCGATATGCCCCATGCGCGCGCCGGTTTTCTGGCCGACACGCGCCGCGATCATCTCGTCGTCCGTGTAGACGGTGCCGTCGAACAGAAGGCAGCCGGCATTGGCAAGGCGCGCGCGCAGCGCGGCATCGATGCGCGCGCAGCCCGGAATGTAGAAAACGGCGCCGCTGCCGTCGGCCCCGCTGATACGGACCCCGATCGTGTCGCCCGTGTCGGAGCTGAAGTCGGCATCGGGATCGCCTCCTTGCTCGAGATAGAGCGCGACCTTCCCGGGCACCGGAAAGCTGCCGACGACAACGCCGGTCGGATGGCCGTCCGCGTCGCGGATCGCCATTTCCTCCGTTGGCGCCAGGAGACGCCGCGGCACGATCACCGGATCGAGGACATTGAAGATCGAATTCGCCTCCAGCGTCGCCAGCACCTGTGCCGTCGCATAGATCGCGAAGGGCTGTCGTTCACGCAGGCTGAGCAGGCCGGCGATATGGTCCACGTCGGCATTGGTCAGCACCACCGCGCGGATAGGCGTCGAGCGCAACGGTGCGTCGGCCGCGGGCTGCAGCTCGGGCGCCTGCGCAATCTGCTGGCGGATGTCGGGCGATGCGTTGAAGAGAACCCAACCCGTCCCGTCCGCCGATGCGGCAATGGATGATTGGGTTCGCGAATGCACGCCGAACATCCCGCTGCGAGCCGCGCGGCTCAGGCGGTGATTGCAGTTCCATTGCGGAAAGCCGCCTCCGGCCGCCGATCCGATGATCTTCACGCGCATGGCAAATGCGTGCTCTGCGGCCAGTCTGACCGGCTTGTCGGCGTTAGACAGCTTTGTATCCGCGTTGTTTCCCGCTGCAAAGCCTGCGGCGGGGTGCATGCCCCTGCTGCCAGGGACATGCACCCTTGCGGCCTACTTCCTGGGAGGAATTTCAGCAGGCAGATACCGCGAAATTTCGAAGCCCGCAGCGACTTGGCACAGGGTCGGTTTCTTCCAGCTCTTCTTCATGGCATTCTCCTCTTCTGCCAGCCCGAAGGGGCCGGTCATGTCATTGACGCCATTGCGGGCGGTGCAATGGCTCGTCCATCACTTCACAAATGGACAAATGAAACACTGGGTTCTCAAACAACTAAAGAAAACTATCTGCCTCGAAGATCGGTTCCTTCCCTCCATCGCCGTTTTCGCGCCGATCGCGTTCACCCCGGCGCCGCCGTGATCGGGTTGTCATGTTCGTCGATCAGCGGCACGTTGTAGTCGAGCAGGAGCTTGTTGATCTCCGCCTGGTTCTCGCGGATCACCTTGTTGAGCATACGCTTCCATTCCTGGTCGGATGGGCGCACGCCCATGGTGATGCGGTAGGACATGCGCGAACCGGTCTTTTCCTTGACCAGCGGAACGATCGTGACATTGGCGCCGAGCTGCCTTGCGTAGTAGCCTGCCATCGGCCCCCACAGGATCGCCGCGTCGATCTTGCCGGCAAGCATGTCCCTGAGCACGACTTCTCCCATCGACGGGGTGACGCGCGTATCGACGGCCAGCGGGTAGATCTTGGCCGTTCGCAAGAGCTTGTTGGCGGCCATGTTGGCGGTCGGCGGCGTGCGTTCGACGACGCCGATCCTCTTACCGGTGAGTTTCGGATCCTCGATCGTCTCGACACCCTCGAGATCATCGCCCTTCGGGTGCACAAGCACGTAGGAGGAGCGATAGTAGGCGTTGGTGTTCTGCACCAGCTCGTCGCCCTGGGCATAGCCCATGATGATGTCGCATCGGTTGGCGGCAAGCGTGTTGCGCACGAAGCCCATGACGGTCGGAAACCATGTGTAGGCGACCGACTTCCGCCCTGTCTTCCTGGCGACCAGCTCGGCCAGCTTGTTTTCGAATCCCTGACCGTTCTGGTCGGTGAAGGGCATGTTCGAAGGATCGGCGCAGACGCGCAGGATGTCGGGGTCGACCAGTTCTCCCGCTGCGCCAAGGCCGGCGCCTTGCGCCCAGGCGGCCGACGGCAGCAAGGCAAGCGCGCCGAGCAGGGGCAGAACGAAACGTGGCTTCGATGCAACCCGGCCTGTCACGTCATCCCCCCATGCAGGATTTTTCGGCATCCTTGGCCGCTTGGGGTTTGTCCTCGTGCTTGGGCGGCCTGCCGCGCGGCGCGGCGCCGTCGGCGCGGGCGCGCAGATAGACGTAGAGGTCATCCAGGTAGCAATAGACGTTCTTGTTGTCACCAAAGGCCGGCATGACATTCTCCTTGCCGTTGGCGGTGTTCTTGCGGCCCTGGGCGACGATCGAGAGGAAGGTAGGGTAGTCGATTGTCTTAAGGCTGTTCGCCAGGGCCGGGGCATAGGTCGAACCCATGCCGTCCTGTCCGTGGCAGACATGGCAGTCCGAGTGATAGCGGCGATAGCCGCTGAAGGTGTACCAATCCACGGTTCCGTTCTCGATCTTGTAGGTTGGATTTCCATCCGCATCCAAATATTTGCCGCCCTCGTCCTTCACCGCCTTGGCTTTGTCGGCGCTGTCCTCGGCCTGCGCCGAAGTCGGGCCGGCCAAAGGCAGAAGGGTCAGGGCGAGAACGGAAACTGCGATGCGGATGGACATTCAGACACTTCCTTATTTTGCCAAGGACGAAGGTTGCCGTCGCGAAGCGGCGTTGACCGGTGTTCGGGTGTGCTGCAGATCGAGAGCCCGGCCGTTGCCTGCGGATGATCCGGGCTCTCGATCTTTCAGCCTTCGGTCTTAAGGTTTTCCCGGGATATCAATCCGGAAGACCGAAGACGGTGAGCTGGCCGCCCAGCGTCGTGTAGTCGGCGAGTGCCGCGTAGCCACCGACCGCTCCGAGACCGGCCGTTCCAACGACCGCGGCCTGATCGCCCTGCGCGCGGCCCTGATCGACGGCGCCATGCCAGGCGGCGGCGTTGTCGGGTGACAGCAATCCGCCGGCGAGGCCGATACCTGCCCATCCGCCGACACCGGACAGAACGGCGATGTACTGCTTGCCGTCATGCTCGAAGGGCGTGACATTGCCGATGATGCCGGACGGGGTCTTGAACTTGTAAAGTTCCTTGCCGTGCTCATCGACTGCCTTGATGTAGCCTTCGAGCGTCCCATAGAAGATGACGTCGCCAGCGGTCGCCAGAGCGCCCGACCACACCGAGAACTGCTCGGGCTTCGACCAGACGATCTCACCCTTGGCGGCATCCCAGGCAATGAAGTTGCCCATGTTGCCGTCACCGCCAGGCGCCGGATACATCGACACCGTGGCGCCCACATAAGGCTGGCCGGCCGTGTAGCTCACCTTATACGGCTCGTAGTCCATGCAGACGTGGTTGGTCGGCACATAGAACAGCCCGGTCTTCGGCGAGTAGGCGGCCGGCTGCTGGTCCTTGGTTCCAAGCGCTGCCGGGCAGATACCCGTCGAGTTGGTGTCTTCGCCGTTCTGCTGCGTCGAATATTTCGCCACGACCTGCGGGCGGCCGTATTCCTTGCTGTTGGGGTCCATATTGACTTCGGTCGCCCAGTTAACCGCCGGGTCGTACTTCTTGGCGACGAGAAGTTCGCCGTTGGCGCGATCCATGGTGTAGGCGAAGCCGTTGCGGTCGAAATGCACCAGCACATCGTGCTTTTTGCCTTTGACCTCCATGCCGTCGACGAGAATCATCTCGTTGATGCCGTCAAAGTCCCATTCGTCATGCGGGGTCATCTGGTAGACCCATTTGGCCACGCCGGTGTCGGCATCGCGGGCGAAGATGGTCATCGACCAGCGATTGTCTCCGGGGCGCTGGACCGGGTTCCAGGTCGAGGGATTGCCGGTGCCATAGTAGACGAGGTTCAGCTTGGGATCATAGGAATACCATCCCCAGGTCGTGCCGCCGCCCGTCTTCCACTGCTCGCCTTCCCAGGTATTCGTGCCGGAGTCCTTTCCCACCGGCTTGCCGAGCTGCGTGGTCTTCTCGGGATCGAGCAAGGTGTCCGCATCCGGACCTTCCGAATAAGCCTTCCAGGCGAGCTTGCCGTCTTTCAGATTGTAGGCGGCCAGCCAGCCGCGGACGCCGAATTCCGCGCCGGATACGCCGACGAGGACCTTGTCCTTGATGACCACCGGCGCCGATGTGCCGGACTCACCCTTGCCGCCGTCGGTCTGTTCGCCATTCTTGACCGACCACACGACCTTGCCGGTCTTGGCATCGAGCGCAACGACTGTGGTGTCGGCCTGGTTGAGAATGATCTTGCCGTCTCCGTAGGCGACGCCGCGATTGACCGTGTCGCAGCACATGATCGGAATGACGTTGGTGTCTTGCTTGGGTTCGTACTTCCAGAGGATCTTCCCGTCATTGTCGAGATCGAGGGCGAAGACGGTGTTCGGGAACGGTGTGTGAACATACATGACGTTGCCGATGATCAGCGGTCCGCCCTCGTGTCCGCGCAGCACGCCGGTCGAGAAGGTCCATTTGACCTGCAGGTTCTTCACGTTTTCCTTGGTGATCTGCTTGAGCTTGGAATACCGGGTGTTGGCGTAGTCGCCAGTCTGCATCACCCAGTCTTTCGGATTTTCGGCCATCTTCACGAGGTCTTCGTTGGCTGACGCTGTATAGAGTGCGCCAAACGACAGTAGCGCGGCGGTTGTTGCGATGTAGGTGGCTTGAGTAAGTGCGCGCATCAAATTCCTCCCATGTTGACAACAAGAAATCGGCAATCAAGCTCGCAAGAGCTTGTTCAGGCGATTGGTATTGGGAAGTATTTCCGGCAGCTGTCACGACCTAAACTGAAAGTAGCAGAGGAACTTTCCTATCCTCTACCAAATCAGCCTAGCCTGCACCCGCCCGGTTGGCCTACGAAAGACTGCCGCCGCTCCCTTGTTACAGCGATGTCCTTGAAGCCGGAAACAGGGTAAGGCTATGTCATTGCAAAATGTCAGGCAAGGAAAAACCCCCGCCTGAATTGTGCGCTGCAGCATTTATCTAGTGCGACGCAATATAAAATTTAGAGAAAAAGACATTCAAAATTTCACCATGGTTAGAAGTTTAAAATCGAATGATTTCATATGCAATATCTAATATGATCGTATTATAGGCGTGATAAACTTCTAAGTATATTTCTAAATATTCTTGTGTCTCGTTTCGCTTGATATCTCTGGTTGTCCGCATTGATCTGGCTATGAAAAAATACTCGCTAAGATGGGCGCTGGGACGAGCCGTGAAGCTGCTTTGGAGAGCTGCCGTCGGTGGGCAAGGCATTCCTCCTTTGGTCCTATACCGGGGCGGTGAGAACTTGACCGGGCTTGCGGCATGCCGCCAACTGGGCACGATGGTGCTGCCTCGCTGCAGCGCGCGCGGGCAACAGGAGGAATTTCTCATGGTCAGATATGTTGGATTTTCGATCCTTCCGCTCCTCTTTTCGCCGGCAATGGTCCTTGCAAACCCGGCCGGCGCCGCGGGGGACTACCCGACGGCGACGATTGTCGACTACGTGCTCGGCTGCATGCAGACCAACGGCCAGACGCGTCAGGCGCTGGAGAGTTGTTCATGCTCGATCGACGTCATCGCCTCGATCCTCCCTTACGACCATTATGAGAGGGCCGAGACCTTCAAGAGCCTGTCCCTGACGACAGGCGAGAATGCAGGTCTGTTCCGCGAAAGCGCGCCGGCGAAAGCCGCGCGGACGGAGCTGAAGCAGGCGCAGGCCGAAGCCGACGTGCGTTGCTTCTGAAGCATCCGGGAAAGTCCGCAGTGGTTTTCCGTCCGGAACTGCATGGACCGGGGCGGTCAGGCCACGCCCGGAAATTTCTGATGGAACGATCGCAAAAGGCCGTTCGTCGCCTCGGGGCCGCGGTGTTGCCGGGGGAGCCCTATGTCGAAAACGCCGAGTACGTGCGAGGGCCTCGGCGCAAGCACGATGATGCGGTCCGCCAGCGTCAGCGCCTCGGTCAGGTTGTGTGTCACCATCAGGGCGGTCGTGGGCCTGGCCGACCAGACGTCGAGAAGCAGGCGCCGGAGTTGCCCGGCGGTCCGTCCGTCGAGCGAGACGAAGGGCTCGTCGAGGAACAGCACCGCCGGCTCGGTCGCGAAGGCGCGCGCAAGCGCCGCCCTTCGCGCAAGGCCTAGCGAAAGCTCCGCCGGATAGAGCGAGCGCATGCCGGCGAGACCGAGCGTGTCGAACAGCGCGTCAAGATTTTTCGCGCGCAGGTCTTTCGGCAGCGCCAGCCTGACATTCTGTTCCACCGTGCGCCAGGGCAGCAGGGTGGGTTCCTGGAACACGGCGGCTATGCGGTTCGAGCCGCCTTCGGGCAGCTGGAAAGAACCGGAGAACTGCCTGTCGATCCCAAGCAGAATGCGCAGCGTCGTGGTCTTGCCGCAGCCCGATGGCCCGAGCAGGCAGGCGAATTCGCCTTGTTGGACCTCGAAGGAAAGGTTCTTCAGCGCCATGACCGAGACGCCCTGCGCGGACCTGAAGGTTTTTTCGGCGATGTCGACCCTAAGCGGAGCGGCGGCGCCAACGGGTTGCATGTCGTTCAACGGGCTGCACCAGAAGAAGTTCGATCACGAGCATCACCGCCACGAATGCCAGCGTGTAGGCAAGAATGGCGGCGACGTCGAAAAGCTGGAAATAGAGGTGGATCTGAAAGCCCACGCCGTTGGAGCGGCCGAGCAGTTCGACCACCAGAACGATCTTCCAGATGAGAGCGATACCGGAGCGCGAGGCCGCGGCCAGATAGGGCTGCAATTGCGGCAGCAGGATATGGCGAAGGCGGTCGAGGGGACCGAAGCGGTAGACGGCCGCCATTTCGGCGTAACTCGGGTCCAGCGCCCTGGCGCCCTCGCGCATGGTCACCACGACATTCGGGATCTTGTTCACGGCGACCGCGCCTATCGCCGCCGCCTCGTTGAGGCCGAACCAGATATAGGCCAGCACGATGACCACCAGCGCGGGGATGTTGAGGAACAGGATGACCCAGGGGTTGAAGAACCGGTCCGCGCGGCGGTAGCTGCCGAGGAGGATGCCGATCGCCGATCCGACGATCATCGCGACGAGATACGCCGCGGCGACCCGGCCCAGCGTTGCGCCGAGGTGGTAGAAAAGGTCGCCGCTCGCCGCCTCTCTCAGCAGCACCTGCCAGACCTCACCTGGTCCCGGAAAGGCGGGACTCGGCCAGGTATTCGCCGCCAGGCTCCACAGCAGGCCAAGCCCGAGCAAGGAGACTGTCACCGTCAGCGCGGGCATCAGCGTCGCAGCGGAGCCGGAACGGCTGGAGATGCCGGCCGCTTCGCCGAGCGTGCGATCGCCACCGTCTCTTGCGGTCATTGCGGCGGCTCCCGCCAGAATGTGCCGGGCGCCATCTCCGGCGCGCTGCCGACCAGCTTTTCGCCGCCGATTCGGGCCAGCACCCGATAGAGCCTGCCGGCATCGACCGCCTCCTCGGCGACCGGCCGCCTGGGGATGCCCTCGCGGTAGCGTTCGCGCAGCTTGGCCAGCTCCTTGCCGTCCGCGCGGATGACCGGCGCGAGGCGCAGCCACTCTTCGTCGGACCTTGCCAGCAGATCCTTGGCCTGCGCGGAAGCCTTGAGGAAGCCGCGGGCGGCTTGCGGATTGTCGTTGGCCCATTTGTCGTGGAAGACATAGCCAAGCGCGGATACCGGACCCGATGCTCCGAGCGCCATCTGCGCGTCGCCGGCGCCGATCAGCCGACGAAAGCCGTCGGCCTCGAGCCTGGCGCAGAAGTGCCAGAAATTGAGCGCCGCATCGAGCTCGCCCTGAATGGCCTTTTGCGAAATCAGCGGCGGCGCGCCAAAGACGACATCGCTGACCGCCGGCAGGTCGATGCCGTGATCGCGCCTGGCCAGCGCCTGTATCAGCAGCCAGCTCTTGTCGATGGCTCCGCCGGCGACGCCGATCTTCTTTCCCTTGAGGTCTGCGATCGTGCGGATCGGCGATGCGTCCTTCACCATGATCGCCCCGACGGCGGTCGAATAGGGGGCCAATGTGACGTCGCCGCCCTCCGAGCGCTGGCGCGAGACCCACAGCCAATCGGTCACGATCATGTCGATCGCGGCCGCCAGCATCGCCACATTGGTCGCATCCTCCCCGGCGAAATTGATGACGTCCAGATCGATCCCGTTGGCGGCGTCGAACTTGTGCTGCTTCAGCGTATCAAGCTCCCAGCTCACCGTGCCGAACTTCAGCACGCCGATGCGAAGCTTGGACGCGGCGGAGGCGGCAACGGCGTGTGAGCCGAGAACCGCCGCCGTTCCAAGAGCCGCCAGACGGAGCGCTTCCCGCCGCGAAATCATGATGCGTCCTCCCGGGACTGCAACAAACCAGGGGCGCCGGTCAGATTGCCCGGTCCTTCGTCGGGAAAGCGCATTTCCAGCGCCTGACCTTCAAGGCCGGGTGTTCCTGCGACCATTTCGCGATTTCGCTGGGCGCCAGCATCATGCATTGGAACAGGGAGCCGCGGCTTTCAAAATAGAGATGCTCGTCTCGGCAATCGCCGGGATTGGCACTCAGGCAAACCGTCAATATGAGGTCGACCATATTCATTCAGCACCTCTTGCGCGCGCGAAGACGCCCGCTCTGGCGAAATGCCGCCGCCCCCATTGCCTGGGCAAATCTCAGCCTGGATGAAACCAGCCTGACCGGTGTCCCGAGGTGCCCTTGGGAATCCAGAACGGCCTGAAGCTACGCGCTCGCCCCAGGACCGTCAACAAAGTCGAAAGTACAGGATAGGCTCTCTCGGGTGCGGCAGTCTGGACCTTCGTATGATTGACTTCCGCCATCCGCCGGTTAGCTTTTTGCTCGTGCCGGGGATTTGACGATTAATGAGGAATTGCCATGCGCGCTATCGCATTTTTCGCCGCCATATTCCTGGTTACTTTTATTACGGACCAATCCTACGCGCAGGATGCGGCGGCAGGCGAGAAGGTCTTCACCAAATGCAAGGTCTGCCACGTCGCGGACAAGGACCAGAACAAGGTCGGTCCGTCTTTGAACGGCGTCATCGGCCGCACGGCCGGCACGCATCCGGGATTCAGCTATTCCCAGGCCATGGTCGCGGCCGGAAAGTCCGGCGTCAAATGGGATGAGCCGACGCTGACGACCTATCTCCATGATCCAAAGGCCATGGTGAAAGGCACGAAGATGGCGTTTGCCGGCCTCAAGGACGACAAGGACGTGGCCAACGTCATCGCCTATCTCAAGCAATTCTCGAAGTGACGGCCTAGAGCGGTTCAGCGTTGATAGAATCGCCGAGCCGCTCTACGCGGCGTCACGCAGCCTCCGCATGGCGGAAGGCAGATCGAGCAGGCTGTCGCATACGAGGTCCGCGCCCAGCTCCTCGACGGGGACATGGGTGTAGCCGCCGCGCAGCAGAACGACCGGCATGCCGGCCGCGCGCGCGGCGCCGACGTCGCTGATGCTGTCTCCAACCATCAGCGCCTCGTATGGTTCGACGCCAAGCTGGTCGAGCGCCAGAAGCAAAGCGTCAGGCGCCGGTTTCAGGTTTGTCACGGCATCTCCGCCGACGATCGCGCCGAGATATTCCGTCAAGTGGAAATGCAGCAGGATTTCGCGCGTCGCCAATTGCGGCTTGTTGGTGGCAACGCCCATGGCCGTTCCGTTCAGATGGAAGTGGGTGAGAACTTCCCTGACGCCAGGCATCAGCTTCGTCAGCCCGGTCAGATGTCTGCGGTAGATCGGCGCCATGTCGCGATTGGCTTCCTCGAGAACGCTGCCGGTAAGCGGCGACCCCGAGGCGGCGAAAGCGCGCTCGACCAATTTCATGACACCGCCGCCGATCATCGCCCTGACCCGATCCACGCTGAGCGGCGGCAGATCGCGGCCGGCCAGCAACTCGTTCACGGCCGCCGCGATGTCGGGCGCCGAATCGATCAGCGTGCCGTCGAGATCGAACAGGATCGCCCTTGGCGACCCAAACGGCTTGCTTGCGCCTTTCATGCGGCCTCCTTCCATTTGATCGAGCAGCCGATCGAAGCGATCTGGTCGCGCGGTCCGTTACCGGTTCGGGCAACCTGCTTCATCGCCTCCAGCAGATCGCGTCTCAGCCCAGGCGGTCCGGCCTCGCGTCGCGATGCATCCAGCCGGCCACGATATTGCAGCGTCAGCTCGCCGTTGAGGCCGAAGAAATCCGGGGTGCACACGGCGCCATAGGCGCGCGCCACCGCCTGCGACTCGTCATGAAGATACGGGAAGGTGAAGGCGTTCGCCCTGGCGAAGAGCTTCATGTTGTCGAAGCCATCGTCAGGATAGGCGTCGGCATCGTTGGCGTTGATAGCAACAAAGCCGATACCCTCGGCCTTGAGGTCGTCGGCGTCGCGCACGATGCGCGAAATCACCGCCTTCACATAGGGGCAGTGATTGCAGATGAAGGCGACGACCAGCCCGTTGGGCCCGGCCTGGTCGAAGATCGAATGCGATCTGCCGTCGATGCCGGGCAAGACGGCGTCGACGCCTTGCCAGCCGAAATCGCAGACCGGTGGGATTGCCGCCATGTCATCCTCCGCAAGTGGTTCACGCGGCTCGCCGGACCGCTCCGTCGGCCGCCTGTCTGATCGCGCCAATATTGGCGCGATAGGCGGCCTCGGCGCCACCCTTGAAAACGGCGGAGCCGGCGACGAGCACATTGGCGCCGGCCGCGGTAACAAGGGGAGCCGTCTCGGGCGTGACGCCGCCGTCGATCTCGATGTCGATCGGACGCTGGCCGACGAGCGTCTTGACACGCCTGACCTTGTCGACGACCGCCGAAATGAAGGCCTGACCGCCGAAACCCGGATTGACGGTCATCAAAAGCACCAGGTCGAGCCGGTCGAGGACATATTCGATGACGCTTTCCGGCGTCGACGGGTTGAGCGACACGCCGGCCTTCTTGCCGAGGTTCCTGATCGCCTGCAGCGAGCGGTCGAGATGCGGCCCGGCCTCGGCGTGCACCGTGATGATGTCGCAACCGGCGTCGGCGAAGGCGGCGAGATAGGGATCGGCCGGCGCGATCATCAGATGACAGTCGAAGATCTTGTCGGTTCGATCGCGGATCGCCTTGATCACCGGCGGGCCGAAGGTGATGTTGGGCACGAAATGTCCGTCCATCACGTCGAGATGGATCCAGTCGGCGCCTGCCCGCGCGACCGCTTCGACCTCGTTGCCGAGCCGCGAGAAATCCGACGACAGAACGGAAGGGGCGATGATGGTTGTTGCGGTCATTTGCCTTCTCCTTCCCCGGGCTTCACTGCGAACACCCGGCTGGCGGTGATGTCCTCGGCGGAGATCGTCGACAGCGCCTTGGCGTCGAGCGGTCCCCTGGCGCTCTCGAACAGGCGATTGGCCTGCCGCAGTCGTGTCCGGTCGAGCGCGTTGCGGATCGAGCGGGCATTGGCGAAATGCGGTTGCGCGCGGCGGCGCGCGATGTAGTCGGCCATTGCGGCGATTGCCTCTGTGTCGAACAGGTAGTTTTGCTTTTCGAGCATTTGTTCCGCGATCCTGAGAAGCTCGTCGTCGGAATAATCGGGAAAGTCGATGTGGTGGGCAACGCGTGAACGGAATCCCGGATTGCTTTCGAAGAAGCGATCCATGCGCTGTGCATAGCCGGCGAGGACGACGACGAGATCGTCGCGCTGGTTCTCCATCACCTGCAGCAGGATCTCGATCGCTTCCTGGCCGTAGTCCCGTTCGTTCTCGGGGCGATAGAGATAATAGGCCTCGTCGATGAACAGCACGCCGCCCATCGCCTTCTTCAGGATCTCCTTGGTCTTCGGGGCCGTATGGCCGATATACTGGCCGACCAGATCGTCGCGGGTAACCGAAACCAGATGGCCCTTGCGGATATAGCCCAGGCGATGCAGCAGGTCGGCCATGCGCAGCGCGACGGTTGTCTTGCCGGTGCCCGGATTGCCGGTGAAGCTCATATGCAGCGTCGGCGTTTCGTGCGCGAGGCCCATGCGGCGGCGGGCCCGCTCGACCAGCAGGAGCGCCGCCGTCTCGCGGATGCGTCGCTTGACCGGGGCGAGCCCGATCAGATCGCAGTCGAGCTGGGCCAGGACGTCCTTGACGCCGGACGTCTCGAATTCCTCGCGCAGATCGATCGCCGCCGGGACGGCGGCTTGCGGCACTTGCGTTTCGGCTAAGGCTGGCGCCGACATGGTATTTTCCTCCTGTCGCGATGATCAGCCGTATCTCGCCCCGGCCGGCCTGTCGGCCGCGTAGGGCTTGGTGGTGTAGCGGATCATGCGGCCCGCGGTTTCCTGCCTGTCGAGCCGGTAGCCGGGTTCCTCGGCCGGGCGGTTCACGATGAAGGAGAGCTTCACCGATTCCCAGCCCTGCGAGGAATCGAAGGCGACGACGCGGATATAGCGATCGCCATAGAGCTTGCGGCATGCGTTGAGCTCCATCATCAGCGCCGCCGCGTCCGGATTGTCGAACATCGGGTGGCCCCACATGTCCCAATAGGTGTTGCGCGGGTGCGGGTCGTCGGTGAACTCGAGGCTGACGGCCCATTTGTTGTCGATGCAATACTGCACCTGCGCGCGGATCTGATCGTCGGTCAGGTCGGGCAGGAAGGAAAAAGCCCCTTGGGTTATGCGCATTGTCTGTCTCCTTATTCGGCGGCTGTTGCCACCGGAACGAAGTCCGGCGTGTCGGTCGAGGCGTAGTTGAATGTCACGTCCTTCCAGACGTCGAGGGCCTGTCGCAGCGGCAGGCATGAGCGGGCGGCGCGCTCGAGGATCTCAGGCCCTTCCCGCAGGTAGTCGCGACCCTCGTTGCGGGCGAGGATCATCGCTTCGAGGGCTACCCTGTTGGCGGTGGCGCCGGCCGAGATCCCCATCGGATGGCCGATCGTGCCGCCGCCGAACTGGAGCACCACATCCTCGCCGAGCAGCTCGATGAGCTGATGCATCTGGCCGGCATGGATGCCGCCCGACGCCACCGGCATCAGCTTGTTGAGCGATGCCCAGTGCTGGTCGAAGAAGATGCCGTTCTCCAGCCGCATCGGGTTATGGTCCTCGCGGCAGATATCGTAGTAACCCCTTGTCGTCGCCGGATCGCCTTCCAGCTTGCCGACGACGGTGCCGGCATGGATGTGATCGACGCCGGCAAGCCGCATCCATTTGGCGATGACGCGGAAGGAAACGCCGTGCGACTTCTGCCGCGTGTAGGTCGAGTGGCCGGCGCGATGCAGGTGCAGGATCATGTCGTTCCTGCGCGCCCACTTCGCCATCGACTGGATCGCCGTGTAGCCGATCACGAGGTCGATCATGACGATGTTGGAGCCGAGCTCCCTGGCGAAGTCGGCCCGCTCGTACATGTCCTCCATGGTGGCCGCGGTGACGTTGAGATAGGTCCCCTTGATCTCGCCGGTCTCGGCCTGCGCCTTGTTGACCGCCTCCATGCAGTAGAGAAACCGCTCACGCCAATGCATGAAGGGCTGCGAGTTGATGTTTTCGTCGTCCTTGGTGAAATCGAGCCCGCCTTTCAGCGCCTCGTAGACGACACGGCCGTAATTGCGGCCGGAAAGGCCGAGCTTCGGCTTGACGGTGGCGCCGAGCAGCGGGCGGCCGAACTTGTCGAGGCGCTCGCGCTCGACGACGATGCCGGTCGCCGGACCCTGGAAGGTCTTCACATAGGCGACGGGAAAACGCATGTCCTCCAGCCGCAATGCCTTCAACGGCTTGAAACCGAAGACATTGCCGATGATCGATGCCGAAAGATTGGCGATCGAACCCGGCTCGAACAGGTCGAGATCGTAGGCGATATAGGCGAAGTACTGTCCGGGCGCGTTCGGCACGGGGTCGACCCGATAGGCCTTGGCGCGGTATTTTTCGCTCGCCGTCAGCCGGTCCGTCCAGACCACAGTCCAGGTTGCGGTCGAGGATTCGCCGGCGACTGCCGCGGCGGCCTCAATCGGGTCGACGCCGTCCTGCGGCGTGATCCTGAACACCGAGATTATGTCGGTGTCCTTGGGCTCGTAGTCGGGCTCCCAATAGCCCATCTTCTTGTATTCCATCACACCGGATCTGTAGCGGTCCTTGCCGGTCACGGTCTCGGATTTGTTGGACATGAGTCTGGTCCTTTCCTTGCTTGGCGGACCGCCGCTCAGGCGGCTTTCGCGGTTGCGATCTGCGGGTCGAGCTTTCCCGCGGCGTAGCGCTTGGCCATCTCGTCCATGGCGATGACCTTGATCCTCGAGGCGTTGCCCGCGGTGCCGAAGCGTTCGAAGCGATCGCGGCAGAGGTCGCGCAAGGCGTCCATGGCGGGCTTCAGGAATTTTCGCGGATCGAATTCACGCGGATCCTGCGTCGCGACGCGGCGGAACTGCCCGGCCATGGCCATGCGGCAATCGGTGTCGATGTTGACCTTGCGCACGCCGTAGCGGATGCCGCGCTCGATCTCCTCGACCGGAACGCCGAAGGTCTGGGGCATCTCCCCGCCGTACTTGTTGATAATGTCCTGCAGCTCCTGCGGCACGGAGGACGAACCGTGCATGACCAGATGCGTGTTCGGCAGCTTCTCGTGGATCGCCTCGATCACCTGCATGGCCAGGATGTCGCCGTCCGGCTTGCGCGTGAACTTGTAGGCGCCGTGGGAAGTGCCGCAGGCGATGGCGAGCGCGTCGACGCGGGTGGCGGTCACGAAGTCGACCGCCTGATCGGGATCGGTCAGCAGCTGATCGTGCGACAGCGCGCCCTCCGCTCCGTGACCGTCCTCCGCTTCGCCCTGGCCGGTTTCCAGCGAGCCGAGCACGCCGAGCTCGCCTTCGACGGAAGCGCCGACCCAATGCGCCATGCGCGCGACGCGTTCGGTGATGGCGACGTTGTAGTCGTAGCTCGCCGGGGTCTTGGCGTCCGCCATCAACGACCCGTCCATCATCACCGAGGTGAAGCCGTGGCGGATCGCCGAAAGGCAGGTGGCTTCGTTGTTGCCGTGATCCTGATGGATGCACAACGGAATGTTTGGATGGATCTCGGTCAGCGCCTCCATCATCCTGGACAGCATGATGTCGTTGGCATAGGAGCGGGCGCCGCGCGACGCCTGGATGATCACCGGCGCGTCGCAAGCCCTGGCCGCCTCCATGATGGCGAGGCCCTGTTCCATGTTGTTGATGTTGAATGCCGGCACGCCGTAACCGTGCTCGGCGGCATGGTCGAGAAGCTGGCGAAGGGTGATGCGGGCCATTGTCGGTCCTCCTAGATGATGAGTTTCAGCGCCGCCGCGGCGACGGCTTCGGGTGTGATGCCGAAATGCCGATACAGGTCAGGGGCGGGGGCACTGGCGCCGAAGCCGGTCATGCCGACAAAAGCGCCTGTGTCGCCGATCCAGCGGTCCCAGCCGAGACGGGCGGCCGCCTCGATGGCGACGCGCGGCGCCGAGCCGAGGACGGACTTGCGGTAGTCGGCTTCCTGTTCCTCGAACAATTCCCAGCACGGCATCGAGACGACCGCGGCGGCGACGCCGTGCTGGGTTTCCAGCCGTTCGGCGGCGGCAACGGCGATCTCGACCTCCGAGCCGGTGGCGATCAGCGTCACGGCGCGATGCGCGGATGGCTCGCGCAAGACGTAAGCGCCGCGGCCGGACCGGTTCTCGTGGCCATGTACCTGGCGCAGCGTCGGCAGGTTCTGGCGCGAGAGCGCGAGCACGCTTGGCCGCTTCCCGCTCTTCAGCGCCAGTTCCCAGCACTCCGCCGTTTCGATGATGTCGGCCGGGCGGAAGACATTGAGGTTCGGCGTGGCCCGCAGCATCGCCAGGTGCTCGACGGGCTGATGGGTCGGTCCGTCCTCGCCGAGGCCGATGGAATCGTGCGTCATCACATAGACGACGCGCTGGCTCATGAGCGCCGAGAGCCGCATCGCGCCGCGAGCATAGTCGGCGAAGCACAGGAAAGTGCCGCCATAAGGTATGAACCCGCCATGCAGGGCGATGCCGTTCATGGCCGCGGCCATGCCGTGCTCGCGAATGCCGTAATGAATATAGCGGCCTGCATAGTCGCCCGGCGCTATGCGATCCATGCCTTTGGTGATCGTCAGGTTCGAATGGGTCAGATCGGCGGAGCCGCCGACTGTCAGCTCGGTTGCGCCGTTGATCGCGGCGAGCGCCATTTCGGAGGCCTTGCGCGTTGCAACCTTGGTCGCCTTCTCGACGTGCTCCGCGCGGAAGGCGTTCAACGCTTCGAAGACCGCATCGGGCAGCTTGCCGGAAAGCGCGCGCTCGAAGTCTTCGCGGCGCGCCGAGGCGGCAAGCCGCCGCTCCCAAGCGCGCCGCGCCGCCTGGCCGCGTTCGGCGATCTCGCGCCAAGCCGAAAGGATGTCGTGCGGCACGTCGAACGGCGCGTGGGCCCAGCCGATGTTTTCGCGCGTCGCGGCGATCTCCGCATCGCCCAGCGGCGCGCCATGCGTCTTTTCCGAACCGCCGAGATTGGGGGCGCCCTTGCCGATCACCGTACGGCAGGCGATCAGGGATGGCCGATCCGAATGCTGTGCTGCCTCGATCGCCGTGGCGACGGCTTCCATGTCATGGCCGTCCACCGACCGCACATGCCATCCGGCGGCTTTGAACCGGGCCGGCTGATCCATCGATGTCGACAGCGAGGTCGGTCCGTCGATGGAGATCGCGTTGTCGTCCCAAAGCACGATCAGGCGGGAGAGCTTCAGGTGACCCGCGAGGTCGATCGCCTCGTGGCTGATGCCTTCCTGCAGGCAGCCGTCGCCGGCGATCACATAGGTGTAGTGGTCGACGAGATCGGCGCCGTGGCGGGCGGCAAGCATGCGCTCGGCCAGCGCCATGCCGACAGCGGTCGAAATGCCTTGCCCGAGCGGGCCGGTGGTCGTCTCGATGCCAAGCGCGTGGCCATGCTCCGGATGCCCGGCGGTACGGCTGCCCAGCTGACGGAACCGCTGCAACTCCTCGATCGGCATGTCCTGGTAGCCGAGCAGGTAATGCAGCGCATATTGCAGCATCGAGCCGTGCCCGGCCGAAAGCACGAAGCGGTCGCGATCGGGCCAATCCGGCGCCGCCGGGTCTATGGCGATGAAGCGGCTGAACAACACCGTCGCGACATCGGCCATGCCCATCGGCATGCCCGGATGTCCGGAACTGGCCTTCTGCACGCTGTCCATGGCCAGCGCGCGGATGGCGTTCGCCAAGTCGCGCTCGGACACGGCGGCGGTGGGCTTCAATGCTGCCAGGCTGGTCATGGCATCCTCCTCACGACACACGTTTCTTGCGTTCGATCAATTGCAGGATGAGCGGCGTCAGGATCAGCTGCATGGCAAGGTCGAGCTTGTTGCCCGGCACCACTATGGAATTCGGCCGCGACATGAAGGAGTCGTGGATCATTGAAAGCAGGTAAGGGAAATCGATGCCGCGGGGATTGGCGAAGCGGATCACCAGCATCGATTCGTCGGGGGTCGGAATCCAGCGCGCGATGAACGGGTTCGACGTGTCGACGATCGGCACGCGCTGGAAATTGATCGCGGTTTGCGAGAATTGCGGGACGATGTAGCGGACATAGTCCGGCATGCGGCGCAGGATCACGTCCATCACCGCCTCGGTCGAATAGCCGCGCGTGGCGCGATCGCGATGGATCTTCTGGATCCATTCGAGATTTATGACCGGCACCACGCCGATCTTGAGGTCCGCATGCCTGGCCAGATTGATCTTTTCGGTGACGACGCAGCCATGCAGGCCTTCGTAGAAGAGCAGGTCGCTCGGCGCGAATTCGCGCCATTCGGTGAAATGGCCGGGCGGTGTGCCGTACTGTTTCTCCTCGTCCTCGTCATGGATGTAGGTGCGGGTCTTCCCGCTCCCCCGGCGGCCATATTCCTCGAAAACCTCCTCGAGGATCTCGAGCTCGTTCGCCTCGGCATGGAAGTGGGTGAAGTTCGGGTTGCCTGCCTTTTCCTGCTTGGCGACCTCCACCTTCATCGCAGCGCGATCGTAGCGATGAAAGGCGTCGCCTTCGATGAAGGCAGCCTCGATGTTCTCGCGCCGGAAGATCATCTCGAAGATGCGCTTGACCGAGGTCGTACCCGCGCCCGACGACCCGGTGATGGTGATGATGGGGTGCTTCGCCGACATGGTTCCGCTCAGGCCCTGAAGAGTCCGCGGCGGCTGAACAGCGGCGCACGCTCGCCGATGGCGCTGGGCTCGGTGTGGTAGCGGGCGATCCGCGCGACTTCCCGCGCGGATCCGAAGACCACGGGTACGCGCTGATGCAGGCTCTCGGGTTCGATTTCCAGGATGCGGGTGATCGCATCGGTCGCGGCACCGGCCGCCTGTTCGATCAGATAGGCAATCGGATTGGCCTCATAGACCAGCCGGAGCCGTCCCTGGCTGTAACCCCGGCGTTGGTCGCCGGGATACAGAAACACGCCGCCGCGCATCAATATGCGGTAGCATTCGGCAACCAAAGAGGCGATCCAGCGCATGTTGAAATCCTTCTCCCGTGGGCCTTCGGCGCCTTCCAGGCAGTCGTCGACATAGAGGCGCACCGCCTCGTCCCAGTGGCGGTAGTTGGCGGCGTTGATGGCGAACTCCTGGGTCCGCTCCGGAATGATCCGGCTTTCGTAGGCCTGGACGAAGGTGCCTAGCCTGGTCGAATGCACGAAGACGTGCGTGCCGCTGCCGAGCGACAGAACGAGCGCCAACTGCGGCCCGTAGATAAAGAAGCCGGCGCCCAGCATGTTCGCGCCTGCCTGCAAAAAGGAGGCGGCCGGATCGGCGTCCGGCGCGCCAGTTGCAGGGAGGAGCGAGAAAATCGTTCCGACCGACACGTTGGTGTCGATGTTGGAGGAGCCGTCCAGCGGGTCGATGGCGACGGCGAGGGGGGCTTGCCTGTCGAGCAGGACCGGCTGCTCCAGCTCCTCGGAGGCATAGAGCGCGACCGGGGCGCGACGCATGGCGTCGAGGAAGATATCGTCGGCGAAGACGTCGAGATCCTTCTGGACATCGCCGTCGGCATTGGCGCCGCGGGTCCCGGCAAAAGCGGCGCCGAGCGCTCCCTGGTTGATGGCATTGCGGACCTTGGTAGCCGCCTGCGTGAACTGACGGACGGTGGCGACGACCGCGGATCGGCGTTTGTCCGGCAGGTCGCCGAGATAAGAGTTCAGAAAAGCGTCGAGCGTTGCCGCTGGCATCGTAACCTCCCGGTCCGGCGTATTTCCCAGGCGCCGGATGGAGAGATGAAACCAAACGGTCCAAGATAAGTAAAATTCAATAACTTTACCTTGACGCTAAAAATAATTTAGTATGCTGCATGAGGACTCTCACGCTCAAGCAATTCAAGACCGTCCAAGCCATCGTCAGCCACGGGAAAATCGTGAGCGCGGCCAAGGTGTTAGGCCTCTCTCCTCCAGCGGTTACGATCCAGTTGCGACAAGTGGAGGAGGAGTTCCAGCTGGCCTTGTTCGACCGGACGTCGGACGGCATGCGTCCTACTACCGCAGGGCTGGCCTTCGTCGAGGCGGCGCAGGCCATCGAGGAGCGGCTGCGCATGCTTGAGGACGAGATGGACGCCATCAAGGGCGTGCGCGCCGGCAGCCTGAGGCTCGGCGTCGTCTCCACCGCCAAATATTTCGCGCCGCGGCTGATGGCCGGCTTCATGAAGGAGCATCCCGACATCGACATGCGGCTTGCCATCGGCAATAGAGCCGAAACGATCGACAGGCTGAAGAATCACGACATCGACATCGCGCTGATGGGCCGTCCACCCAAGGAAGTTTCGGTGCGCGCTTCGGTCTTCGGCGACCATCCGCTGGTCATCATCGCGCCGCCCGAACACAAGCTGGTTTCGGCACGCGACATTTCCAAGGAAAGGATCGCCGAGGAGCATTTCCTGATCCGCGAGCCAGGCTCGGGCACGCGCATCTCGCTGGAGATATTCCTGAGCGACGTGCCTGGCCGGATCGACGATCTCGGCGTCGAGATGGGGTCGAACGAGACGATCAAGCAGGCGGTGATGGCAGGTCTCGGCATTGCCTTCATCTCCGCCCACACCATCGCCGCGGAAACGGAAGCCGGTCGGCTCGTCATTCTCGATGTGGCCGGGATGCCGATCCGCCGGCAATGGTTTTCGGTGATGCGCACCGATCACGTGATCTCGCCCGCGATGGCGACCTTCAACGATTTCCTGATGCGCAAGGGCGCGACTTACCTGCCCCTGTTCGGCAAACTGTATCCACATGCCGAAGCGGATGAAGCAGCGCCGACACGGCAAGCGAGAACGCCTGCAAGGCGGCCCAAGTGAAACGCCTGACATATCGGCTGTCGGGGTTCGTGCGAAAAGGTTGGGGAAGGGCGTGAGCAATGGGTCATCGCCATGGCGGTCGGCAGGCCTGCATGGCATATTGCTGATGGAAGGGTAGGGCAGCAATTCACACAAGGCGGAAGGGCAGCCAAACCCGCAGGCAAATCGCATGCGTCCCGGCGTGGGGTTCGGGATTTCGAAGGGGAAGGGGCAATGCTTTATACAATCGTGATGATGGTCTGCATGACGACCGTGCCGCAGACCTGTGAGCAACGCGAGGAAATGGCGGACGGCCTGGCCATGAATCCCGGAGTGGCCTTCATGCAGGCACAGCCGCTGGTCGCGCATTGGCTGGACACACATCCCGGCTATTTCGTGCAGCGCTGGCGCGTATTGCCCGGCCGGAGCAGCTAGAGCAATTCCAGGAAGAGTTATTTCTTCGCGGCAAGCGTCTCCGAGACGGTCTTGGCCAGCTGGTAAAGCCGCTGCTCGATTATCGTCGGCACGTCACAGACGTAGGTCAGTGATTGCGCGCGCTCCGTGAAGATGCGCGTCGCGAAATTCAGCTGGTCGGTCCGCCGCTCGACCTCGTCCTGATCCGCGCCGGGCTTTGCTCGCAACGCATCGACGTCGGACGCTTGCTTGCGCAAGTCAGCGGCCATTTCGAGCTGCCTGTGGGCATAACGGGAAATGCCGGAAATGACGTGCGAACGCTCGGCGTCCATGTGGTCGAACATGCCCTGCACGAGCATCGCCATTTTCGGCGCAAGCTGCTCGGCCGGAAGCGATGCCGCAAAATCCCTGATTTTCTTCTGAGCGTCGCCGAGCGGCAGCCGCCGCGCCGAGACGTCCTCGACAAGGGCGGAGACCGATGAGTCGTTTGACCAGTCCTTGGCCGACGGCGGAAGGTCCGGCCCGTTCCAGACCTGGCCGAGCGACAATTGCGGCACCTTGCGCTGGACGCAGGGCCAGCCCGGATCGGCGGTCGCCGCCCCGGCATTCGCGCCCGGCGCTAGCATGGCGACCACAACCAGGCTGCGAGCAAGCATTCCCGTCATCAGGCATTTCCTCCCGTATCCTGCTTGCGGGTCATCAGGCCGCGCGAGGGGTCGTAGGCGATGATGGCTCCGGCCAGAAACAGCAGCGTGCATCCGGCGACGACGCCCAGCGACACCCAATCGACCTGCCCGTAAAAGGCAAAGCGGATGAGTTCGACCGCGTAAGTGAACGGATTGATGATGCAGATCTTGTAGAGGAGAGGACTGGCTTCCTGGATGCGCCACAACGGATACAAGGCGGGTGAGGCGAAATAGCCAGGAAATATGACGAAGTTCATGATGCCGGCAAAGTTTTCGAGTTGCTTGATCACCGAGGACAAAAGCATCCCGAGGGCGCAAAGCATCATGCCCGATAGAAACAGCGCCGGCAGCACGAACAGGTAGCCAAGGGGCGGCGCCTTGACCCCCCAGAACCAGGCCACGATCAGGAACGCGTAGACCTGCGCGATCGATACGGCGACGCCGGCGAGCATCTTGGACACCAACAGAAACCAGCGCGGAAACGGGCTGACAAGCAGGGTGCGCATATTGCCCATCTCGCGGTCGTAGACCATCGACAGCGAAGACTGCATGCCCGAGAACAGAAGGATCATGCCGCACAGGCCGGGCGTGATGTAGACCTCGTAAAGGACGTAGGTTTTATACGGCGGTATGATCGAGACGCCGAGCACCTGGCGAAAGCCGGCGGCGAAGATGAACAGCCAGACGAGCGGCCTGACCAGCGAGGAGATGAAGCGCTCGCGTTGATGCAGGAAACGCAGGCACTCGCGCAGGACGATGCCCTTGAGGCAGACGAGATAGTGGCGCGGACCGAACGCGTCCGACCTCACCGGCGTGACGGAGGCGACCTTTTGCGGCATCGCGGACGTGCTCATGGCGAAATCTCCGCAATGCCGGTCGTCTCGCTGCGGTTGAGCTTCGAGAAGGCGTCGCGGATCGAACCGGCGCCGCTGGCCTGGATGAGATCGGACACTGTGCCGCTGGCGACAAGGTTGCCCTGTCGCAGCACGACGGCATGGTCGCTGTCGGCGACTTCGTCAATCAGGTGCGTGGCCCACAGAACGCCGATGCCTTCGGTTTCGACGAGCCTGCGGATGGTGGCCAGGATGCCGGCGCGCGACTGGACGTCGAGACCGACTGTCGCCTCGTCGAGCAGCAGCAGGGAGGGGCGGTGGAGCAGCGCCCTGGCGATTTCGATCCGTCGCATCTGGCCGCCGGAGAGAGAACGGGCCTTGTCATGCTCGCGGCCCTGCATGTCGACCGTTTCGAGCAGGGCGGCGATGCGTTGCCGGGCTTCGCCGCCGCCGATACCGTGCAGCGAGGCGTGGTAGGAGAGGTTCTGGTACACGCTGAGATCGAGGTCGAGCGTACGTGCCTGGAACACGATGCCGACACATCTGAGCGCTTCGCCGGAAGCGCGGCGGATGTCATGGCCGAAGATGCGGATCGATCCATGGCGGGTGTCGTAAAGGTGGCTGATCAGCGAGAACAAGGTCGTCTTGCCCGCCCCGTTGAGGCCGAGCAGCACCGTGAAGGTCGCCGGGGCGATCGAGAAGGACACGTTGTTCAGCGCCCGTTTGGGACCGTAGGAATGGCTGACGCCGACGACGTCGAGCGCCGCCACCTCATTTCCCGACCCGCCTGTCCGTACATGCTGCACGCCCATCACCCTGTTCTCATGTGCGCCCGGTCCTCATTTGCCGGTTTTCATTTGATTGTGATCTTGCCCTTCAGGCCCTTGTCGGCAAGGTCGGCGACGGACCACGTGTATTCGCCGGGGCGCACGGTGTGGAACTGAACCAATATGGTTCCCGCATCGTCGAATTCGAGCCAGGCCGGTGCGCCGGCCATGTGCACCTCGAGATCGTTTATGACGATCTGGTCAATCCAGACGTTGCGCCAGAGATCGGTCATGAACTTGTATTCGAAGCCGCCGTGAGATGTGATCTTCCAGCGATAGCCTTGGCCGGCGACCAGTTCGAAATCCGTCCGATTGACGTCGTAGCTGGATTTGTCCGAGCCCAGGACAAGCTCGGGGAGGTTCTTGCTGGATCGCGTCACCTTCGGGGCATCATCGTCGTCGGCACTGGCCGCGAGCGGGGCAACCGCCAGTCCGACAAGAACGACGAAGGCAATCATGCGACTGGTCTTCATGGAACGAACTTCCTGGCTTGCTTGGGACATCGCTAGTTCGGCGATATGGCCACGCCCCAGGGCTGCTGGCCGACGGTGAGCGACTGGACCGGTTCATCGGTCGCCGTGTCGATGAAGGTGATGTCGTTCGAGTTGCCGTTCGTGGTGATCAGCGTCTTCTGGTCGGGGGTGAAGGCGAGATGCCAGACGCGCTGGCCGACGAGGATATATCTTTCCACTTCGTAGGTTTCGGTGTTGATCACCGCGACATGGTTTGCCGGGCCGAGCGCGACATAGGCCTTCTTGCCGTCGGCGGTTATGGCGATGCCGACGGGCTGGATGGTCTCGGCCCGCAATCCGTTGATCGCGAACTGGATTTTCTTCACCACCTGGCGCTTGGCGTTGTCGATGACGCTTACCGTGCCGCCGACCTCGGCGCTGACCCAGACCTGGGAGCCGTCGGGCTTGAATTCGGCGAAGCGCGGGCGCGTATCGACCAGGACGTTGTCCGTCACCTCATGGCTTTGCGTGTCGATGAAATGGGCCATGCTGGTGGTTTCGGAGGTGTTGACCATGGTCTTGCCGTCGGGGCTGACGCCCATGCCTTCCGGCTCGACGCCGACCGGAATCTCCGAGAGCACCGCCTTGCTCGCGACATCGACGACGGTCACCAGATTGTCGTCCTCGTTGGCGATGTAAAGCGTCTTGCCGTCAGGCGAGAGCACGAACAATTCAGGATCGGGCCCGGAGGGCAGATCGCCCACGATTTGAAGGCTCGACGTATCGATGATTTGGACCGTGTCGTCGTCGCTGGCGCACAGATAGACGAACTTGCCGTCGGGCGAAATCGTGATGCCGCGCGGCCGCTGCCCGACATCGACGGTCTTGATCACCTTCATCGTCGCCGTGTCGACGACGGTCATGGTGTTGTCCTTCTCGTTGGAGACATAGGCCGTATAGGCCGATGCCGGACCGGCCACGAGGCCGGTCGCGAGAAAGGCGAGTGCACAAGCTCGTCCTTGCACCGATTTTCCTCCCGATTGCTTTTTACTTAAGGGCGCATTTCGTCTCCGGCTGGTCGACGCCGAGCGTGTCTAGCTCGGAAACCTGATGGAGGTAGCCCTCCTGCGGCGAGGTCGAGACGACCGACTTGGCGTCGCTGAGCAGGATCGGCTGGCGCAGCTGAAGGTTCCATTTGCGGAAGGTCAGCTTCTGGCCCTTGAAGGCGGCGACCGAGAAATCGTCCGAGCGGATATAGTCGCTGATCTTTTTCGGATCGTCGCCATTGGTGCGCGTGGTGGCTTCGCCGACGGCCCGCACGGCCGTCCAGGCCGACATGTCCTTGGACAACATTCGCCGGCCCGTCGTCCTCAGGAACCGGCTTTGCATCTGGATGCCGCCCCACTGCTCACTCGCGGGATGCCATGACGAGGCGACAAGCCCGGCCGTGCCCGCGACCGGGCGCGGCGTCCAGGTGCGGTAGGGCACATAGGTTCCGAATACCTCGCTCTCGTCGGCGACCAGCACCACGTCGTGCTCCGGCAGGTCCTGCGTGAACACGGAAATCTGCTGCTGGATCTGCGTGGCGCCGGTGTCGGTGCGCCTGGCGGTGCCGGAGTCCTTGAACTCCTTCTCCGCCACGATCTGGCCACCGAAACGGGCAGCCGCGCGGCGCAACGCATCGGCGTAGAGATGGTCCTGCTCATGCGAGCCGTAGAGCAGCACCCAGTTCGGCCATTTCTTCACCATGAGATATTGCGCCAGCGCGTCGGCCAGCATGCTGCGCGTCGGCGCGATGTGGAAGACGTTTATGCGGCAGTCCTCCTCGCGCAGGCTGTCGTCGGTGGCGCCGATGTTGAAGATCAGCACGCCCTTGTCGCGCGCGATGTCGGCGATGGACAGCAATTGCCTGGCCGAGAGGTCCGCTACCACATAGCGGTCGCCCTTGACGATCAGGTCGTCGAATGCCTGAACCACATCGGCGTCCGGCTTTATTTCGGTGATGTCGAGGCTGAATTTCTGGCCGAGGAACGTTCCTGTCGTATTGTTGTCGCCGATCGCCACCTTGGCGCCGGCAGCACCCTCGTCCCTTGGCGGCAGGTCGAGCAGGGAAAGCGTCAGCTGCGGCGCGTATGCCCGCAAATAGCCTATCTTGATTTCGGTGATCTTCTTTTCAGGCTTGGCCGTTGCGGCCGGTTGCTTGCTCGCTTCCTGAGCCGGCGCACCGGAAATGTTGGCGGCCAGGAAAAGAAAGCACAAAAAGGTCGTGAGAGTGCTCGGCACCGCGCTCGTCATCGATAACATTACCCACTCTCGTGCCGGGTCCAATCCTATCGGACCGGCGCCAAGCCAAGGTGCCCGCGGAAAACTTAGCGGACGTGTTGGATTTATCAAACCTTGTAAGCTGACCTGCCACTTCTGCTTTAGTCCTATTCGCCGCCGGCAAGGCGGCCGGCGATCAAGTGGATCGCGGCATGCCGAACTGCGCGGAAAGTTCCCGGTCGATCCTCGAGATCAAGCAACGCGTCTATCGGGTGGCCACCTCGAAACAGGTGAAGGGTGGGGGGACCTTGGTAGAATAGACTTATGAGGTAGACCGTTCGATTATTGCTAGCTCACTACGGCTTGGAAACGGTATTTTTGTTGTCTGGCGGACGTCACGTCCGCCGGAACATGAAGT
This sequence comes from Mesorhizobium sp. B3-1-6, assembly GCF_006439555.1. NCBI lineage: Bacteria > Pseudomonadati > Pseudomonadota > Alphaproteobacteria > Hyphomicrobiales > Phyllobacteriaceae > Mesorhizobium > Mesorhizobium sp. B3-1-6. Next base: position 159,539 of record NZ_VFTM01000001.1, on the reverse strand, counting down.
TTTTCGACTGCCCTGGGAGGAGTGCCTCATGAAGACGCGTGCCGCCGTTGCCGTTGCCGCCGGAAAGCCGCTTGAGATCATGGAGGTGGACCTCGAAGGGCCGCGCGACGGCGAGGTCCTGGTCGAGGTCAAGGCAACCGGCATCTGCCATACCGATGAGTTCACGCTGTCGGGCGCCGATCCGGAAGGGCTTTTTCCGGCCATCCTCGGCCATGAGGGCGCCGGCATCGTCGTCGATGTCGGCAAGGGCGTCACCTCGGTCAGGAAGGGCGACCATGTCATCCCGCTCTATACGCCCGAATGCCGGCAGTGCCCGTCCTGCCTGTCGCGCAAGACCAATCTGTGCACCGCCATCCGCGCCACGCAGGGCCAGGGCTTGATGCCCGACGGCACCTCGCGCTTCTCGATGGGCAAGGACAAGCTGTTTCATTACATGGGCTGCTCGACCTTTTCCAACTTCACCGTGCTGCCCGAGATCGCGGTCGCCAAGGTCAATCCCGACGCCCCCTTCGACAAGATCTGCTACATCGGCTGCGGCGTGACGACCGGCATCGGCGCCGTCATCAACACCGCCAAGGTCGAGCAAGGCGCGACGGCGGTCGTCTTCGGCCTCGGCGGCATCGGCTTGAACGTCATCCAGGGGCTTCGCCTTGCCGGCGCCGACATGATCATCGGCGTCGATCTGAACAACGACAAGAAGGCCTGGGGCGAGAAGTTCGGCATGACGCATTTCGTCAATCCGAAGGAGATCGACGGCGACGTCGTGCCTTACCTGGTCAACCTGACCAAGCGGGGCGCCGACCAGATCGGCGGCGCCGACTACACCTTCGACTGCACCGGCAACACCAAGGTGATGCGCCAGGCGCTGGAGGCCTCGCATCGCGGCTGGGGCAAGTCGGTCGTCATCGGCGTCGCCGGCGCCGGCCAGGAGATCTCGACCAGGCCGTTCCAACTGGTCACCGGGCGCAGCTGGATGGGCACCGCCTTCGGCGGCGCGCGGGGCCGCACCGATGTGCCAAAAATCGTCGACTGGTACATGGAAGGCAAGATCCAGATCGATCCGATGATCACCCACACGCTGAAGCTCGAGGACATCAACAAGGGCTTCGACCTCATGCATGAGGGCAAGTCGATCCGGAGCGTCGTGGTTTACTGAGGAAAAACAAGCCGCCGACCTATGGCCAGCGACTGAAGTTGCACAGGTTCAACAAGGGAGGAACTCATGCCTGAAAAACTGCATCCGAAGATCGACAATGGCCTGCCGAGGGAGAGCGCGAGCTTTGCCGGCGGCACGCTGGTCTGCCTGTGCACCAGCAATCCGGTGAAGGTGAAGGTCAAGGGCCAGATCGCCCACAACCACGCCTGCGGCTGCACCAAATGCTGGAAGCCGGACGGCGCCATCTTCTCGGTCGTGGCCGTTGCCGGCAGCGGCGATGTCACCGTGACGGAGAACGGCGACAAGCTCAAGGTGGTCGATCCCTCGGCCCTCATCCAGCGCCATGCCTGCACAAGCTGCGGCGTCCACATGTACGGCCCGGTCGAGCGCGACCATCCCTTCAAGGGCCTGTCCTTCATCCATCCCGAGCGCTTCGAGGAGGACGGCTGGTCGCCGCCGGGCTTCACCGCCTTCGTCTCCTCGATCATCGAATCCGGTGTCGATCCGAGCCGCATGGACGGCATCCGCGCCCAGCTGAAGTCGATCGGGCTCGAGCCCTATGACTGCCTCAGCCCCGGCCTGATGGACTATATCGCCACCTGGACCGCCAAGAAGTCGGGCGCCTTGGCGGCATAGTCCGCATTGCCACGTCGAGAGGCGTGGCGATCGTGCCGAAATGCCTGGGTTGCGGCCGACGAGGCCGCATCCCTCGACAGTGCCCCAAAGCGCCTGAATTTGCCACTCATCTGGCGCCGCCGTCGATTTCCCGATGGTCGAGAGCGCCTTCGATCGGGCGAGCGTCCCTACCGCTACAATCTCTTTGGTCAGCAAGCCGTTCACGGTCATTGGTGCATCTGCCGGCGCCATCGGAACCGCGGTCGCCTGGCGCCGTCAATTCAAGCGCGTCAACCATGCAGGGTCCGCTGCTTCGGTTTCGGCGAAGCAAAGGACAGAAAAAGACTTCTTTTTGCGATCCGGCCCGGATGCTCTCTTGCGGGACCTAGAACAAGGCCCGCCTGGGAGGGCGACGCATAACAAGAGAGCGGCTGCCGAAACGACAGCCTGGCATACGCCACTCGAACGAGGTCGATGCCGGTAACAGCCATAGGGGAACCACGATAATGAAGACATTCCGAAACTGCCTGATGACCGCGGTCAGCGCGGGCCTGCTGGGCCTGGGGCTTGCCGCTCCCGCCAACGCCGGCGCCATTCGCCTCGGCATGACCACCTGGGTGGGCTACGGGCCGCTGTTCCTTGCTCGCGACCTTGGCTACTTCAAGGAAGCCGGCGTCGATGTCGACCTGAAAGTCATCGAAGAATCAGCGCTTTACATGGCGGCGGTGGCCGGCGGCGATCTCGACGGCGCCGCCTCCACCGTCGACGAACTGATGAAGTACCGCTCGGACGAGCTCTGCTTCAAATACGTGGTGGCGCTTGACGACAGCCATGGCGGCGACGGTGTCGTCACGCAGGCCGACGTCAAATCGCTCAAGGATTTGAAAGGCCAGCCCGTCGCCTTAAACGAGGGCTCTGTTTCCGAATTCTGGTTCAACGTGCTCCTGAAAAAGGAAGGCATGACCGAGGACGATGTCAGCGTCACCAACATGACCGCCGACGATGCGGCGACCGCGTTCATCGCCGGCCAGGTTCCCGCCGCCGTGACCTGGGAGCCGCACCTCACCGAAGTCCGCAAGGGCGGAAAGGGCAAGGTGCTGATCGATTCCACGACCACGCCTGGCCTGATCGTCGATGTGATCGCGCTCAAATGCGACCTGATCGAGAAGCACCCCGAGGATGTGAAGGCCCTCATCAAGGGCTATTACAAGGCGGTCGACTACATCAAGACCAACCCGGAAAAGGCCTATGAGATCATGGCCAAGGGCATTGGCGGCTATCTCGAGAAGCCCGAGGATTTCGCGGCCGGCGCCCAGGGCGTGCGCTACTACGACCGCGCCCGCAACCTGGAATTCTTCGGCACGCCGGAGAAAAGCGAAGCGTCCGACCTGGTGAACTTCGCGCAGGACATCTGGGGCAAGGCCGGCAAGCTCAAGATGACGATCGACTCGAAGACCATCCTCGACACCGATTTCATCAAGGAACAGTGAGCCTTCGGGATAGCCGGAGTCGGCCCGCCCGGGCCGATCCCGGTTTCTCGAACGCCTGAGCTTCGCGCCTGGGGTCGGTTCACCGTTTCGCCGAAACGGCGAACCTCTCTATCATTTGTTTTGACGCAATTCCGAACGGAAAGCCGCGCTCGCTTTTGGTGGAATTGCTCTAAAATCAACGGAGGCCATCTTATGGCACAAAGGCGGACGGCGTGGACACGCCTGACGACCCCATTCGCCAACATCCCCGCCAGCACGGCAACGACACTCGCGCTGGCGATGTGGGTGGTCGTGATCGGCGGCTGGGCGTTGCTGTCCTATGGCCGCGTCGTGCCGAACATGTTCCTGCCGACGCCCGGAACGGTGCTGCAAACGACCTATCGCATGTCGCTGGACGGCAGCCTTTTCTACCACACGCTCACCAGCGCCAAGGTGGTCATCCTGGGCTTCATCGTGTCCTCGGTGATCGCGGTGCCGCTGGGACTGTGGATGGGGACCTACCGGGCGGTGCAGGCACCGCTGGAGCCGCTGGTCAATTTCATCCGCTACCTGCCGGTGACCTCCTTCGTGCCGCTGTTCATCCTTTGGATCGGCATCGGCATCGAGCAGCGCATCGCGGTCATCTTCTTCGGCACATTCTTCCAGCAGCTGGTGATGATCTCCGACTGCGCGCGCAGTGTGTCCAGGGATCTGGTCAACGCCTCCTACACTCTGGGCACCAAGCGCTCGGAGGCGGTGTGGCACGTCATTTTCCCTGCCGCGCTTCCCTCGATACTCGACACGCTTCGCGTCACCATGGGCTGGGCCTGGACATATCTCGTCGTGGCGGAGCTCGTCGCGGCGTCGAGCGGCCTCGGCTATATCAGCCTCAAGGCGATGCGCGGCTTCCAGGTCGATGTGATCTTCATGGCGATCGCCGCGATCGGGCTTCTCGGCCTGATCACCGACACCGCATTCCGCATTCTGCGGGCAAGGGTCGCGCCATGGGCACCTTGATGTTGAACGCATCCTCGCAAACCGCAGCCGGATCAAGGGTAGTGATGACCGAAACCGTCAAGGCGAACATTCCGGCCGGCACGGCCCATGCGGCCGGCGATCCGCATTCGACCGGCACCACGATGGCCATCGAGGACGTGACGCTGCGCTATGGCGACGCCAACGGCGTGCTGGCGCTGGACGATGTGTCGCTGAAGGTGGCGAAGAACGAATTCTGCGTCATCGTCGGCCCTTCGGGATGCGGCAAATCCAGCCTGCTTTATCTCGCCGCCGGCCTCAATGACGCGACCTCGGGCACTATCAAGGTGGACGGCAGGGAAGTGATCGAACCCGGCCCCGACAGAGGGATGGTGTTCCAGAGCTACACCCTGTTTCCCTGGCTTACGGTGCGCGCCAACATCGAATATGGACCCAAGCGCAAGGGCCTGCCGGCGGAGCAGCGCAAGCAGATCGTCGACCAGTATCTCAACGAGGTCGGCCTCGCGCCCTTTGCCGACCATTATCCGGCGCAGCTCTCGGGCGGCATGAAGCAGCGCGTGGCGATCGCCCGCGCGCTCGCCAATGATCCGGCCGTCCTCTTGATGGACGAGCCGTTCGGCGCGCTCGACAGCCAGACGCGCGGCACCATGCAGAAGCTGCTCCTGCGCGTCTGGGAGCGGCAGCAGAAAACGGTGCTGTTCGTCACCCACGACATCGATGAGGCGCTGGTGCTTGGCGATCGCGTTCTGGTGATGACGGCCAGGCCCGGCAAGATCAAGGCCGAGATCAAGGTCGACATCCCGCGGCCGCGCTCGATGGACGTGATCCTCGAACCCGACTTCATCGCGCTCAAGCGCCGCATCCTCGGCCTCCTGCACGACGAGATCGACGAGGATCACTAATGCATGTCGCCCAAAAGCGCGCGGCGGTTTTGGGCGAATGACATCCATAGACAGAGACTTAAGCGCGTGACGCGCTTTAAGAGCAATCTCAAGCAATCACAAACAGTTGGGGGCAGTCCTGCGTGCAAACGCTGAACTGCCCTCAAACGTCAAAGGCCGAGGCGATCTTCTACCTTTGGCCGCGATGCGCCGAGCCGAGGATCATCTCCGAAGCCTTCTGCCCGATCATCATGCTTGGCGCGTTGGTGTTGCCGCCGATCAGCTTCGGCATGACCGAGGCATCGGCGATCCGCAGCCCGTCCACGCCGCGCACCTTGAGCGTCGCCGGATCGACGACAGCCATATCGTCGGTTCCCATCTTGCAGGTTCCGACGGGGTGATAAACCGTCAGCGCCTCGGCGCGCAGATAGGCGAGGATCTCGTTGTCGCTGCGGACATCCTTGCCCGGCAGCATCTCCTTGCCGCGCACCGCGTCGAACTCGGGCGAGGCAAAAATCTGGCGCGCGATCTTGATGCCTTCGACCAGCACCATGGCGTCGTCTTCATGCGTGAAGAAGCGGTGGTCGATCAGGACGTCGCGGCGGGAACTGTCGCGCGACAGCCTGATCTCGCCCACGCTTTTCGGCCGAAGCACGCAGGTGTGAATGGCGTAGCCGTGGCCGTATTCGATCAGCCTGCCGCGATGGCTGCGATAGCCGGGCACGAAGTGGAACTGGATGTCGGGAAAGCCGTTCGCGTGCCTGGTCTTCGCGAAGCCGCCGGCTTCGACATAGTTGGTGGTGAGCATACCCTTGCGGCGCGCGAAATACTGGAAGGGTGCCGCCGCGATACGGGGCAGGTTGGCGATCGACAAGCCGAGCGTCCTGGTGCTCCTGGAGCGCACCGTGATCATGCCGTCGACATGGTCCTGCAGGTTCTTGCCGACACCCGGCAGATCAAGAACCGGCGTGATGCCGATCTGCCGGAGCTCGGCTGCGGGGCCGATGCCGGACGCCATCAGGATCTTGGGCGAATTGATGGCGCCGGCCGAGAGCACGATCTCGCGGTTTGCGGAGAGCGTCTTCTGCTGGCCCTCGTGCCGCACGCGCATTGCCGTGGCGCGGCCTTCGGCAATGACGAGGTCGATCACCTCGCATTGGCTGAGCAGCGTCAGGTTCCTGCGGTCGAGCACTGGGCGCATGAAGGCACTGAAGCTGCTGAAGCGCTGACCCCTATCTTGCGTGACGTTGTAGATGCCGAGGCCGAACTGGCTTTCGGCATTGAAGTCCGCGTTGGCGGGCAGGCCGGCGTTCCTGCCGGCCTTGACGAACATGCTGGAAAGCACGTTCGGATCACGCGGATTGTCGACCAGCAATTCGCCGTCGTCGCCATGATAGCGCGGGTCCTGTCCGAGCAGATTGCGCTCCAGTTTCCTGAACACCGGCAGCACGTCGCGATAGGCCCAGCCGGCGCAGCCGAGTCCTGCCCATTCGTCATAGTCATCGGCCGCGCCGCGAATATAGACCATCGAGTTGATCGAGCTCGATCCACCCAGCGCCTTGCCGCGATTGACCGGAATGCGGCGGTTGTTGAGCTCAGGCTGCGGGACCCCGACGAAACAATAGTCGTAGGCCGGGTTGCCGTAGAGCGAGAGGATGCCCGCCGGCACCTTGACCCGCAGGCTGTTGTCGCTGCCGCCGGCCTCGATCAGGCACACTTTGACCGACGGATCGGCGCTCAGCCGATTGGCGACCACGCAACCGGCCGAACCCGCGCCGACGACGATGTAGTCAAATTCAGCCGCTTCCATCCAACCCCCAAGACGCGGCCTCAAGCCGCCGGTTCGTCCCAGACCGATCTGCCGCCGACGATCGTTTTCAGCACCTTGATGTCCGCGATTCTGTCCGGCTCGACCTGCAGCGGATCATCGGAAAGGACGATGAAGTCGGCGAGCTTTCCCGCCGCCAAACTGCCCTCGTCGTTTTCCCGGTGGCAGGCAAAGGCCGCCCCCAGCGTATAGGCATGAACCGCCTGCGCGACGCTGATCCTCTGCTCAGGGACCCAGCCGCCTTCCGGCTGGTGGTCCCGGCTCTGGCGCAACACCGCATTGCGAATGCCGACGAGTGGATTGAGGTCGACGATGGGCCAGTCAGTTCCGAACGCGACGGCGCCCGCGGCCTCGAGGATGGAGCGAACCGGAAAGGCCCGCGGAAGAGATCCGGAGCCGACACGCATTTCCCAAAGCCCTTCCATCCCGAGCCATTGGTCTCGTGGATAGATCATGGCGGGCTGGAAGCTGGCTATCGCTCCTATCTCGCCAAAACGCTCGATGTCGCGCGCGGCGGGTATTTCGCAATGCTCTACCCGCGGCCGGCGCTGCCGCGAGCGTTCCCCATCCGCGGCATAGGCGTCGAGGGCCATTTCGATGGCGCCCGTCCCGATCGCGTGTGTCCAGACCTGAAATCCTTCCTGCTGCGCATGGCTGACGGCCGCGTTGTAGGCCGATACCTTCCAAAGGCATGTTCCGGTTTCGCCCGGTTTGTCGGCATAGCCCTGGGGCATGAAGCCGGTGTGGGATTCCAGCACGCCGTCCAGGAAGAATTTGACGACGCGCCCGTCGAGAAAGTCAGGGTCGAGGTCACCCCTCCATCCGGACACGCGCGCAATCACCTCGTCGAGGTTCGAATCCGGGTTTGCAATGCTCGAAAGCGTGAACCGCAGGCTTAGCTCGCCATTCGCGAATATCTCTGCCAGCAAGGGGACCGCTTCGTCGTCCATCCCGGCGCTTTGAACCCGCGACAGTCCCAAACGGCTTGCTTCCTTGATGGCGGAGAGCAGCGCCGCTCGCATATCGGATTTCGAGGATTGGGGGACCAAAGTTTCAAACTGGGACCACGCTTTCTCCTTCAACCACCCGGTCGGCTCGCCGTTCGCATCTCTCACGATCTCGCCACCTTCGGAGTCGGGCGTGTCCCTTGTGATGCCGGCAAGTTCCAGCGCCTTGCTGTTCACCCAGGCCGCGTGCGCCATGCCGGAGCGGAAGAAAACCGGGCGATCGGCAACAACCCGATCGAGCAGCGATTTGTGGAAGCCGCCTTCGGGGAGATCGGAGTAGCCGTAACTGAATTCGCTGCCCACGATCCATGCGCGGTCGGGATGGGTTTGCGAATAGGCCTTCAACCGGGCGAGGACGTCGCCAAAGGTGTTTGCCTCGCGCAACCGTACTTCATCGAGATATTTGCTCCCCCAGGCAAAATGGACATGGGAGTCGATGAAGGCCGGCATTGCGAACCGACCCTGGAGATCGACGATTTCGGCATTCGCGGAAGCCTGCGCCCTGACGGAGGACCAAGAGCCGACAGCAACGATGCGGTCGCCGCGAACCAGCATCGCCTCAGCAACGGGATTCGCCGCATCGACCGTGTATAGCGCGCCGTTTGTATAAAGGGTCTCTCGCGCCATCTCACTCTCAGCGGTCGTCGCTCCGATGCGGGTGACGCAGGGAACCACCAAACCCAAGGCGCAAGAATTACTTTTTCCAGCACCCGTGCTTAGGGTCCGCCTAAGCTTTTCCCGATGTCCGGAGGCGGGAATTGGATGCCCCTCGGCGATCCCGTTCCAGCGTTTAGGGATAAGCTAAGCACTGACACATGAAATCATAATTTTCGCCCCGCCAGCCCGTCACTAAAAGCAAACCGGACCTCCATCGCAGCGGCGAAAGCCCTATCGAAAGAGACGTGGATATGTCGGTTGAGAAGGTAGACACGCTCGTCGTCGGCGGCGGCCAGGCCGGGGTGGCGATGAGCGAGCACCTGAGCAAATGCGGAGTGCCTCATCTTGTCCTCGAACGCGGCCGGATCGCCGAACGCTGGCGCTCGCAGCGGTGGGACTCCCTGGTCGCCAACGGTCCGGCCTGGCATGACCGGTTTCCGGGCATGGAGTTTCCCGTGACTGGCCCCGATGGCTTTCCTTCCAAGGAGGAGGTCGCCGACTATTTCGTCGCCTATGCAAAGCAGATCAACGCGCCGATCCGCTGTGGCGTGGAGGTCAAGCTCGTGCAGAGAAATGTCGGTCGTCCGGGATTTCGCGTCGAGACGTCGGATGGCGTGATCGAAGCCAACAGCATTGTTGCCGCGACCGGACCTTTTCAGGTCCCCGTCATCCCGCCCGTCGTTCCTGCGGATGCCGGCATCCTGCAAATCCACTCCAGCGCCTACCGCAACCCGGCGCAACTGCCAAAGGGTGCGGTGCTGGTGGTCGGCGCGGGATCCTCGGGCGTGCAGATTGCCGACGAGTTGCAGCGCTCAGGCAGGCGCGTCTATCTCTCGGTCGGCCCGCACGATCGCCCGCCGCGCGCCTATCGCGGCCGCGACTTCTGCTGGTGGCTGGGCGTTCTCGGCAAATGGGACCTGGAAACCCCGGGATCCGGCACGGAACATGTCACGATCGCGGTCAGCGGCGCTCGCGGCGGCGAGACGATTGATTTCCGCCGCCTGGCCGCGCGGGGGCTTACGCTTGTCGGTATGACAAAGACATACCAGGACGGCGTGATGACCTTCGCGCCGGACCTTGCAAAGAACATTGCCCGCGGCGACGCCAATCTGATGTCGTTGCTGGACGAAGCCGACGCCTATGTTGCCCGCAACGGTCTCGACCTTCCGGAAGAACCCGCTCTGCGCAAGATCGACCCCGATCCGGACTGCGTGACCAATCCGATTCGCGAACTCGACCTGGCCGAGGCCGGGGTCGCGACGATCATCTGGGCAACGGGCTTTGCCGTCGATTACAGCTGGCTGAAGGTCGACGCTTTCGACGAGAAGGGCCGGCCAAGGCATCAGCGAGGCGTCTCGGTCGAGCCCGGGATCTACTTCCTGGGACTGCCCTGGCAGTCGCGAAGAGGGTCGAGCTTCATATGGGGCGTCTGGCACGATGCCAAGCATGTGGCCGACCGTATTTCGACGCAGCGCAAATATCTGGCCTATCACGCCGCCGCGACCCGCGAGCCCGTGGACGCCTGACCAAAGCTGCGAGCCCGACCCTTATGGAGACCAAGATGGCGCATACGCGAATTCGCAAATTCAACACCAAGGACACCTATCCCGAGCAGAAGCTCGACAATGATCTCTGCCAGGCGGTCGTCACGCGTGGCGGCCGGACCGTCTATCTGCGTGGGCAGTGCCCGCAGGACCTCGATACGGCGAAGAACATCGACAGCCACGATCCGGTCGAACAGACCCACAAGGTCATGCAGAACATCAGGCAGCTCATCGAGGAATGCGGCGGCACGATGGAGCATCTGGTGAAGGTGGTTATCTACATCACCGACGTCCGCCATCGCGAAGCCGTCTACCGGACGATGGGCGAGTACATCAAGGGCGTCCATCCGGTTTCGACCGGGCTGGTCGTGTCGGCCCTGGCGCGGCCGGAATGGCTGGTTGAGATCGACGGCACCGCCGTCATCCCGGACTGAACGCCATGACCTTTTCCATCGTCGCGCGCTGCAGGCGCACAGGCATGTTCGGCGTCGCGGTGTCCTCGTCGTCTCCGGCGGTCGCGGCGCGTTGCGCCTACGCGCAGGCCGGCGTCGGCGCGGTCGCCAGTCAGAACGTCACCGACCCGACGCTCGGGCCACGGGCGCTGGAGTTGATGGCGCGCGGCGCCTCGGCCACGGAGGCCGTCGCGATCCTGAAGCGCACGGGCGCTTTTATCGAATACCGGCAGATACTGGCTGTCGACGCCGCGGGCGTCAGCGTGATCCACTCCGGGCCGAAAGCGCTCGGCATCTGGGCCGAGGCGCGCGGCGAGGACGTGGCCTGCGGCGGCAACCTGCTTGCAAACGACGGCGTCCCGCGCGCCATGGTCGAGGCCTTCCTTGCCTCGGAAGGCGATCTCGGCGATCGGCTGATCGCCACGATGCGCGCCGCGCTCAAAGCTGGCGGCGAGGCGGGGCCAGTCCGCTCCGCCGGTATGAAGCTGGTGCGCGATGTTTCCTGGCCCGTCGCCGACCTGCGTTGTGACTGGACCGAGGACTGCCCGATCGAGCAGCTGGCAGGGCTGTGGGACATCTACAAGCCCCAACTCGATGCCTACGTGACCCGCGCCCTCAACCCGTCCGGCGCGCCGAGCTATGGCGTTCCCGGTGACGAGTAGTACCGGCAGTCTGGAGTCAGCATGAGCGAACTCAGCCATAAGGAATGGATCGGCAAGGCGTCGGCGATCCGCTTTCGCGACAAAGCCTTCATCGACGGCAAGGCGGTGCCGGCGCGCTCCGGCCGAACCTTTGCCAGCATCAATCCGGCCACGGGAGCGACGCTCGCCGAGGTCGCCTCCTGCGGAGAAGAAGACATCGATCTGGCCGTCGCCGCGGCCCGGCGCAGCTTCGAGGCCGGCGTGTGGTCGCGAACGGCCCCCGCGCATCGCAAGCAGGTACTGCTCAGGCTGGCGGAGCTGCTGCGCGAGAACCTGCCGGAGCTCGCGCTGCTGGAATCGCTGGATATGGGCAAGCTGGTCAAGGACGCGGCCACCATCGACGTGCCGGGCTCGGCGGCGATCTTCCAGTGGTATGGCGAAGCGATCGACAAGGTCTATGACGAGGTGGCGCCGACCGGCCATGGCGACTTGGCGCTGGTACGACGCGAGCCGCTTGGCGTCGTGGGTGCCGTGGTGCCATGGAATTTCCCCCTCGACATGGCGACCTGGAAATGCGCGCCGGCGCTGGCGGCAGGCAATTCGGTGGTGCTGAAGCCGGCCGAGCAATCGCCTTTCTCGGCGCTCAGGCTGGCGGAGCTCGCCATGCAGGCGGGCTTGCCCGCCGGCGTGCTCAATGTGGTGCCCGGCCTCGGCGAGACCGCCGGCCAGGCGCTTGGCCGCCATATGGACGTCGATTGCCTCGCCTTCACCGGGTCGACCGCCGTGGGCAAGCTGTTCCTGCAATATTCCGGCCAGTCGAACATGAAGCAGGTCTGGCTGGAGACCGGCGGCAAGAGCCCCAATCTGGTGTTCGCCGATTGCGCGGACCTGGACGCTGCGGCCGACATGGCCGCCTTCGGCATCTTCTTCAACCAGGGCCAGGTGTGCTCGGCCAATTCCCGGCTTCTGGTGGAGCGCGGCATCAAGGATGCGCTGGTCGAGAAGCTGGCCGAGCGCGCAGCGGCGACGCAACCCGGCGACCCACTCGATCCGGCATCCAGGATGGGGGCGATGGTCGACGCGCGGCACACCGCGACCGTCATGCGCTTCATCGATGGCGGCAGGAAGTCGGCCCGGTTGGTCACGGGCGGCGGCCGGATCTCGGTCGACGGGCGCGGCAGCTTCGTGCAGCCCACCATCTTCGACAATGTTGCGCCCGAGGATCCGCTTGCCCGCGACGAGATATTCGGCCCGGTGCTGTCTGTCATCGCCTTCGACACCGAAGACGAGGCGCTCCGGATTGCCAATGACAGCGTCTACGGGCTGGCGGCATCGCTTTGGACCGACAGCCTGTCGCGGGCACACCGCATCGCGGAAAGACTGCGGGTGGGCACGGTTTCGGTGAACACCGTCGATGCGCTGAGCCCGATGACACCCTTCGGCGGCTTCAAGCAGTCCGGCTTCGGTCGCGACCTGTCGCTGCACGCGCTCGACAAATACACGGCGCTGAAAACCACCTGGATCAAGTACTGAGGACCGTGACCTTGATCACCGGGTGCAAACCGGCAACATAGGACCATGCCGCTCCGCTTCACACTCAGACAACTCGAGTACTTCGTCGCCGTCGGCGAGGCGGGTTCGATTGCCAAGGCAGCCGAGCAGGTGAATGTCTCTCCGCCGTCGATCTCGGCGTCGATCGCCCAGCTCGAAGCGGAGTTCGGCGTCCAGCTCTTCGTGCGCAAGCACTCGCATGCCCTGGCGCTGACGGCGGGCGGGCGCCTGTTCCTCAAGGAAGCCGCGCGGCTGCTCAACGATGCGGATGCGCTGCATGACATTGCCGGCGATATCGCGGAAAAAGTGCGCGGACCGCTGGCGATCGGCTGCCTGCTGACCTTCGCGCAGATCGTGCTGCCGGCGCTGCGCCGGAAATTCGAGGACGCCTTTCCGGATGTGCGCGTCAGGCAGTTCGAGCGCAACCAGGGGCAGTTGTTCGAGATGCTGCAGCGTGGCGAAATAGACGCAGCACTGACCTACGATCTCGAATTGTCGCAGGACATGACGTTCGAGCCGCTGATGCAGCTGCCGGCCTATGTCATGCTGCCGGCCGCGCATCGCCTGGCCGCGAGGGCGGGCATCACGCCCGAGGAACTGGTCGACGAGCCGATGGTGCTGCTCGATCTGCCCTATAGCCGCGAATACTTCCTCTCGGCGTTCCAAGGCCTGCGGCCCAGGATCGTCGAGCGCACTGGCGATATCGCCGTGATGCGTTCGATGGTGGCCAATGGCTTCGGCTACGGCATCGCCAATATGCGGCCGCTCAACACCATGTCGCCGGACGGCAAGCTGCTGGTCTTCGTGCCCTTGCTGGGGGACCTCCGGCCGCTGACCATGGGAATCGCGCTGCCGAACGCCGAGCACCGCACGCTGACGGTGCAGGCCTTCATCGACCACTGCCGCCGCTTCGTGGTCGAGCAGGGCGTCTTCGGCACCGAACGCATCGTCAAGTGAGCGACATCACGGCCAGCCGTCGACGAGCCGTGACAGCAGCCTCTCCAGCATCTCGTCGCAACGCCGCAGCTGTTCGACGCTGACGAACTCGTCCGGCTTGTGCCCCTGCGCCATCGAGCCCGGTCCGCAGACGACGGCGGGCGTGCCGAGATCGCGGCTGAACAAGCCGCCTTCCGTGCCGAAAGCGACCTTCATGGTGCTATTGGCGCCGGTCAGCGATTTGACGAAGGCGACGGCTTCCGAAGCGGCCGGCGTGTCGAGACCCGGATAGGTGTTGGTGATCTCGATGTCGATCGCCGCTTCGGGCGCGATCGAAGCGGCGTCGGCGGCAATGCGCGCCGCAGCACTGCGCAGCCTGTCGAGAATGCCGGCGGCATCGTCGGCGGCGACGTTGCGGATCTCGAAATCGACCTGGCAAAGGTTGGGCACGATGTTGAGCGCCACGCCGGCATTGATCTTGCCGACATGCACGGTCGTGTAGGGAATGTCGTAGTCGCCGTCGCGAGCGCCGTCGCGGGCCAGCCGATCCTGTTCGTCGCGCAGGGCCCGCACGAAATCACAACCGAGATGGATGGCGTTGAGCGCCAGCGGGGCGAGCGCAGAATGGCCTTCGCGTCCCTTGCAGAGAGCGCGCGCCGCAAGCTTGCCCTTGTGCCCGGTCGCCACCTGCATGTTGGTCGGCTCGCCGACGATGCACAGCAGCGGCCGCTGGGGCGCTGCACTCAGCATCTCGATCAGGTCGCGCACGCCGAGACATCCGACTTCCTCGTCGTAGGAGAGCGCCAGATGCAAGGGCGTGCCCAGCGCCATCTTCCGGGCCTTGAGACAGGCCGCGAGAGCCGAGGCCACGAAACCCTTCATGTCCGCCGCGCCGCGCCCGAAAAGCTTGCCGTCGCGCTCGGTCATCGCGAATGGCGGCAGGATCCAGTTCTGGCCGTCGACGGGAACGACGTCGGTATGGCCGGACAGCATGATGCCGGGCTTGTCGGCCGGTCCGATGGTAGCAAAGAGATTGGCCTTGTGGCCGTCCGCGCTGTGGATGATCTGGCTGGCGATGCCGCTCGCTCCGAGCAGCTCCGCCGCATAGCCGATGAGGTCGAGGTTCGAGTCGCGGCTCACCGTCGGGAAGGCAATCAGCTTTTCGAGGATCCTGGTGCTGTCCATATCTCTTGTTCCGTTGCCGCAGCCGGCTGTTTACATCGCGCCGTAGCGGTCCTGAAGTCGCATTTGGCTCAGCCCCGATTCATCGCAGGCTAATCCATGCAAGGCGATTAGGCGCGTCCTAATCCGCACAGAAGAAATCCATAGTTTTCCCGCGCCGGCGCCAACTTATGAGTAGTCTCGGCAACTGCGGCAGCGCCAAGCCGACAGGAAGGAAGCACCATGCGCGACCCACGCTACGACATTCTGTTCGAGCCGATGAAGATCGGTCCGGTGACGGCCAAGAACCGCTTCTACCAGGTCCCCCATTGCAATGGCGGCGGTTATCGCGATCCGTCGGCCGCTGCCGAGATGCGCCGGATGAAATCCGAAGGTGGCTGGGGTGTCATCTTCACCGAGCAGACGGAGATGCACCACACCTCCGAGATCACGCCCTTCATCGAGCTCAGGCTCTGGGACGACGCCGATATTCCGGCCTTGGCCAAGATGGCCAAGGCGATGCACGAATATGGCGCGCTGGCCGGCGTCCAACTCGCCTATTCCGGCATCAACGGCCCCAATCTCTACACCAAGGAGGTCCCGCGCGGGCCGTCGGCCTTGCCGATCCGCACCTTCACCAACGATCCGGTGCAGGCGCGCGCGATGGACAGAGAGGATATTCGCGATCTGCGCCGCTGGCACCGCAACGCCTTCAAACGCGCAAAGCAGGCAGGCTTCGATTTGGTCTGCCTCTACGGCGCGCACGGCTTCGGCATCATCCAGCACTTCCTGTCCACTGCCACCAACCAGCGCAGCGACGAATATGGCGGCTCGCTGGAAAACCGCTCGCGGCTGATGCGCGAACTGATCGAGGAAGGGCGCGACGCGATCGGCGACACGTGCGGCCTGACGCTCAGGCTGTCGCTCGACGAGATGATCGGCGAGCTTGGCTTCGCCAATTCGGAAGTCCGCGACATGATCGAGATGCATGCCGAGCTGCCTGATCTCTGGGATCTCGCCCACGGCGCCTGGGAGGATTGCTCGGGACCGTCGCGCTTCAAGGAAGAGGCGGCGCAGGAAAGCCTCGTCTCCGGCATCAAGAAGCTGACCTCGAAGCCGGTCGTCGGTGTCGGCCGCTTCACCTCGCCGGATGTCATGGTCAGGATGATCAAGTCGGGCACGCTCGACTTCATCGGCTGCGCCCGCCCGTCGATCGCCGATCCCTTCCTGCCGAGGAAGGTCGAGGAAGGCCGCATCGAGGATATCCGCGAATGCATCGGCTGCAACATCTGCATCACCGGCGACATGACGATGTCGATCTCGCGCTGCACGCAGAACCCGACCTTCATGGAGGAATGGCGCAAGGGCTGGCATCCGGAGCGCATACAGGCAAAGGGCGACAGCGACAGCGTGCTGATCGTCGGCGCCGGGCCCGCCGGACTGGAGGCCGCCCGCGCGCTCGGCCTGCGCGGCTACCAGGTGGCTTTGGCCGAGGCTGGCACCGAGCTTGGCGGCCGCGTGGCGCGCGAGTGCCTGCTGCCGGGCCTGTCGGCCTGGGGCCGGGTGCGCGACTACCGGCAGTACCAGCTCAGCCAGATGCCGAATGTAGACATCTATTTCGAGAGCCGGCTGTCGGCGGACGACATCCTGTCCTTCGGCTTCCAGAACGTCGCCATCGCCACCGGATCGTCCTGGCGGCGCGACGGCGTGGCACGCGCCCATGTCGTGCCGATGCCGATCGACGCCGCAATGCCGGTCTACACGCCCGACGATCTGATGGGCGGCAAGGTGCCCTCCGGCAACGTCGTGCTGTTCGACGACGACCACTATTACATGGGCGGCGTGCTGGCCGAGCTGATGGCGCGCCAGGGCGCGAAAGTGACCCTGGTAACCCCTTCGGCCTATGTCTCGGACTGGACCCGCAACACGCTGGAGCAGGGGGCCATCCACCGCCGCCTGGCGGAGTTGGGGGTCGATATCGTCCTCAACAGGACCGTCACGAGCATCGTTTCGGGCGGCCTCGCGACGGCCTGCGTCTATACCGGCGCGAAACAGGACATGGCCGCCGATGCCGTCGTCCTGGTGACGTCGCGCAATCAGGACGACGCCGTCTGGCACGCGCTGAAAGCCCGGGAAAACGAGTGGGCCAACAATGGCATCCGTTCGGTCAAGGTCATCGGCGATGCGGAAGCGCCGGGACCGATCGCCTGGGCTACCTATGCCGGCCATCGCTTCGCCCGCGAGCTGGACGAAGCCGATATCGGTGACGCGCTGCCTTTCCGGCGTGAGGTGACGGCGCTGGCGGACGGCTAGCGCCGCTCAATTGGGACCCTTCGAGGCGATCGACCGGCGCGGTAGCGCTTTGCTAGATCCGCGCGGCTTCCGTCGGCAGATCGTGCCGAGGCTGAAATGGCTCTGGTCATCCAAGGAAATCCGATATCATCGGCTCCGTTTTGGGACTTCCTTGACCTTTGATATTATTATAATAGCTTCATATCGAAGGGTGATGATGACGGCGAGCAATGCGGTGTAACTTATCGGATCGGGTCGCCTTGGTTACCGGGGCGGCGGGCGCAATCGGAAGTGCCATCGCCAAACGGCTTTCGGATAACGGGGCCGCGGTTGTCGTCGCGGACATCGACATGGCAGGCGCCGAGCGCGTCGCGGCCGGACTGTGCAATGCGAAGGCCTGCGCGCTCGATATTCGCGACGGCCAATCGGTCGATGCCGCGATCGCCAGGGTTTGCGAGCAGTACGGACGGCTCGACATCCTGGTCAACAATGCCGGCGTCAATACCTTGGCGCACCGCGTCACCATAGACGAATTTCCTGCCGAGGAGTGGGATCGCATCACCGGCATCGACCTCGACGGCCTCTACATCATGAGCCGCGCCGCATTGGCGCCGATGCTTGCGGCCGGGAGGGGTGGACGTATCGTCAACATCGCTTCGGTCGTCGGCCTTGCCGCGATGCGCCTGCAAAGCCCGTTCGTCGCCGCCAAGGCCGCCATCGTGCATCTGACGCGGTCGATGGCGATCGAACTGGGCGCCAAAGGGATCCTTACCAATGCGGTCGCGCCCGGCTCGGTGATGACTGCGCTGACCGCCAAGCTGTTCTACGGGGACGACGGCAAGTTCGCCGGGCGCACCCAGGAGTTCCTCGCCCATGTGCCGCTCGGCCGACCGGCCCAGCCGGAGGAGATCGCCGAAGCGGTGCTGTTCCTGGCTTCTCCGGCCGCCAGCTACATCAACGGCCAGGTGCTGGCCGTCGATGGCGGCTGGACAGCGGGATACATGATGTGAGCGCCGCCATGGAAATCGATCTTGCCGGCGCCACGATCGCGCTGGACGGCGAAACCAATGCGATCGTCGACGCGGTGCTCGCCGCATTGCGCGCCAATGGCGGTCGTATCGTCGAGGGCGCCCCGACGCGCGCCGCCGCCGATATCCTGCTGATCTCGTGTCCGTTACGCCCGGGAACGAAAGCCGAAGATCCGCGCTCCCTGTATGCCGACGCGCGCAAGGCCGCGGCGGCAATGACCGAGCGCGGCGGCCGCATCGTCTTCCTGATCTCGGCGATCGCCGGCATGCCGATGCGTCGCCATCCGCGCTTTTCCATGGAGAACGCGTCGATCCTTGCTGGGATGCGTGCCCTGGCCATGGAATTCGGGCCGAAAATCCTGGTCAATGCGGTTGGCTTCGGCGCGGTCGAGGACGACGCCTTCATTTCGGGCGACAAGGCGATGCTTAGCCACACCCCGGTCGGCCGCGCCGGCAGCATCGAGGAAGCGGTCGCCGCGGTGCTGTTCTTCTGCGATCCGTTGAACAGCTACACCACCGGGCAGATGCTGGGCGTCGATGGCGGCTGGGCGGCGGGCTATGGGCGCAACTTCTGAGGCGCTGACACTGAGGGCAGGGGCGCTGGACGTCGAACTGGCACCGGCAATCGGCGGCAGCGTCAGCGCGATGCGCTGGCGCGGCGTCGATCTCATGCGCCGGCTTTCGGATGACGACCGCGATGCGGGCAACGTGCTGGGCGTCGCCATGTTCCCGATGGTGCCCTACGCCAACCGCATCGCCGGGAACGAATTCGACTTCGGGGCAAGGCGCTGGCGGGTTCTGCCCAACAATCTGCCCGAGACATTCAACGTGCATGGCAGCGGCTGGAAACAGCCATGGACCGTCACCGGATGCGGTGCCGCCGCGGCCACGCTGGTGCTTGAGGTCGCCGCCGGCGCGGAACCCTATTCCTATCGCGCCGAGCAGGCCTTCGCCGTCTCGGAGGAGGGTCTCGGCGTCACCATGACGCTGACCAACGCAGGGCCGGTTCCCATGCCGTTCGGCTTTGGCCTGCATCCGTGGTTCGATCGAGATCGCGGCGTGACGCTGCAATTCAGCGCCCGGCGCTTCCATCTCGAAGAGCCCGAAGGCGTTTCGGGCGATCCGATCACGCTGCCGCCCGAACTGGATTTCGCGAAGGGCGGGCCGCTGCCCGACGGTTGGCGCAACAATGACTACGGCGGCTGGACCGGCGAGGCGATCATCCGCTTTCCGTCGCGCGGCGCCGGATTGCGGATCGCCGCCGATCCCGTCTTCAAGCATCTGATGCTCTATGCCGACCCGACCAAGCCCTATTTCTGCCTGGAACCGCAGACGAATGCCTCGGGCGCTTTCGGCCGTGGCCGATGGAGCGATCCGGATGAAGGCGTGATCGTGCTTGCGCCCGGCGAAAGCGCGGCGGGCGGCGTCTCGTTCATGCCGTTCGCACTTACACCCGGGGCAGCTTAGAGCAGCCGGGCCAGGAGACCGCCATCCACCTGCATGGCGCTGCCGGTGACGAAGGACGAGGCGTCCGAGATCAGGAAGCCGACGGCGCTGGCGATCTCGGAGGGGTTGGCGATGCGGGCGATCCTGTTGGGTTCGAAAGAGAGGCCCAGCGCTTCCGCGCCGCCGGCCGCCTCCAGCCCGTTCAGTGTCATTCGGGTGGCGACCGAGCCGACAAGCACGGCGTTGACGCGGATGCGGTCGACGGCATAGTCGAGCGCCATCTGTCGCGACAATCCAACGACCGCCGCCTTTGTCGCCGCATAGGCTGGCACGCCGGGAACCGTGGCATCGGCGTGCACCGAGGCGATGTTGACGATCGAGCCGCCGCCAGCCGCGCGCAGCAGCGGCAAGGTCGCGCGGCAGACACGGAAGATAGCGGTCAGGTTGACGGCAATGGTCCTTTCCCAGTCTTCGTCGGAAAGCTCCTCGAGCCGCTTGCCGGTCGGATAGATGCCGGCGCAGTTGACGACGGCGTCAAGCCCGCCGAACCGCTCCGTCGCCTCCGCCACGGCCGCTCGCACCTCGATTTCGCGGGTGGCATCAGTCTCGCGAAAGATCAATTTGTCGCCAGCGTAACGGCCGGCAAGCGCCTTGCCCTCCTCGGCATCCAGCCCGACGCCGAACACGGCCGCGCCCTGAGCGACGAGATGCTCGGCCGTCGCCCGGCCGATGCCGGTGGCCGCGCCGGTAACCAGAACGCGTTTGCCGGCGAACATCATGGCAATACCTGCACCTGCGAAGCGTGGCGTTCTGCTTGCGCCGTGGTCACCGAACGCAGCACGCGATCCTCGCCGCCTTCGCCGCGTCTGAATTCGTCGACGATGCGGCCATCGGCAACGACGAGGCAACGGTCGCAAAGACCAATCAACTCCTCGAGCTCGGAGGCCACGATCAGCAGGCCCACGCCCTTTTCGGCAAGGTCGACCACGAGCCGGTAGATTTCGTGCCGGGTTGCCGCGTCGACGCCCTTGGTCGGCTCGTCGAGCAGCAGCACTTTCGGCGCGCGCATCAGCACGCGGGCGAACAGAAGTTTTTGCTGGTTGCCGCCCGAAAGATGGCTGACCGAAGCCTGCGGCGACGATGCCTTGACGTTGAGCGCGCGCATGGCGGCCAGGATGGAGCTGCGTTCAAGCCCGCCGCGCACGACGCCGCGCCGCGACAAGGGGGCGAGATTGCCGATGGTGATGTTGGCGCCGACCGGCAGATTGAACAGCAGGCCGTCGCGCTTGCGGTCCTCGGTCAGAAGCGCGATGCCGGCGGCACGGGCGTCGCCTGGCGATCTGATCGGCAGGGACTCGCCGGCGACGCGGATTTCGCCCGTGGCCGGGACGCGGCCGTAGATGCCGTGCAGGATCTCGCTGCGGCCGGAGCCAAGCAGGCCTGCAAGCCCGACGATCTCGCCAGCGGCCACCGACAGATTGATGTCCTTGGCGCCGTGGACGGCGCCGCTATGGCCGGCGACGGTCAGATCGCGAACCTCCAGCGCGGTCGGGGCTCCGGCAGGGGCCGCATGCTCGGGAAACAGCCGCTGCAATCGTTGTCCCGACATCGAGAAGATGAAGGTCTCGGCGTCGAAATCCTCCCTCGCGATGCGCACCGCCACCTGTCCGTCGCGCAGCACCGTGGCGCGGTCACAGATGGCCAGCACTTCCGGCAGCCGATGGGTGATGTAGATCATCGCCACACCTTGCGCCTTGAGGCGTCGCAGCACGCTGAAGAGCGCATCGACCTCGGTGCCGGAAAGCGAGGCGGTCGGCTCGTCCAGCATGAGCACGCGCGGCTTCATGACGATGGCGCGGGCAATCATCACCAGATGTCGCTGCGCCGAAGTCAGCGATGCGACATAGGCCCTGGGATCGATGCCGATGCCAAGCTCGGCAAAAATCTCGCCCGCCCTCTGTTCCAGTTTCCGCTGGTGGACCATGAGGCCGTCGCCCAACCCCGTGCGGCCGGCAAAGACATTCTCGGCGACCGAGAGCTGCTCGAGCACTTCGATCTCCTGCGGCACATAGCCGACACCGTTCGACCGCGCGTCGGCGGGCGAAGCGAAGCTGACGGGCCTGCCGTCGAGCTTGATGGTGCCAGCATGAGAGCCGGCCGGATGCACGCCGTTGAGGATCTTGACGAGCGTCGACTTGCCGGCGCCGTTCTGGCCAAGCAGAGCGTGAATCTCGCCCGGAATCACGTCGAAATCCACGCCGCGCAGCGCCTGCACGCCGCCGAAGCTCTTGGCGATTGCGGTGGCCGACAATAGCGGTTCTTGGGCGGCGTTGGGCAAGGCGATCCTCTCGGCGGATGCCGGGTCCGGGCAAGCCGCGGACCCGGCGATGGGCGTTACTGGCCGGCGTTGTCCAGCATCTTGTAATAGGGGTCGAGGTCGGCGGCGGTGATCACCTTGGCCGGCAGCGGGTTGCTGTAGGGGACGGCCTTGCCCTGGGCGAGATCGCCGAGCAGTTCGGCAACCTTGGCGCTCTCTTCATAGAGCGGCTGCGCGACGATGCCGTAGGCGGCGCCCGATTTCACCAGGTCGAGATTCTGCCTGATATAGTCCATGCCGATGATGACGACGTCGCGTCCAGCCTTGCGGGCCGCGCCCGACCAGGTCTGGATGCTGTTGCCGGTGGTGCCGAAGGCCGCGGTCACGTCCGGATTGCCTTGCAGGATCGCCACCGCCTTGGCCTCGGCCGCCGATGGTTCGAAGCCTTCCATCTGGGTGTCGAGCACCTTGATGTTGGGGTACTTCTCGGCGATGGTCTTGCGGAAAGCGGCCGACATGGCGTTCTCGGTATCGTTGGACGCGCCTTGGGTGAGCGCCACGGTGCCCTTGCCGCCGAGCTTTTCGCCGATTGCGACGGCGGCGTTCTGGCCGGCGCCGGCAATATCCTCGCCTGTCGCTGCCTTCAGCCCCTGGACCGTGCCTTCCGGCGGCAGCACATGCCAGGTCACGATCGGGAATCCCTCCTTGGCCAGCTTGGAAATGTAGGAGTAGATCGCCGGATCGGGACCATAGACGCCGATCGCGTCGTATTTGGTGCGGGCCAGGGCGGCTTCGGCCAGCGGCAGTGTTGCTGGAATGTCCCAATTCGTCGCGCTCGGGTCGCCGACGACTTCGCAGGTGTAGCCAAGCTCCTTGCATTTGTTGAGGAAACCCGCCTGCATCAGCCGGTGCACAGGGTGATCCTTCATCGCCTGCACCCAGAGCAGATGAATATCGGCGGCCTGGGCGAGGCTCGCCGAGCCCAGCGACGCGGCAGCCGCCATGGCCGCGAAAGCAGTGCGGATCAGTCCTTTTCTCAAATCGATTTTCATGTCCTACCTCCCTTGCTTCACCGGCGTTCTTGCCGGCGTAAGATCTGCTGTTCGCGTCATCTTCCGGCGTTTGGAAATGGTCCGTGCGTGAGTTCGCTCCTCGTGGCCGGCTATGCGCCGGCGATGAAGTAGCGGCGGCGCACAATGTCGAGCCCAACGGCCATGACCATGATCACGCCCACCGCGATCTGCTGCCAGTTGGAGTTGACGCCGATGACGACGAGGCCGCTCTGCACCACCTTCAGCATCAGGATGCCGACAACGCCGCCGGCGACCGTGCCGGCGCCGCCGAACAGGCTGACGCCGCCGACCACGACTCCGGCGATGACCGTCAGTTCCCAGCCGCTGCCGATCGAGGTGCCGCCGCTGCCGAGATCGGCCATGACGAACATGCCGGCAATCGCCGCCAGCGCGCCGACGACGATGAAGGCGCCGATCTTGTAGGCGCTGGTGTCGATGCCGACGAGGCGCGCCACTTCCTGGTTGCCGCCGGTGGCATAGATGTTGCGCCCGAGCACGGTGCGCCGCAGGACGAAATCGGCGGCGATCGCCGCGACGATGAAGAAGGCAAAGCTCCAGCCGAGGCCGAAGGCGAGGTCGGTGCCGCCGATCGCACTGATCGCCTCCGGCAGCGGATAGACGGGGTAGCCGCCCGTCACCACCTGGATCAGGCCCTGGCCGATGAACAGCATGCCGAGCGTCTGGATGAAGGCGGGGATGCCGAGCCTGACGACGATCAGGCCGTTGACGAGGCCGATCAGCGCACCGACGCCGACACCGCCTAGAATGGCGACGGTCACTGGCAGCGCGGCCGCCGTCATCAGCTTGGCGGCGACGACCGCGGACAGCCCGGCCACCGAGCCGACGGACAGGTCGAACTCGCCGGCGACCAGAAGGATGGTCTGGCCGATGGCGATGATGCCGACAAACGACACGACGTTGAGAATGGCGCGGATGTTGCGCTCCGACAGGAAAGCCGGTTCGAGCAGCCAGAAGAAGACGATCAGCAGAGCCATCGCCGCCAGCACGCCCACTTCGCCGATGGCAATGAAGCCGATCAGCCGCCGCCGGAACGATTGCCCATCCCGGGGCGGCGAGCTCACGTCAGCCGCGCTTTCCATCCTGACCTCCCTGGCGGCGCACGCCACCGGCCCCGCAACCGGCACCGTCACGCCCACGCCGATCCCGGCGCGCTCCTCTACGTCATTAAGATTATAATATTATAACTTGTCAACGGCGAAAATTTCAGAAGTCGGAAGACGCCGGCACATCGCTGGAAAGCACATGCCGCAGCCGCTATGAATGGCGGTGGCCGTGCGATCCGGAGCAGGATTTTCCCTTCGCGCGTCGTGCTTTGTTGGAGCTTGGCGATGACCGATGGGTCACGGGACGACCCTGGCGGAAACACACCGTCGCAGCGCCTCGGGGTTCGCGAGATCGCGAGACGCATCGGCGTCGCGCCCATAACCGTGTCGCGCTCCCTGTCCAATCCCGGCAGGGTCTCAGCGGAGACGCGTGCCAAAGTTCTGGAAGCCATAGAGCAGATCGGCTTCGTGCCCAACCAGCTTGCTTCCAGCATGCGCGGCAACGGCCGCATGATCGGGACGGTTGTGCCGCCGCTGATCAATTCGGGCATCGCAGAGCAGGTGCAAGGCATGTCCGACGAATGCCATGAGGGCGGCTATTCGATGCTCCTGGTGCAGGGCGAATTCACGCGGGAAGCCGAGGAGAAAGCGATACGCACGCTGCTCGGCTGGCGCCCGGCCGGCATGATCCTTCAGAGCTTCGTGCAAAGCGAAACGGCGCGCGCCTTGCTGAAGGGCAGCGGCGCGCCGGTGGTCGAGATCTCCGAGGTCAAGGGCCGCGATCCGATCGACATCGTGGTCGGCGTCTCCAATTTCGAAACCGCCTACGCCATGACCATGCATCTGGCCGCCAAGGGCTACAGGCGGATCGGCTTCGTCTCGACGCCGATCCACGGCAATGACCGCCTGCAACAGCGCCGCACCGGTTATCACGCGGCGCTGACCGAGCTCGGCATCAAGAACCATGATGGTATGGAGGTCGAGGTGCCGATCACCGCGCAGGGCGGCGCCGAGGCGCTGATCACGCTTACGTCACGGCACAAGGACATCGACGCCATCTTCTTTTCCAGCGACACGCTGGCCGTCGGCGCCGTGCAGGAATGCCACCGGCGGGGCTGGGCGGTGCCCGGCAGGATAGCCATCGCCGGTTATGGCGACATGGACCTCGCCGCGCAGCTCTATCCGCGGCTGACCACGGTGAAGGTCAATCGCTACGACATGGGCCGTCGCGCCGTGCGGCAATTGCTGGCGAGACTGGGCGGCGACGGCGAGGTGCCGGCCGTCACCAGCCTAGGCTTCGAGATCATCGACCGTGAAAGCGCCTAGTTTTTCGTCATCCACCGGCGGAGCAGCCGCGAAGCGGCGTCGCTCACCGAGGCCTTGCCAGTTTAGAGGCCAGGTTTCCCCGCTCCTTCCCGTCGCCCCAGGCGCTTCTCCCAGCCTTCGGCATGGACGTTGAGATAGGCGTTGGGGTCGTAAGGGTGGTCCTTGATCGCATCGAGGTTGAGATCGATGCCGAGCCCCGGCGCTTGCGGCAGCGACAGATGGCCATTGTCCGGGTTGACGGTCGGATGCCAGGTCACCAGCTCGCGGGTCCACGGATCGTTGAAGGCGTCGAAATGCTCCTGGATCAGGAAATTCGGCACCGCCGCCGCCAGCTGCAGGCATACCGTCGTCGCCACCGGTCCGCCGCTCTGATGTGGCGCGATATGGCTGCCATGGGCTAAGGCCAGATTGGCGACCTGCATCGATGGCGCGATGCCGCCAAGGGACATCGGCTCGGGCTGGAAGATGTTGACGCCGCCGCCGGCCGCCAGCGTGTAGAACTGGCCGACCGTGTCGTACATCTCGCCGGTCGCCACGGGAATGGGCGAGCGGTGCGCCACCTCATGCACGGTCTCCTGACGGTCGCGCGAGGTCGGCTCCTCCCACCAGTAGATGTCGAGGTCGGCGAATTTCTGTGCCGCCTGAAGTGCTGCGATCTCGGTGAAGCGCGCATGTACGTCGATCAGGATCAGCGTGGCGCGCGGCAGCTCGTCGCGCAGTTTGCGGCAGATCGCGTAGGAAAGATCAAGCTCCTCGCGTGAAATGAAACCTTGCGCCGTGCCGAACGGGTCGAGCTTGAACGCCTTGAAGCCTTTCGCCAGAACGGCCCTCGCGGCTTCGAGAAAGGCCTCCGGCGTGCGCTCGGTGCGATACCAGCCATTGGCATAGCCAAGCACGCTGTCGCGCACCTGCCCGCCGAGAAGCTGGTGGATCGGCACGCCCAGGCTCTTGCCCAGAATATCCCAGCAGGCGACCTCGATCGCCGCGATCACCGTGCGGTGGATGTGGCCGCCGTCGAGCGAAACGCTGTCCAGCATGCGCTTGGCCAAAGCGTTGATGCGGCGCGGATCCTGGCCGATGGCGAGATGCCTGAGCTCATGCACGCCGGCTTCGGTGGTCTTGATGAAGCCGTTCAGCGTGCCTTCGCCGACGCCGTGAATGCCCTTGTCGGTATGGACCTTGACGAACAGCCAGTTCTTCCAGCCGGCGCCGACGGCAAAGGTCTCGATGTCGGTGATCTTCATGCGGAATCTAACCCAAACCAGTAATCGTTGCGACAACGGCTTCGATGGTGAGGCCGTATTTCGCCTGCAAGGTCGGCACGGCGCCGCATTCGATATAGCGGTCGGGCAGGCCGATGCGCGTCACTTTCTTCGCGATGCCGGCCTCGAACAGGCTCTCGACGACAAGGCTCGCAAGGCCGCCGGTGGCGACATGGTTTTCCGCCGTGACGATCCGCTCGACGCCCGACGCGAACTCAGCCACCGCGCCGGCGTCGAACGGCTTGATCGTCGGCACGTGCAGGACGCCAGTCGAAATGCCCTGTTTCTGCAGGGTCTCCGCCGCGTCCAGCGCCCGCTCGGTCATGAAGCCGGTCGAGATGATGCCGACATCGGAGCCTTCGCGAAGCCGCCGCGCCTTGCCGATCTCGAATTTGTAGCCGGGCTCGAACACGACGGGAACGCCGCCGCGCAGCAGGCGCATGTAGACAGGACCTTGATGCTCGGCGATCGTGACCGTCGCCGCTTCGATCTCGGTCGCATCGCAGGGGTCGATGACGGTCAGGCCGGGGATCATGCGCATCAGCGCCAGATCCTCGATCGCCTGATGGGTGCCGCCATAGCCGGTCGTCAATCCCGGCAGGCCGGCGATGATCTTCACATTGAGGTTGGAGTGGGCAAGCGCGATGGCGACGAAATCATACGCGCGGCGTGTCGCGAACACCCCATAGGTGGTGGCAAATGGCACCTTGCCGGTGCGCGCCAGCCCGGCGGCGACGGCAACCAGATTCTGCTCGGCCATGCCGACATTGAAGAAGCGCTCGGGAAAAGCATCCCGGAACGGCAGGATGTCGGTGTATTTGCCAAGGTCGGCGGTCAGCCCGACGATGTCGTTGCGGCTCTCCCCAAGCCTGGCCAGGGCCCGGCCGAACGGCGCTTCGACACTTTGCCGGCCGCCGCCGACAGCCTCGTCCTGGCCCATGGCCAGCGTCCGTCCGGCCTTCATGCCGCTGCCGCTCATTGCTCCATCCCCACGCTTTTGTCGAACTCGGCGATGATGCCGTCCCATTGCGCCACGTCGATGCGGAAGAAGTGCGATTTCTCGCTGGTCTCGATGCGCGGCACGCCCTTGCCGGGCAGGGTGCGCAGCACGATCGCCTTCGGCTTGCGGTTGCGCTGGCGCGCGCCGGCCAGCGCGTCGACGACGGCCTTCATGTCGTTGCCGTCGATCTCCGCCGTCTCCCAGCGGAAGGCGCGCCATTTGTCGGTCACTGGCTCCATGTCCAGCACCACGGGCCCATCGGCCTGGATGCCGTTGCAGTCGATCAGCGCCACTAACCCGTCCAGCTCGAAATGGCTGGCCGACATCGCCGCTTCCCAGGTCGAGCCTTCCTGCATCTCGCCGTCGGAGAGCTCGACGAAGACGCGCGCGTCCGAGCGATCGAGGCGCAGTCCGAGCGCCTGGCCGACACCTTGGCCGAGGCCGTGGCCGAGCGAGCCGCCGATAACGTCGACGCCGGGCGTGGTGTCGAGCGTCGACATCTCGAGCCGGCTGCCGTCGGCGCCATAGGTGACAAGTTCCTCGACAGGGATGATGCCGGCCTCGGCCAGGGCCGCCCAAAGCGCGATCGAGTAATGCCCGGTCGACAGCAGGAAACGGTCGCGATCCGGCCATGCCAGATTGTGCGGGTCGTAGCGCAGTTCGTGGAAATACAGCGCCGCCAGCACGTCGGCGATGCCGAGGCCCTGGCCGATATAGCCCTGGCCCTGGCCGCGCGCCATGGTCAGCATGTGGCGACGCAGCAGCGTCGCCTTGCGTTGAAGCGCTGCGACATCGGCGCTGCCGGGAGGGGAGTTTCGCAGCATTGGATGCCTAGTCCTTGTCCAGCCCGCCCGACATGTTGAGCCGCTCGGCGGTCATGTATTTGGGCGCATCGAGGCAGAGCCAGACGACGGCTTCGGCCACCTCGGAAATCTCGGCGCGGCGGCCGAGCGGAATGCGGCGCGTCCGCTCGTCGAGGAAGGCCTGCAGATCGTTGCGGCCATTGGCGCGGGCAAGATCGAGTTCGGTCGAGCGCTGCATCTCGGTGTCCATCATGCCCGGCGCCAGGCTGTTGACCAGCACGCCGTAGGGCGCAAGCGCGACCGCCGCGGCGCGGGTGATGGAATCGACACCGGCCTTGCTCGCCGTATAGGCGGTGTAGTCGGGCAGCGCCATGCGCGAGCCGGGCGAGGTGATGTTGACGATGCGCCCCGAGCGCTGCTCGCGCATCACCCGGCCGGCCGCCTTGCAGGCCATTGCAAGCGCAGTGACGTTGAGCGCCAGCGTGCGCGTCCAGGCCTTGAAGGTGGCGTCGAGGAAGGGCTCGATCACGCCATAGCCGGCATTGTTGACGAGGATGTCGATGCCGCGCCAGCGCGCGACCACTTTTTCGACCGCCGCTTCCGGAGCGCCTTCGAGCGTGAAGTCGCCGATGATGATCTCGGCTTCCGTCCCGGTCCGGCCGATCTGCCGGGCCGTCTCGGTCACGCCTTCGCCATTGATGTCGGTAACGGCCACGGCGCATCCGCGCCTGGCCAATTGCAGCGCCACCTCGCGGCCAAGCCCCCCGGCGGCGCCGGTGACAAGCGCCCGTCGCGTCATCGTGTCTGGAATTTCAGCAGGCAAGCCAACCTCCTCCCAAGTCATCTTGACGCGATGGATACCGGTATCCATAGATGGCTGTCAACGGGCTTGTGCTACTGTTCGCGGGCCGTTGGAGCCGGGAGGAAAAATTGAAGATCGTCGCGCTTGAAACGCTGCAGCTGGCGGAGTTCCCGTTCCTGTTCTGGCTTCGCGTCCACACCGATGCCGGCCTCATCGGCACCGGCGAAACCTTCTGGGCGCCGGGGCCTGTCGCCTCCTACATCCACGACAATGTCGCGCCCTACCTCATCGGCAAGGATCCCCGCGATATCGAGCTGCACGACCGCACACTCGGCAGCGTCTATGTCGGCGCGCGCGATTCCGGCGCCGAGGTGCGCGGCAATTCCGCGGTCAACATCGCGTTGTGGGATATTTACGGCCAGGCGCTTGGCGAGCCGGTCTGGCGGCTGCTGGGCGGCCGCACGCACAGAAACGTGCCGATCTACAACACCTGCGCCGGCTACAAGCATGTGCGCGCCAGCAAGAAGAACGCGCTGTTCGAGCGCGGCGAGGACTGGTCGCTCAAATCGGGCGATTCCAACGAAGGCCCGTATGAGGATCTGCTCGCGTGGCGCTACAACGCCGGCGACCTCGCCAGAAGCCTGAAATCCGAAGGCATCGGCGCCATGAAGATATGGCCGTTCGATATCGCGGCCGAGGCATCGAACGGCGCCCGCATTTCGCTTGCCGACCTCGACAAGGCGCTGGAGCCGTTCCAGAAGATCCGCGACGCCGTCGGCCGCGACATGGAGATCATGGTCGAATTGCATGGCCTCTGGAGCCTGCCGCCGGCGCTGCGCATCGCCGAAGCGCTGAAAGCCTATGACGTCGCCTGGCTGGAGGAGCCGATCCGCTACAACGAACTCGACGCCATGGCCGAGTTGGCGCGCCACACATCGATCCCGATCGCCGCCAGCGAGCGGCTGGCCACGCGGCAGATGTTCAAGCAGCTTATCGACAAGCGCGCCGCTAGCGTGATCATGATCGACCTCGCCTGGTGTGGCGGCCTTTCCGAAGCGCGCAAGATCGCCAACATGGCCGAGGCCAGCGAATTGCCGGTGACGCTGCACGACTGCACGGGGCCGATCGTCTATGCCGCCAGTTGCGCGCTGTCGGCCACCTTGCCGAACGTCAATTACCAGGAAGCCGTGCGCGCCTATTTCACTGGATGGTACACCGAGATCGTCGCCGACATTCCGCCGGTTAGTGACGGCCGTGTCGCGCCGCTCGAGGGGCCGGGGCTCGGTCTCAGCCTTCGGCCGGAGCTGTTCCAGCGGCCCGATGCCACGGTGCGCATGACTAGGATCTAGCGCACGGTTTTTTCGCCAGGACCTTTGTCAAAACAAAGTGATGGAGCGTTTCGCCGGCTCGGTGAAACGGTGAACGCGCTTGCGCCTCACAGGCTCTGCTCAGAGCCTGTAGACATTATGCTATTATAATCTATGATGAGCCCGAAGCGAGCAGCCACAAGCTCGCCGCCGGCGCGTTTCTGTCCGGCGCCAGACGGATTCACGGGAGGTTTTGGTGGCAATTTCTGCGGCGCGCGCACGCGAGGATTTCAACGGTGCGTCAAATCTGCCCGACCGAAAAATCCTGCTCGACCTGTTCGAGCGCATGGTGTTGCTGCGCCGCTTCGAAAGCATTGCCCAGATCGCTTGCCGCAAGGGTGAGACGCCCGGCTTCCTGCATCTCTATATCGGCGAGGAAGCGACCGGCGTCGGGGTCTGTGCGCATTTGCGGCCGACCGACTGGGTCACGTCGACCCATCGCGGCCACGGCCATGCCCTGGCCAAGGGCGCCAATCCCGGGCGCGTGATGGCCGAGCTGTTCGGCAAGGCCGACGGCATTTGCGGCGGCCGCGGCGGCACCATGCATCTCTACGACCGCTCGGTCGGCTTGTTCGGCACCAACGGTATCGTCGCCGCCGGGATCGGCCATGCCGTCGGCATCGGCATGAGCGCCCGCCAGCAGGGCCGCGACGACATCGGTGTCGCTTTCTTCGGCGACGGCGCCGCCAACCATGGCGGCTTCCACGAGGCGCTCAATTTCGCGGCGGTGCAGCGGGCGCCTGCGGTCTTCATCTGCGAGAACAATCTCTACGCCACCGCTACGCCGCTCAAGTCGATCACGCTCAATCCAGAGATCGCCACCAAGGCCGCGTCCTACGGCATGCCCGGCGTCGCCGTCGACGGCAACGACGTCTTCGCCGTCTGGTTGGCCATGAAGGAAGCGACCGAACGTGCCCGCGCCGGCAAGGGCCCGACGCTGATCGAAGCCAAGACCTATCGCACCGTCGGCCACCATGAGGGCGACCCGGTCATCGGCACCTATAGGACGCAGGAAGAGCTCGACGCCTGGATCAAGCGCGATCCGATCGACATGTTCCGCAAGCGGCTGATCGAAGAGTACGGCGTCGCCGATGCCGAGGCGCTCGCGGCAATAGAGGCGCGGATCGAGAAGGTGGTCGAGGAGGCGCTCGCCTTCGCCCGCACTTCGCCCGAGCCAGATCCAGCAACGGTGCGCCTGCACGTCTTTGCCGATCCGATCAATCCGCCGGCTGCCCTGCAGCCGCGCGCCGTCGGCGAGACGCGAACGCAAGGCTGGCTCGAGGCGGTGCGCGACGGCATTGCCGAAGAGATGCGCGCCAATCCAGCGATCCTTTACTTCGGCGAGGGCACCGGCGAGCGCGGCGGCAGCTTTGCCCACACGAGGAACCTGTGGCAGGAGTTCGGTGCCGAGCGGATGGTCGACACGCCGATTTCGGAGCAGGGTTTTACCGCAGCCGCCGTCGGTGCTTCGGCTACCGGCGCGCGCACCGTTTCCGACCTGATGTTCGCCGACTTCGCCTTTGAAACCGCAGGGCAGATTTTTCTGCAGGCGGCGAAGCTGCGTTACATGACCAGCGGCGTCATGAGCGCGCCGATGGTGGTGCGCGTCGGCGCCGGCGCGCTGCGCAGTTCCGGCCCGCATCACAGCGGCATCTACCACCCGGTCTTCGCCCATATGCCGGGCTTGATCGTCTGCGTGCCGTCGAACCCGGCGGACGCCAAGGGCCTGATGAAGACTGCGCTCCGGGCCGGCGATCCGGTCATCATGCTCGAACCCAAGGCGCTGTTCGCCTCCAAGGGCGAGGTGCCGGTCGGCGAGCATTATGTGCCGTTCGGCGTCGCGCGGATCGCGAGGGTGGGCCGCGACATCACCATCGTCGCGGCCGGGCAGATGGTGCAGCGCGCGTTGGAAGCCGCGGAGG
Organism: Mesorhizobium sp. B3-1-6; assembly: GCF_006439555.1. Lineage (NCBI taxonomy): Bacteria > Pseudomonadati > Pseudomonadota > Alphaproteobacteria > Hyphomicrobiales > Phyllobacteriaceae > Mesorhizobium > Mesorhizobium sp. B3-1-6. Next base: position 126,943 of record NZ_VFTM01000001.1, on the reverse strand, counting down.
CATTGGCCGCCGATGGCATCGAGGCCGAAGTGATCGACCCGCGCACCATCATGCCGCTCGACATCGACACGATCGTGGCCAGCGTCAGGAAGACGCATCGCCTGCTCGTCGTCGACGAGGCGTGGGCAATGTGCGGCCTTGGCGGCGAGATCGCCCAGGCGATCAACGAGCTCGCCTTCGACGAGCTCGATGCCCCGCCCGGAAGGCTGCATACAGCGCCGACCTCGCATCCCTTCGCGCCGGTGCTGGAGCGAGCCATGCTGGTCGACACGGCACGCATTGCCCAAGGCATTCGCGACGTCGTCGCCGGCAAGCCGCCGGTGCCGGATCACTGGTACACCGTCGGCCTGAAAAGCGCCGCGCCGGCAAAGCCAGCACCTGTTTCAGCCAAGCCACAGCCCACGGCACCAGCCGCTTCCATCGCCACCGCCGGCGACGACGAGCCGATCACGATGCCGTTCGGCGATCTCACCGTCAGCGAAGGCACGGTCGTCAAATGGCTGAGGGCGGTGGGCGACGCGGTGAAAGAAGGCGAGCTGATCGCCGAGATCGAGACCGACAAGGCCGTGGTCGAGATCGAGGCGCCGGTCAGCGGAACGCTCAACGCCATCGATCAGCCGGTCGGCGCCGTGGTGCCGATGGGCGGGCGCATTGGCGGCATCAAGAGATAATCATCCATATCCGAAGGGCAAGCATGAAGATCCTGTGCGCCAATTGGCAAGCCGCCGACGAGGCCGAGCTCGAACGCGAGCACTATCCCGACATCGAGTTCATCCTGGCCCGCTCGACAAATGACAAAGCCGCCGCGCTCGATCCGGCGGTTTGCCAGGCGGTCGACGCGGTCATCAACTATTCGCCGACCCATAATGTCGCCGCCGCGCCAGCCGCCTTTCCCAAGGCCAGGATCGCGGTGCGCTCCGGCGTCGGCTTCGACAACATCGATACGTCCGGCTGGGGCGCGCGCAAGATTCCCGCCTGCAACGTGCCCGACTATGGCACCACCGAAGTCGCCGATCACGCCATCGGCCTGATGCTGGCGCTGACGCGCGGCACGTCGGCCTATGGCGCCGAGCTTTCGGCCAATGGAGCCGAGGGCTGGCATTTCTCAAAAGCACCGCTGGTGCGCCGTCACAAGGGGGCGACCTTCGGCGTCGTCGGGCTGGGCCGCATCGGACTTGCGGCGGCCCGCCGCGCCGCCGCCTTCGACATGAAGGTGGTGTTTTATGATCCGCATCTTCTGTCCGGCGTCGACCTGTCGACCGGCTATGAGAGGGTGCATTCGCTGGCCGAGCTTATGAGGCGGGCCGATGTGGTGAGCGTGCATACGCCGTTGAGCGAGGAAACGCGCAAGCTCATCGGCGCGGATGCCTTCGCGGCCGCCAAGCCTGGCCTTGTCCTTGTCAACACGGCTCGGGGTCCGATCGTCGATCTCGACGCGCTGGAAGCAGCGCTGCGCAATGGCGTCGTCGCCGGCGCTGGGCTGGACGTCCTGCCGAACGAGCCCGGCGATCTCGAGCATTCGCTTCTGGCGGCGTGGCGGCGCCGCGAGCCGTGGATCGCCAACCGGCTGATCGTCACGCCGCACGCGGCTTTCTACAGCCCGGCGGCGATGCGCGACCTCAGGCTGAAATCGATCGAAGTCGTGCATGCCTATCTCGCCGAGGGCCGGCTGACCAACTGCGTCAACGCCGAGTATCTGAAATGAACATGGCGGTGGCATCGCGGCTGGCTGTTTCGCCCTATGCGCGCCGGCTTGCCCGCGAGCGTGGTTTCCTGCTCGAAGCGCTCCACGGCAGTGGTCCGGGCGGCCGCATCCTGGCCGCCGACGTGCTTGACTTTACCCCGGTCGATGCGCCGGCAGAGCTTCTGGCCGCGGCCCCGGCGTCTTCGCCTGTCGCGTCCAGCATCGCCGCCTTCGCGACATCGATCGCGCTGGACGCGTTGCACGAGTTGCTGAGCGTGCTGGAGAGCTCGGGGAAGGTGTTCGACATCGACGACATCGTGTTGCGTGCCACCGGTTGCGCGTTCGGCGAGATTTCAGAAGTGGCCAAGGTCAGGGAAGCGCCCGTGGCGCTCGAACTCGGCAACAGGCAAGTCATGTTCGCGACCACATCGGGAATGCCGCTGACGGCGCTGCGCGCGGCGCGGCTTGCGGCGCAAGCGGACAATCGCGACGATGCGCAAAAACCGGCCGTCCTGTCGGTGCGGCTGCTGCCGCCGAGCGATATCCGGCCGGTGACGATGCCGCTGTTGCCGGGCCGGGCCATGCGCCTGACAGTCTCGGTCGGCTCCGCCGGTGACAACGCCGAATGCCTGCTGACGGTGGACGCCGCGCGTGTCGACGAGGCAACCTCGACGGTCTGGCTCGCCGAGTTGAAATCGGCGGTCGAACATCCGCTTCGGCTCTTTGTCTAAGCATTGCCGCAAAACCGCAGTTTTGCGCGTCATGCGATAGCCTCGGGCGGCGGAAGCTATTATAAAAGCTTCGACACAGACGCGACGAGGCTCATGGACAACACCGTTCCCACCATCGACAGTCTTCCCAGGCGCTCGCTTGGACGTTCCAACGGGCCGCTCTATCGCCAGCTCGCCGACATCTTGCGCGTGCCGATCGGTGACGGCACCTTTCCCGTCGGCGGGGAATTGCCGAAGGAAGCGGCGATCGCCGAGCACTTCGGGGTCAGCCTGATCACCGTGCGCCAGGCGCTGCGCGATCTCGAAGCCGACGGACTGATCAAGAAGCGCTCGGCGAAACCGGCGGTGGTCGCGGCGCGCAGCCCGTCGGTCAATCTGAGCTGGAAGTTCAAGAACTTCGCCGACATGGCGGCCTTCACCAAGGACGCGCAGCTTACGGTGAAATCCTATCGCAAGGAGGTCTCACCTGTGCTCCAGCGCCATTTCGGCATGGGCAAGGAGGAGGCGGGCTATTGCCTGCGCAGCGTGCTGTCGATCGGCGAACAGAGGAAGGCGCAGATCACCACCTATTTCCCTCCCGACATCGGCGCCAGGCTGAAGCGCGAAGACTTCTCCGATGTGCTGATCTTCCGCTCGGTGCAAAAGCATCTCGGGCTGCGCCTCGACGTGGCGCATGTCACCGTGCGCGCCGAAATCGCCGACGAGGCGGTTGCCGCCGATCTCGGCATCGCACTGGGCAGCGCGGTGCTGACAGTGGAGATGCTCTATCAGTCGGCCGACCAGCGCAGCATCGAGTTCTCCGTCGCCCGCCATCCCGCCGATATTTTCAGCATCACCTACGACGCGCCGAACGACCTCTCCTGAGACCCTCGAAAGTGCGATTTCTGCCGTCGGGTGCATGGACAGGCCTATAAAATTATAATAGCATGATAGCTAAGCTGAGGTGCCGGCGGTAGGCGAGATAGTGCGCGAATTCCGCCCACGACCGCAGCTGTCGAGAGGCCCGGTGTCTGATCAAGATGGCGCAGTCCATCGCCAGCCGGGAGGAACATAGGGAGGAGACAATGCAGTCGAGGAGCCTGTGCGCCGGCTTGGTCGCGCTTGCCGGATTCGCAGCCTGCGCTGGAGCGACATCCGGCCATGCCGAAGCCAAGAAGACCTACGCCATCTACCTTTCCAACAATTTTGTCGGCAATGACTGGCGCCAGCAAATGGAGCGCGTCGCCAATGTCGCGGTCAACAAGGGGCCGCTGAAAGGCCGCGTCGACCTCAAGATCGAAAATGCCGAAAACACTGTCCAGGCGCAGATCAATTCCCTGAACAACATCATCCGCCAGAAGCCCGACGCGATCCTGATCGACGCGTCGTCGGCCGAGGCTCTCAATCCAACGATCAAGAAAGCCTGCGACGCCGGCATAATCGTCGTCAGCTTCGACCAGACCGTGTCGGCCGAATACGCCTACAAGCTGCATTCCGACTTCGACATCATGGCCAACAACCAGGCCGAATGGATGGCCTCCATGCTCGGCGGCAAGGGCAAGGTCTTCATGGACCGGGGCCTCGCCGGCGCGCCGATCTCCGAGCAGTTCGAAAAGAATTTCGGCGCCGTGCTCAAGAAATATCCCGGCATCGAGATCGTCGGCTATTTCAACGGCAACTACGCCGCAGGGCCCGAACAGGAGGGCGTGGCGAGCCTGCTCGCCGCGCACCCGGAGGTCGACGGCATCTTTTCGCAAGGCTACGGCACCGGCGCCATCAAGGCGCTGCAGAATGCCGACCGGCCGATGGTGCCGGTCGTCGCCGCCGCCTTCAACGGCACCGGCGTCAGCTGCGCCGAGACCAAGGGAGCGAAATGCTGGCTCGGCGCCAATCCGCCATCCCTGTCCGCCGAAGCGATCAAGCTCGCCGTCGACATTCTCGATACCGGCAAGAAGCCGGCCGACACGACCGTGCTGTTCAATTCGCCCGGCCTGACCACGGATATGGTCGATGCCAAATACGCGCCGAATTCCTCGGCCGTGAAGATCGAACTCGGCAAGACCGTGTTCCCCGATCTGGCGCCGGGCCTTTCGCTGCCGGTATCGCCAAGCTGGGTGGAGATCACGCCCAAGGAGGCCTCGGGAAGCTGATTTGATGAGGGCAGGGGCACCGCATCGCGGCGCCACGATTTCGAAACGAAAAACGGGAGGAGAAAATCATGAAATTATTGAGCCGTTACACCGGCCTTGCAGCGCTTGCAGCCACCATGATGGCGGTTGGCATGCAGGCCGGCCATGCCGAAGACAAGAAACCCTACACCATCTATCTCTCCAACAATTTCGTCGGCAATGACTGGCGCCAGCAGATGGAGCGCGTCGCCACCGTGTCAGTCAGCAAGGGGCCGCTGAAAGGCCGCGTCGACCTCAAGATCGAGAATGTCGAGAACACTGTACAGGCGCAGATCAACTCGCTGAACAACATCATCCGCCAGAAGCCGGACGCGATCCTGGTCGATGCCGGTTCGGATTCGGCGCTCAACCCCACCATCAAGAAGGCCTGCGACGCGGGCATCGTCGTCATCAGCTTCGACCAGGTGGTGACCGAGCCTTGCGCCTATGCCGTCGCTTCCGATTGGGACCGCATTCCCGCCGTCATGGCCGAGTGGATGGCCACCCAGCTTGGCGGCAAGGGCAACATCATCCTCGACCGCGGCCTCGCCGGCGCACCGATCTCGGCGCAATTGCAGGGTGGGTACGAAAAGGTTCTGGCCAAATATCCCGACATCAAGGTTGTCGGCTATTACAACGGCAATTACGCGCTCGGTCCGGAACAGTCCGGCGTGGCGGCACTGCTTGCCGCCAATCCGAAGATCGACGGCATCATGACGCAAGGCTACGGTTCGGGCGCCATCCAGGCGCTGAAGGACGCCGGCCGGCCGATCGTCCCGGTCGTCGGCTTCTCCTACAATGTCGCGGCCGTCACCTGCGCGCAGACGCAAGGCGCCAAATGCATCCTCGGCTCGAATCCGGCCTATCTTTCCTCCGAAGCGATCAAGCTGGCGGTCGATATGCTGGACACCGGCAAGAAGCCGGCCGAACGCTCGGTGTCGGTCAAGGGTGATTTCGTGACGACCGATCCTTTCGAGTCGAAGCTTTATCCGGGCACAAAGATGATCAAGATCGCGGTCGGCGAAAATGCCTTCCCCGACCAGGCGCCCGGCCTGACGCTGCCGATCACGCCCGATTGGGTCGAGATCACCGCCGCGGAAGCCGCCGGCAGCAAGTAACATCCGGTTCCACGATCCTGTCTCCCGGCGTCGAGCGATGCCGGGAGACCTTTTCGAGCAATTCCAGGAAAGTGTGAGCGGTTTTTCGTCCGGAATTGCGTAAAAAGAAAGAGATAGAGCGGTTCGCCGTTTCCTTGAAACGGTGAAACGCTCTGGAAAGCGGCCCATGGATCTCGTTACCGTCAACGGTCTGTCAAAACGCTATGGCGGCATCGTCGCGCTGAGCGAAGCCGCATTCAGCGCCCGCGCCGGCGAGGTGCACGCGCTGCTCGGGGAGAACGGAGCGGGCAAAAGCACCTTCATCCAGATCCTGTCGGGAGCGGTGCAGCATGACGGCGGCTCCATCCTCGTCGATGGCCAGGACTATCGGCCCGCGAACCCGGATGCCGCGCAGGCGCGCGGCATTGCCGCCGTCTTCCAGGAACTGTCGCTCATCCCCGATCTCAGCGTCGAGCAAAACATCTGGTTCCGGCACGAGCCAAGGACATGGCTTGGTACCGTCAACCGCGCGGAAATGCGCCGCAGGACGCTGGCGCTTCTCGAAAAATACGATTTCCCGGCGCTGCGTCCCGAACAGGAATTGCGGCGGCTGACGCTGGCCGAACGACAGATCGTCGAGATCGCCAAGGGCCTGGCCAAGGACCCGCGCATCCTCATCCTCGACGAGGCGACTTCGGCGCTGCCGGCGCGGGAGGCGGAATGGCTGTTGAAGCTCACCCGGCAACTGGCCGCCGAAGGCAGGCTGGTCATCTTCATCTCGCATCGCATGGCCGAGGTGCGCGCCATCGCCGACCGGCTGACGATCTTCCGCAATGGCAGCACTGTCGCCGCGCATGAGGCCGCTGCCGTTTCCGACGACGAGATCGTCACCCAGATGATCGGCCGGCATCTCGACCGGCTCTATCCCGAGCGCGTGCCGACGATGACGGATCGCGTCGCGCTCGAGGTCGCAAACCTCGCCAGCGGCAGCCGTCTCTCAGGGGTCGACTTTTCGCTTCGCGAGGGCGAGGTGCTCGGCGTCGGCGGCTTGCAGGGCCACGGCCAGCGCGAATTGTTCCAGGCGCTGTTCGGCGCCACAAAGGCGAGCGGCACGATCGAGCTCTGGGGCAAGCCCGCGGCTATCGGCAATCCGCGCCAGGCGCTGACCGGCAAGGATGGCATCGCGCTGGTGCCGGAAGACCGGCGCGGCCAGGGCCTGCTCTTGACCAAGAGCGTACGCGAGAACCTGACGCTGTCGGTCATCAAGCGCTTCACCGAAAATGGCCTGCTCAGCCGGCAGAAGGAAGCGGCCCTGGTCAAGGAGATGGTCGATTTCCTGCGCATCAAGGCCGGCACGCCGGAACAACTCGCCGGAACGCTGTCCGGCGGCAACCAGCAGAAGGTGATCTTCGGCAAGATGCTTCTGACGCAAGCGCGCGTGCTCCTGCTCTACGATCCTACACGCGGCGTCGATGTCGGCACCAAAGGCGAGATCTTCCAGCTGATGCGCGATCTCGCCGCCAAGGGCTACGCGATCCTGTTCCATTCGAGCGACATGCCAGAGCTCGTCCATGTCGCCGACCGCGTGCTGGTCATGCGCAACGGCCGTATCGCCGCGACGCTGGAGGGCGAGCATATTTCGGAGGAGGAAATCCTGCGCGCCGCCATGCTTGAAACCAGGGCGGCCTGAGGCATGGTGATGTCCGCGGAGCAAACTGTGGAAAGGGCGCGAATGCCGGCGCGAACCAAGGACAGCAGGCCAGGCATGGATTGGCGCGGCCGCGCGCTCGACCGCGCGCCGTTCCTCGTCGCCTGCCTGATGCTGGCCTTGATCGTCGCCATCTATGGCAGCCTGCAGTCCGGCGTCTTCAGCCTGGACGAGCTCAATCTCGATACGGCGGCGGCGATGACGCTGATGCTGGCGGCAACCGGACAGACCATCGTTCTGGTGCGCGGCGGCATCGATCTGTCGATCGGCGGCATGATCAGCCTCGGCACGGTGATCGCGGCGACGCGTTTCACCGACGATCCTTCGACCACGGCGTTCTGGGCGCTGGCCATACTGGCGCTCGGTTTCCTCATCGGCGCGCTCAATGGCCTGCTGATCTCGCTGCTCAAGCTGCAGCCTTTCCTGGTGACGCTCGCCACCTGGTCGATCCTCAATGGCGTCGCCATGATCATCCTGCCGACCGATGGCGGCAGCGTTCCCGGTTGGTGGGTTGGTTTCGCCTCGGTGCAACTCCTCGGCCTGACCAGCCCGGTCTGGATGTTGCTGGCGCTGCTCGTGTTCTGGTGGTGGTTCCGTGCGACGCGCGTCGGCATCACCATCCAGGCCTCCGGCTCCAACGAGAAATCGGCGTTTCTGTCGGGGGTTTCCATCACCCGCGTCAACATCGTCACCTACGGCCTGTCAGGTCTGTTCGCCGCGGGCGCGGCGCTGTTTCTGATAACACAGACCGGCGCCGGTTCGCCGACCATCGGCAAGGACTACATCCTGCCTTCCGTGGCGGCCGCGGTCATCGGCGGCGTCAGCCTGTTCGGCGGTCGCGGCCATCTCGCCGGCACGCTGATCGGCGCTTTCGTGCTTACCCTGATCGGCAATCTGGTCTTCGTCCTGCACGTGTCGAGCTATTGGCAGCCGGTCGCGTCCGGCATCATCCTGCTGCTCTCGGTGCTCGCAAGCTCGATCGCCGAAAAGGCCGCGAGGAACCGCGTCCAATGAGCGCTTTCCTCGCCCGCAACCGCCTCATCGTGCTTGCCTATGCCGGCATGATCGTGCTGCTCTTGGTCACGGCGATTTTCTCGCCTGGCTTCCTCTCGGTCTCCAACATGCGCTCGACCGTGGTGCTGGCGGCCTTCGTCGGCATCGTCGCGCTCGGCCAGACCTTCGTCATCATCGGCGGCGGCATCGACCTGTCGGTGCCCTGGGTGCTGAATTCCGCGGCGATCGTGATGGCGCTGCTCTGCGGCGGGCAGGATCTGCCGCTTATCTGGGTCATGCCGCTGCTGCTTGCCGGCGGCGCCTTCATCGGGCTCATCAACGGCGTCGGCGTCGCCCAGTTCGGCGTGCCGCCGATTATCATGACCTTGGCCACCAATGTCATCCTGCAGGGCCTGATCCTGGTGCTGACCGGTGGTTCGCCGACGCCGTCCGCGCCGGCGCTGATCCAGTTCCTGTCGGTCGGGCGCATCGGCGGCTTCCCGGTCATAGCGCTGATCTGGCTCGCGCTGACGCTGGTCGCCACGCTGCTGCTCTCCAAGGCCGCGTTCGGGCGTCATCTCTATGCGCTGGGAACCAGCGCGACCGTCGCCGAATTCTCCGGCGTGCCGACCGCGCGCACCACCATCCTGACCTACGTCGTCTCCGGCCTCACCGCCGCTTTCGCCGGCATGCTTTTGACCGGCTATTCCGGCCAGGCCTATCTCGGCATGGGCGATGCCTATCTGTTCACCTCGATCGCGGCGGTCGCCATCGGTGGCGCTTCGATCCTCGGCGGCAGCGGGCATTATCTCGGCACCGTCGCTGGCGCCATGGTGCTGACTATCCTCACCGGGCTCTTACCGGCGCTCAACCTGTCGAGCGGCGCACTGCTCGTCGTCTACGGTGCGGTGATCTTGATCACGGTGTCGATCGGCAGCGAGACCTTCGCCGGGCTCGGCGGCAGAATTCGCGGCAGAAGGGCTTGAGCATGGTCGAAATCACTTGCGTCGTCGATGCCGGAGCAGAGCTGGGCGAGGGCACGCTCTGGGACCCTAAGGCCGGCGTGCTTTGGTGGATCGACATCTGGAAGAAGCTGATCCACCGCTACGACCCGTCGACCGGCAAGGACGAGGTGTTCGAGACGCCGGAATATCTCGGTTGCCTCGGCCTGCGCGAAAAAGGCGGCCTGGTGCTGACCATGACCGACGGTTTTCATTTCTTCGACCCTGCGACGGGTGTGTTCGAAGCGATCGTCGACCCGGAAGCACATATGCCGAAGACCCGTTTCAATGACGGCAAGCCGGACCGGCAGGGGCGGTTCTGGTCAGGCTCGATGTTCGAGGTGCCCGGCAAGCCGATCGAATTCATCGGCGCGCTATACCGGCTCGATCCCGATCTTTCGGTGCACAAGATCATCGACGGCATCGGCTGCTCCAATGGGCTCGCCTGGAGCCCGGATTCGAAGACCATGTATTTCTCCGACAGCCATGCCGGCGCGGTGTGGGCCTATGATTTCGACCCCGCCACCGGCGACATCGAGAACCGCCGTACCTTCGTCGACATGACGGTCACCGGCGGCGTCGCCGACGGAGCTACGGTCGATGTCGAAGGCTGCTACTGGGTGACCATCCCGGTGACCAGCAAGGTCTGCCGCTACGATCCGACCGGCAAACTGATGCAGACGGTGCTCTTGCCGACCGACCTGCCGACCTGCTGCGAGTTCGGCGGCAAGGACCTCGATATCCTCTATGTCACCTCTGCCGTGCTCAAGCGTCCTGCCAGCCACTTCGTCGGCCAGAAGCATCCGGGCGGCCTGTTTGCGCTCGATGTCGGCGTCAAGGGTCTGACGCTGCCGGCATTCAAGGGATAGCGCCGGCAATCAAGGCGCGACATCGCGGGCGGCGTCTCGACCTTGCGCGCCGAGATGGTCCCGTCGCCATAGGCGGGTTGGCATTCACAGCGCGGGGTGCGTGCCAGCCACCAGAGGAATTTTCCGCGATTTCGGCGTGCAGTTGGAAGAACGTTGGCGGTCATTCGCGGAATCTCCTTGAGGCTGGCGCGCGGATTGATCAGTTTGTCCCAAGCAGGACCACTTGCCAGGCGGATAGTCGCTGCGGACAGGGAGAGAAAAGCAATGCGCACCAAAACCAGCATCCGCGTCGTCGGCTGCCACACCGAGGGCGAGATCGGCGATGTCATCGTGGGCGGCGTGTTGCCGCCTGCCGGCCGCACGATGATGGAAAAGATGATCACGATGGAACGCGATCACGACCATATCAGGCGCATGCTGATCTGCGAGCCGCGCGGCAGCGTTGCCCGGCATGTCAATCTCCTGGTGCCCTCGACGCGCGAGGATTGCGCCGCGGGCGCCATCATCATGGAGCCGACCGAATATCCGCCGATGTCCGGCTCCAACACGATCTGCGTCGCCACGGTGTTGCTCGAGACCGGCATGGTGCCGATGCAGGAGCCCGAGACGCGCTTCAAGCTGGATATGCCCGGCGGCGTCATCGAGGTGCGCGCCGAATGCAGCGACGGCAAATGCCTGTCGATCACGCTGCGCAATGCCCCCGCCTTCGCCGAGCGCCTCGATGCCAATATCGAGGTGGAAGGGCTCGGCACGATCAAGGTCGATATTGCCTATGGCGGCATGTTCTACGCGATTGTCGATGCGCCCGCGCTCGGCTTCTCGGTCACTCCCGACGAGGCCCGCGAATTGGCCGTGGCCGGCGAGAAGGTCCGCCGCGCGGCGCGCGAGCAGCTCGATGTCGTGCATCCGCAGTTCGACAATGTGCGCGGTGTGTCGATCGTGCAGTTCGCCATGCCGTTCCAGGGGCCGGGCAACGTCACGCGCAACACCTGCATCGTCTCGCCAGGACGCTCGGACCGCAGCCCGACAGGAACCGGCACCTCGGCCCGCATGGCCGTGCTGCAGGCGCGAGGCCAGATGAAGACCGGCGAGGTGCTGATCCATGAATCGATCATCGGCTCGCGCTTCACCGGCAAGATCCTCGAACTTACCGAAGTCGGAGGGCGCAAGGCGATCGTGCCGCAGATAACCGGCAGAGCCTGGATCACAGGAGAGCACAACTACTATCTCGATCCGACGGATCCCTATCCGCAAGGCTATGTGCTGTCGGATACCTGGGGCACCTCGACTTCGGTGACGCAATAGAATTTCCTGCGGTGCGCCGGCTCGGATAACTCGAGCGCCCAGACGCTTCCAGCTCTTGGCTGGGGCGTTTGCGCTTGCAGAATGTCAGCGGACCTTGCAGGGAGGCGCCTGCTCTGATTCCCTGCGGTTGGTGGGGGTCGCCTGATTCGTGTGCTTGCTTCGGTTCCGCATGATCGTGCGGCGGAGCCGCAGGTGCCTTCGGTAGAAAGATGAGGAAATGACCGCCAAGCCGGAAATCCTGGAGATGAGGCCCAAGATCACCGTTGTCGGGGTCGGGGGCGCCGGCGGCAACGCCGTCAACAACATGATCGCCGAAGGGCTGCAGGGCGTCGAGTTCGTCGTCGCCAACACCGATGCCCAGGCGCTCACCATGTCGAAGTCGTCGCGGCTGATCCAACTGGGTGCGCATGTGACCGAGGGCCTGGGCGCCGGGTCCTTGCCCCAGGTCGGGAGCGCTGCCGCGGAAGAATCCATCGACGAGATCATGGATCACCTTGCGGGAACGCATATGTGCTTCATCACCGCCGGCATGGGCGGCGGCACGGGGACGGGCGCGGCGCCCGTGATCGCGCGTGCCGCGCGCGATGCCGGCATCCTGACGGTGGCCGTCGTCACCAAGCCTTTCGTGTTCGAAGGCAAGCGCAGGACGCAGGCGGCCGAGGAAGGCATCGAACGGCTTCGCGAGAGCGCCGATACCGTGATCGTCATCCCGAACCAGAACCTCTTCAGGGTCGCCGACGCCAGGACCACGTTCGCCGACGCCTTCGCCATGGCGGACCGCGTTCTCTACGCGGGTGTCGGCTGCATCACCGATCTCATCGTCAAGGAAGGCCTGATCAATCTCGATTTCGCCGACGTGAAGTCGGTGATGCGGGACATGGGCCGGGCGATGATGGGGACCGGCGAGGCCTCCGGGGAGGGGCGCGCCAAGATCGCGGCCGAGGCGGCGATCGCCAATCCGCTCCTCGATGAAGCTTCCATGTCCGGCGCCAGGGGGCTGCTCGTGTCGATCTGCGGCGGCATGGACATGACGCTGTTCGAGGTCGACGAAGCCGCGACGCGGATACGCGAAGAGGTCGACGCCGATGCCGACATCATCGTCGGCGCCATCTTCGACCAGGCATTGGCGGGAAAGTTCCGCGTGTCCGTCGTCGCGACTGGACTGCGCAAGAGCGCCGACATCGCGCAATTCGAGCAGAGGATCGCCTGAGACCACAGGGATCTCGCGGCTGCGCTAACCTTCGACTGCACGATGCAATCGGCCGGTATCCGTTTCCGGCGGCGAACAATCACGACCGCATGGACCCATATCTGTCCAGTTTGGACAAATTCATCGGTCCGTTCGACAGGAGTCGATTTAAGTTCCGGCAGGGAGGAGTAGAACTTAGCGACGATCGATGAAGCGTCGCGCCCCCCGGGAGGACTATCTTGCTCTTTGCCGTCCACTGTCTCGACCATGCCGATGCGCTTGCGCGCCGGCTTGCCAATTACGATGCCCACAAGGCCTATCTTGCCGCCGGATCGGTCGCGACCGTAATCTCCGGGCCGCTGGTCGCTGCGGACGGTGCGACCATGATCGGCTCGCTCTTCGTGTTTTTCGCGGACAGCATCGAAGATGTGAAGGCGTTCAACGCCGCCGACCCGTTCAATGCCGCCAATGTCTGGCAAAGCGTCAGCATCAATCCCTTCCTGCTGCGTGTCGACAATCGCGGCTGACGGGGAGAGGCTCGATGAAAAGCTTCGTCTATAATGGCCAGCCAGCGCGCGTCGTCTTCGGATCTGGCACCATTGCAAGGCTGCCGGAGGAGATCGACCGTCTGGGGCTGAAGCGTGTGCTCGTGTTGGCAACGCCGCCGCAGGAGGCGGACGCGCGGCGTCTGGCCGGATCGCTTGGCGGCACCGCGGCCGGGGTCTATGCCGGGGCGACGATGCATACGCCCGTGTCCGTGACCGAGGACGCGCTGCGGGTCGTGGCGGAACTCGAGGCCGACGGGCTGGTCGCGGTCGGCGGCGGCTCCACGACGGGCCTCGCCAAGGCGATCGCGCTGCGCACCGACCTGCCGCAGATCGTGATGCCGACGACCTATGCCGGCTCGGAAATGACACCCATCCTCGGCGAGACGAAGGATGGCGCGAAGGTCACCCAATCGAGCCCGCGCGTGCTGCCGGAAGTGGTCATCTACGACGTCGACCTGACGATGACGCTTCCTGCCGCGTTGTCGGGGACAAGCGGCATGAACGCCATCGCCCATGCGGTCGAGGCGCTCTACGCGAGGGAAAGCAATCCGGTGATAGATCTGATGGCGGCCGAGGCCATCGGCGCATTGGTGAGCGCGTTGCCGGTCATCGCCGAGAAGCCGCATGACCGCGATGCGCGCTCCAAGGCGCTTTACGGCGCCTGGCTCTGCGGCATCTGCCTCGGCTCGGTCGGCATGGCGCTGCACCACAAACTTTGCCACACGCTGGGCGGCAGTTTCGATCTGCCGCATGCGGAGACCCATACGATCGCGCTGCCGCATGCGCTGGCCTATAACGCCCCCGCCGTTCCGGCCGTCATGGAAACCCTGCGGGCCGTGCTGAAGACGAACGACCCGGCGACGGCCCTCTACGATCTTGCGGGCCGGATAGGCGCAAGGCGCGCCCTGTCTGAGATAGGCATGCCGCCCGACGGGATCGACACCGCGACGGACCGCGCGCTGGCCAATCCCTACTGGAACCCGCGGGCGCTGGAGCGGGAACCGATCCGGGCTCTTATCGCGCGCGCCTATGCCGGCGAGCCGCCGCAGGCCTGAGAACCCGAACGTCCCTCGAGGAGTTATCGCCATGACAGGCACCGCAGACGCCGCTCGACCGAAATATCCCTATTTCGAGGAAGAGACCTCGGTCGACGTGGTCAACGCGCGCATGGGGCCGGATGTCGACCCGCGCCTGCGGCAGGTGATGGGCGTGCTGGTGAAGCACCTGCACGCCGCCATCAAGGAGATCGAGCCGACGCATGAGGAGTGGCTGCAAGGCATCAAGTTCCTCACCGATGTCGGCAGGATGTGCTCCGACTGGCGGCAGGAATTCATCCTTCTTTCCGATACGCTCGGCGTTTCGATGCTTGTCGACGCGATCAATCACCGGCGTCCGAACGGCGCCACGGAAAACACCATCCTCGGCCCGTTCTATGTGCCGGAGGCCCCGCGCTACGAGCACGGCGCTAACATCTGCCTCGACGGCAAAGGCGAGCCGATGGTGGTGCGCGGTCGCGTGCTCGACACGCAAGGCAAGCCGATCGCCGGCGCGCTGATCGACGTCTGGCAGACCAATGACGACGGCTTCTACGACGTCCAGCAGAAGGACGTCCAGCCCGACTGGAATCTGCGCGGGGTCTTCACCGCCGACGAGAAGGGCGAGTACTGGTATCGTTCGGTCAAGCCGCGCTACTATCCGATCCCGGACGACGGACCGGTCGGAAAGATGCTCGCCGCGCTCGGGCGTCATCCGAACCGCGCGGCGCATGTGCACTACATCGTCAGCGCGCCGGGTTACGATCCCGTCATCACCCACATCTTCGCGCCCGATTGCCGCTACCTCGCCGAGGACGCCGTCTTTGGCGTGAAGGATTCGCTGATCGCGGATTTCACCAAAGTCACCAACCCGGAAAAGGCGCGCGAGCTCGGTTTCGACGCTCCGTTCTGGTCCGTCGAATGGGATTTCGTCCTGGCTCCCAAGACCGCCGGAACTTGAGGCTGGGCAGTTTCGTCCAAATTGGACAAAAGCTGGCGTCGAGCCGCCTGATCGGCTTATCCTTCCGCGCTGGAAGGAGAATGTTGGGATGAACGATCACGAGTTCCTGCGCGTCTATGATTTCGTGGATCGCCTGCGCAGGCCTTTCCTCGGCGTCACGGATGTCGAGGACGAGGCCGCCTGGCGCATCATCCACTACCTCATGCGCTCGGAGCTCGAGGGCTATCCGGTGACGATCAGCAAGCTCGCGCTGGTCTCCAATCTCCCTCACGGCACCGCGATCCGGCGCATCCAGGGCATGATCGACGGCGGATTGATCGAAAGGCGGGCGGCTTCCGAAACGGCCAAGCGCTTCACGCTTCACCCGACGGCACGCCTCTCGAACCTCGCCATCAATTATGCGGCGGAGACAAAAGCCCTGATCGCCGAGATCGTCGGCGGCCGCAACAATGAGGAGCACGAGGCTGACTATTATTTCGGCGCGCCGCAGCGCGGCAGTCCGATCATCCCGCCGATCAACCTTTTGACCCACAGGATCACGAAAGGCGTCGAGCTGCAGTTCCTGCTGAACGACGACAATTACTTCGCCGCCATGCGCAACACGTGGTCGGACTTCCGCAACAATCTGGCGAGCGCCAAGAGCTTCAAGCTGGTGCACCAGAACGATCTTTACCGGGAGGGCCTGGCGAACGGCGCGCGCACCATCTCGGCCTACGACATGATCGCGATCGACATGCCTTGGCTCGGAGAATTCGCGAGCAAGGGACTTGTCCTGCCGATCGGCGAGACGATCCGCGAATCCGGCATCAACCCGATGGATTTCCATCCGTCGATCTGGTCGACGACGACCTGGCAGCGCGTCGAATACGGTGTGCCGATCTATTGCACGATAGAGGTGCTGGCCTGCCGGTCGGATCTCTTCGAAAGCGAGGGGCTGTCGCTGCCGCGCACCTTCGACGACGTCATCAGCGCCGGGCGCGCATTCCACAATCCGGCCGCGGAACGCTACGGCATCGCCTGGAACGCGGCGCACCGGCCGCTGGCATCGAGCTTCATGTTCTTCCTCGGCTGCTGCGGCCAGACCGTGCTGTCGATCCGCCGCACGCCGACGGGCTATTCCACCGAAAACCTCGATGCGCAGCATATGCGGCCGCAGATCGACAGCGAAGCCGGCCTGCTGGCGCTCGACTACATGCATCGCATGCTGGAGATCGCCCAGCCCGGCGCGCTCGAGGCGCATTGGGACGATTCCTGCGCGGTTTTCCTGCGCGGCCAGAGCGCGATGGGCTATGTCTGGACGATGCGCGCCGCCCAGTTCGAGGCCGAAGTCCGCTCCGCCGTCAAGCGCCGCGTGGCCTACGTTCCGCAGCCTTCAGGACCGGGCGGCACCAACACCTCGCCGATCGGCGGGTTCCTGTTGTGCATTCCTTCCAACATCGACCCGAAGCGTCTGCCGCTGGCGGCCGAAGCGCTGGCCTGGATGGCATCGCGCGAGGCCATGAAGGAGCATGTGAAGAACGGTTTTCCCGTCGCGCCGCGTTTCTCGGTCAGCGCGGATCCGGAGGCGATCGGCAGCTCGCAGCTCGTGCGCTTCGTCGGAAGCCTCGCCAACCGCAATCTGCTGCGCAACTGGCAGCGCCCGCCGGTGCCGTTCTACACCGGCATGGAGCGCATCATCGGCGAGGAGGTTCACGACGCGCTTTCCGGCCGCAAATCCGACCGAGCGGCCCTGAAGGACGCCCAGGACCGCATCGAGCGGATCGTCGACCGCGTCGGCTGAATCCGTTTCCTTGCGGCGCGCCTTGAAGCAGTTCAGCGTTTGATGGAATCGCCTGCTGCAACTCCTTGTTTTTGCGCAATTCCAAAGGAAAACCGCAGTGCGGTGCTCCTGAAATCTCTTGTTTTGACGCAATTCCGGACGGAAAACCGCTCACACTTTTCCGGGAATTGCTTTAGGCGATCGCTCGTATCGAGCCGCCATCCACGCCCCAGACGGAGGAGGTGACGAAGGAGGCAAGATCGGAGGCCAGGAAGACGATGACGTTGGCCACTTCCTCCGGCTTGCCGAGGCGGCCGAGCGGCAGCTGGCGCAGCGACATCTCATGCTCGACGGCCTTCTGCGGCTCCATATTGTGGAACTTGCCCATGGTTTCGGCAAAGCCGCCGGGCTGGGTCCAGAACGGCGTCCAGATCGGGCCGGGAGCCACGGCGTTGATGCGGACGTTGTTGGCGCCTTCGGTGCGCGCCAGCCCCTTGGTCAGGGCGAGCACCGCCGCCTTGGACGCCGAGTAATCGATCGGAACGCCTTCCGGTTGGCGCGCAAGATCCGAGCCGTTGTTGACGATCGCGCCGTGTCCCTGCTTGCGCATGACCGGCAGGACGACGCGCGTCGTGCGGACATAGCTCATGAAGTTGAGCGAGAAGGTCTTGTCCCACTCGGCGTCGGTCAGTTGGTCGAACGTCCGCACCGCGCCGGCGCCGACATTGTTGACGAGGACGTCGACCGTGCCGCCGAAATGGGCGATCGCGGCGGTGACCTTCTTCTCGATATCATCTGCCGAGGAAAGGTCGGCCTTGAACGTCGCGGCCGTGCCGCCGGCAGCCGTGACCGCGGCCGACGTCTCGGCGAGGGCCGCTTCGTCGATGTCGAAAAGCGCCACGCGGCTTGCCTCGCGGCCGAACGCTATCGCCGTTTCGCGGCCGATGCCCTTCGCCGCCCCGGTGATCAGCACCACCTTGCCCTTGAGATTGGTTTCCATTTTTGATCCTCCCTATCTTGCGGCGAATTGCGCCATGGTTGTTTCGAACGAGCGTCGCGCCGCCTCTTCGAGCGGCAGCACGCGATGCCTCTTTGAGATCACTTCGACCGAGTAGAAGCCGTCGAAGCCGGTCTTGCGGATCGCGTCGATGAAGGCGGGGGGATTGAGCACGCCCTCGCCACAGAGCCGGCGTTCGTAGATCGTGTCTTCCCAAAGCGTGCCGACGACCTTCTCATCCGCGTCGTCGAGCTCGACCGAGACGACATATTGCTTCGGCACGGCGGCCACGGCTTCGTAGGGGATGCCGCCGCGGCCGATATGCCAGATGTCGAGCAGCAGGCCGCCATTGGCCTTCGCCGCGCCTTCGACGATGGCGCGCGCGGTTTCCAGGGTGCGCACGTTGGAGAACGGCATCACCTCCAGCGCGATCCTGGTTCCGTAACGGGCGGCGTCGTCGCAGATCGCGGCGAAGCTGTCCGTGACCTGCCCAAGGTCGATCGTGTCGGCATCGAATTCCGGCGCGATCTTGACGTCGCGGGCGCCGAGCGCCTCCGCTGCCTCGAAGAGCTCGCGCCGAACCTTGTCCGATGCGGCGCGCAGGGCGCCGGACGCGAACCAGTGGGTGATGAACTCCAGCTCGACATGCGGCATGCCATTGGCCTCGAGGATGCGGCGCATCTCCTTCAGGCCGATCTTCTCGCGCGTCGCCTGCAGATCGGCATGGATCAGGCCGACGCCCTTGTACCCGGCCCGGGCCGCCGCCTCGACACGCCGGGCGAACGGAAAGGGGCTGATCTCGTTCGGCGCGAACGGATAGACGTCGCCGGAGATGGTCCAATAGGCGGCGACGAGTTCAATGGGTTTGCTCATCATCTTCTCCTCAGACCGAAGCGCCTTCCGACCCGGTGCGGAAATCGAAGCTGGTCGTCAGGCCGCCGTCGGCGATGATCTCGGCGCCATTGAGCGCAGTGGAGGCATCGGAAAGCAGGAAGAGGCCGGCGCGGGCGACCTCGGCCGGATCGAGGATGCGGCCGGCCGGCTGGCGGTTGGCGCGCGCGGCGAGGAAGCGGTCCGGATCGTTGGCGGATTTCATGTGCCGCTCGAAGAGGCCGGCGAGCATCGGCCCGGGGCTCAGCACGTTCGCGCGTATGCCCTGGCGCGCATGGTCCATCGCAACGGTGCGGGTAAGCTGGCGGACCGCGCCCTTCGAGGCGGCGTAGACGGCAAGCTGCTGCTCGGCGAAGGTCGCGTCGATGCTGGCGACCGCCACGATCGGGCCGCCGCCGCGCGCGGTCATCAACGGCAGCATGGCGCGAAAGGCGAGCGCCGTGCCGATGAAATTGACCGACATGGTCCTTTCCATCGCCGCTTTGTCGAATTCGAGGATGGTGCCGACATTCAGCATGGCCGCCGACGTCACGAGGCCAAGCGTTCCAGGATTTTCCCTGGTGATCATGTCCGTGATGCCGGCCCAGGTCGCCTCGTCGGTAACGTCGCCCCGGACATGCGAATAGCGTTCGCTTGCAAGGCTCTCGGGCGCCGGCGCGAGATCGACGCCGATCGTGCGCACGCCGCTTTCGGTCAGCAGCCGGGCAATGTTAGTACCAAGACCAGAAGCCGTTCCGGAGACCACGACAAGGTCCGGCAAGGCGTTGCTAAAGACTGGCTCCGTGGCCATGGGGTATTCCTCTTTTCTGACGTCGGGAAGGGTGAGGCACGGCGGCGGGCCGCCGTGCCTCGGATGCGGATAATCAGCGGCCGAGCGCGGCGTTGCAGTCGGCGACGTTGGCCTTGGTGATGATCTCGTGCGGCAGGAAGATCTGCTTCTCCACATTCTTGCCGTCGAGGAGATCGGCGACGGCCTGCGCGGCATATTTGCCGTCGTCGATCGGTGACTGCAGGACGGTGGCGTATTGCGTGCCGTCATTGATCTGGTTGACGCCTTCGATCGAACAGTTGGAGCCGACCAGGACCAGGCTTGCCGGATCGATGCCGGCGCGCTTGGCGGCGACGATCACGCCGGACATCATGTTGTCGGCCTGCGCATAGACTCCCTTCACGCTTGAGCCGAGTTGGGTGAAGAGGGCGGCGGCGGCATCCGTCGCCTTGGTCTGGTCCCAGTTGCCATTCTGCTTGCCGGCCACCTGAATGCCGCTCGCCTTCTTGCCCAGGACATCCTCGAAGCCCTGCGAGCGCTGGATCTGAGGCGGTGTTCCGGGAACGCCCTCGACGATGAAGACCTTGCCGTCGCTGCCGAGCTTCTTGTCGGCGAAACCCTTGATCATGGCCTCGCCGGCGGACTCGCCGTTGCCGATGTCCGACGGGCCGGTGAAGACGTCCCAGAATTGCGAATATTTCTCGTCCGGCCGCGAGTTGGTGATCACCAGCGGGATGCCGGCCTGCTTGATCTTGCGCAGCGACGGCACGATGGCGCTTGCATCCGCGGGCCAGAGCACGATCGCGTCCGGCTTCTGGGCAATCGCCTGGTCGACCTGCGAGGCCTGCTCGGCGGCGTCGTAGTTGTTGATCTTGACCTCGAGATCGATGCCCGCGGCGGCCGCGACCTCCTTGAAGGCGCGCTGATGGAGCGCGCAATATTCGCATTCTTCCGTGACCGTCAGCAGGATCACCTTCGCGCCCTTGGCCGCGGCGAAGGCCATTCCCGGCGCCATCAGTCCTCCGACGACCGTGGTCGCCAGCAAAAGTTTGGTGAGTTTTGCGAAGTTCATTTTGGTTACTCCTCCCGTTTCAAGGTTGCACGTTCCCCCGCACCGCCGATCGGCTCGGCGGCGTTGCAAGGATCCGTCGGTTGTTTCCGCTAGGCGGAATGCACAGCCCGCGACATTGCGAGCCGTTCGCTCATCCATGCGCCCAACTGTCCGTCGAGCAGCACGATCCCCATCAGCACGAGGCCGTTGGCGAAGAGAATCCCCGTCGCCCCCATGCCGATCAGACTCAGTCCATTGTTCATCACCGTCAGGATCAGCGATCCGAGCAGGACATGCGCGGGTGTGCCGGAGCCGCCGCTGAGGGCGACGCCGCCGACGATCGCGGCCGAGACGGCCTGCAGCATCAGCGTGCTGCCGGTGGTCGCCGCGGCGCTGGCGAGGCTCATCGACAGCAGGCTTCCCGCGAGCGCGGCCGTGGCGGCGGAAAGCACGAAGACGATCACCAGCGAGCGGCCGACCCTGGCGCCGCTCGCCGCCGCGACCTGGGGCTTGCTGCCGACGACGCGGATGTCGCGTCCCATCAGCGTGTAGTGCATGAACAGGCCGACGAGCAGGAAGGCGGCAAGCGTCACGACGCTGCGCCAGGAAAGGATGGTCAGCAGCGGATCGTCCAGGGCCATGCCGAGGTCGAAATTGTCGGTGCTGATGACCTTGCCGCCGGCGAGCCAGAAGGCGAAGCCGGAGAGCGCCATCATCGAGCCGACCGAGACGACGAGCGACGACACCTTGAAGCGGCTGATCACGAAGGCATTGGCCAAGCCGACAAGCACGGCGAACGCCAGCGCGGCGAACATGCCATGGACGAGATTGCCGGCGCCGATGACGAGCGTGATCAGGCCGCCCACAGCGACCATCGAGCCGACGCTCAGATCGAACTCGCCGGCAATCATCGTCAACGACAGGCCAAGCGCGACCATGCCGAGCAGCGCGAAGGATTGCATGAGGGCATAGAGATTGCGGCCGCTGATAAAAGCCGGATTCCAGATCGCGAAGGCGGCGACGAGAGCGGCGAGAAGGACAAGGCGCAGCAGCGTCGCGCCGGAGATCATCTTCGACTTGCGGATCGCGGCCATGGTCTTACCTCCTGAAGCCGAGCGCCAGCGCGCCGAGGATCACCGAGCCGATCACCACCAGGCCCTTGACGATGAGCTGGATCTCCAGCGACAGGCCCTTGAGCAAAAGGATGTTGGAGATCATCGCCAGGAACACGGCGCCGATCGCCGCGTCGAGGATCCGGCCCTGGCCGCCCTTGATCGCCACGCCACCGACCAGCACGGCGGCGATCGCGTCGAAGTCCAGCCCCGCGCCGAGCTTGAGGTTGCCCTGCGCCGCCTGCGAGCCATAGAGCGCGCCGGCAAAGGCCGCAGCCATGGCTGCAAACATGTAGGCGAGCACCAAAGTACGCCCGACGCGCAGGCCGGTGAAGCTGGCGGCCTTCGGGTTCAGCCCGATCAGGCGAAGCTCCCGACCGAAGCGGGTCCGCTCGACGATGAAGCTCAGCACGATCGCCGCCAACAGGAAGAGCAGGATCTGATTGGGCAGGCCGAGGGTCCGTCCGACCCCGAGCCAGCTCGCGTCTCCCTGGCCCACGACCGTCAGGCCGCCGGAATAGAACGAGCCGGCGCCGGTGATGATCGAAGCCATCGCTATCGTGGTGATGATCGGATTGGTGCGGAACAGGCCGACGGCGATACCCTGGGCCAACCCGAACAGCCCGCCGATCAGGACCACCAGGATCACGCTCGCGAAGAGGCCGAAATGCAGGAAGGATGCAAAAAGAATGGTGGAGACGGCGGCCGTCGCGCCCATCGACAGCATGAAGAGATTGCCGGAAAGCGTGATCAGAGCCATGCCGACCGCGGCGATGCCGACCGCGGCCGTGGAGTACATGATCGCCGACACATTGGCGCCCGTGGAAAAGCCGGGAATGGTGAATGTTGCCCACAAGGCGAACAGCACCGTGGCTGCCCACACTGCGGTGGACTGGATGCGCTCCGGCCGCATCAGGCTGGCGCCGAGCGCCGCCGCGTCGAATCCGACCAAGGCCCTGCCTCCGCTCCTTATATTGCCGTTGATGCTCATGCCGCCCTCCCGATGTCCGGACCGCGAACGACATCGCCCAGGATGGAATCCATGGTCGTCTCCTCGACCGGCAGGTCGCGGACGATCTCGCCGCGGAAGACTGTGATCACGCGCTGCGACAGTTCCCGGATCTCTTCCAGGTCCGTCGAAAAGAACAGGACGACCAACCCCTCGCGGGCGAGCGCCTGGATTTCGCGATAGATCTCGGTGCGGGCGCCGACATCGACGCCGCGTGTCGGCTCGTTGAGCACCAGGATCCTGGGCGAGAGCGCGACCGACTTGGCGATCGCCACTTTCTGCTGGTTGCCACCCGAAAGCGTCGACGCCGCAGCCGGCAGCCGGCGGGCGTCGATCTGGAACCGGCGGGCAAGCTCGCTCGCCTGCCTGCGCGCATCGGCAAGCGTCAGCACGCCGAAGCGGTTGAGGCGGTCGAGGATCGCCGCTGTGAGGTTGACCTCGATGGGGGCTCCGAGGAAGAGGCTCTTGCCGGCGCGGTCCTCAGAGACATAGGCGATACCGGCACGGCTCGCCGCCGCAATCGAGGTGACCTCGACCGGAGAGCCGCCGACCCTGATCGTGCCGGCGTAGTGTCGCTCCAGGCCCGCCAGCGTTTCGACCAGCGCACTGGCGCCCGAGCCCAGCTGACCGATGACGCCGACGATCTCGCCGGCGCGGAAGGCAAGATCGACAGGGCGGTATTTTCCCGCGACGCCAAGTCCCGCAAGCTCGATCACCGTCGCCGCCGCAGGCCCGGCCCGATCGCGCGTTGCATGCGCCGAGGTCACCCCGCGGCCGATCATCTCGGCGACGAGTTCGTCATTGGTCCGTTGCGCGGTCGGTTTCGTCAGGATGCGCTGTCCGTTGCGGAACACGGTCGTGCGATCGGTGAGGGCGAAGATCTCCGGCAGGCGATGGCTGATATAGACGACGGCCGTTCCCTTGGCGCGCAGCCAGCGCACCGTCGCGAAGACCCGCTGGATCTCGGCGTCGGAAAGGCTTGCGGTCGGTTCGTCGAGGATGAGCACGCGCGCTCCGCGCATCACGGCGCGGCAGATTTCGAGGAGCTGCTGCTCGGCGATCGACAGGATTCCGGCCTCGAGGTTGAGCGGAATATCGGACAGCCCGAGCTGATCCAGCGTCTCGCGTGCACGCGCCCTGTAGCGGGCGCGGATGTAGAGCTGGGAGATATCGGGATCGCCGAGAAGCACATTGTCCAGCACGGACAGATGCGGAATGATCGACAGCTCCTGATAGACGACGGAAACGAGCTTCGGGTTGGTAAGCTCGCCGGGCCGCAGCAAATGCCCGCCGACGCGGATCTCGCCCTCGTCAGGCGGCATGAGGCCGGCAATCATACGCACCAACGTGCTCTTGCCGGCGCCGTTCTCGCCGCAAAGAGCATGGATCTCGCCGGCGTGAAGATCGAAGTCGATGCCTTTCAGCGCATGGATCCCGCCGAACGACTTGCGCAAGTTCGTGACCGTGAGAACGGCTTGCATAGCTCGTGAAACCTCCCAACACCGCGCCTCCGAGCGGTGCCAAAAGGCTTAAACGACAAGTTCGCCGGGGGTCGGGGGTAAATGGTCCATATTGGACTTTCTGTCCTGCCGGCGCATCGTTACCGCGCGGGCTATGTGCAGCACTCCTTCTCGGAGCAACTGATGAACCTGATCCGCACCAATCTGCGCGAGCTGGCGAGCAGGTTTACGGAGCGTCTTCTTTAGTCGGTCTGGATCCAGACCGCTTTCGTTTCGAGATACTCGTGCAGATGCTCGACGCCGCCCTCGCGCCCGTAGCCGGACATCTTCATGCCGCCGAACGGCACGGCCGGGTCGATGGCGTGATACATGTTGACCCAGACCGAGCCGGCCTTGACGCGGCGCGCGAGCTTGTGCGCGGTGCCGAGATTGGTGGTGAATATGCCGGCCGCGAGACCGTAAGGCGTCGCGTTGGCGCGTACGACAACCTCATCCAGCGTGTCGAAGGGCATCGCCGAGATGACCGGTCCGAAGATTTCTTCCCGCGCGATGGTCATCTTGTCCGACACCGCGCCGAAGACGGTCGGCGCGATGAAGTTGCCGCCGTCATAGAGCTCGCCCGTCAGCCTTGAGCCGCCGGCGACCAGCCGGGCGCCTTCGTCGTTGCCGGCCTTGATGTAGCCTTCGACCTTGCCTGCCTGCCTCGCATTGATCAGCGGCCCGATCTCGGTTTCCGCCTCGATGCCGTGGCCGATGCGCAGCTTGCCGGCGAACTCGGCGACCCGGCGCACGAATTCGTCATGGATCTCGCGCGCCACGAACAGGCGCGAGCCGGCAATGCAGATCTGGCCGGAATGCACGAACACCGCCATCGCCGCGACCGGCACGGCCTTGTCGATATCGGCGTCGCGGCAGACGATGATCGGCGACTTGCCGCCAAGCTCCAGCGAAACCCGCTTGAGGTTGGCGACGCCGGCGCGGGCGATGGCCTGGCCGGTCAGCGTCGAGCCGGTGAAGACGATCTTGTTGACGTCGGGATGTTCGGCAAGCCGCGCGCCGGCCTCGGCGCCGGTTCCGGTGACGATGTTGACGACACCGTCGGGCACGCCGGCTTCCTGCATCAACCGTGCGATCAGGAGCGGCGTCAGCGATGCATCCTCCGACGGCTTCAGCACGATGGTGCAGCCGGTCGCCAGGGCCGGCGCGATCTTCCAGATCGAGGCGGCGGTCGGGGCATTCCAGGGGATGATCGCGCCGACGACGCCGACCGGCTCGCGCCGGGTGAAGGTGACGATCTCGCCGGGGATCGAATTGTCGATCGCCTCGCCATGCAGGGCGGTCGCCATGCCGCCATAGAAGCGCAGCATGCCGATGACCCGGCGCCGGTTGGCCAGCGTGCGGGTGATCGGCAACCCCATGTCGAGCGTGTCGGAGACGCTGAGCTCTTCCCAATGTTTCTCGAACAGGTCGGCGATCCGCAAAAGCACGCATTGCCGCTCGTAAGGCGAGAATTTCGACCAGGGACCTTCGAAGGCCGCGCGCGCCGCGGCCACCGCCGCGTCGATGTCGGCGGCCGACCCGCGCGGCACGGTTGCCAGCACTTCGCCCGTCGCCGGGTTCAGCGCCTGCATCTCCTCACCGGATTGCGCCGCGACCCATTTGCCGCCAATGAACATCGGCCGGAATTCGCCATGGTAGAGCGTGGTGGCCTTCGCCCTCGGGTCGAAGTTCAGGGTCATCGTCTCCTCCTCACGAATTCCGACGCGACTATTACTCCGGCTGCCGGCGACCTCAAACAAGGAAAGCTAAAGGGCGTTCAGATAATCGGACAACGCGCGTCTTCTCCGTCGGCAATGCATCACAATGGAGAGCTTTGCGGCGAAGCCCGATCTGGCCCCAGTCGGTATTGGGCGGCTGCCGGTGGCACAGGCCGGCAGGCTAACCGGCGCCGGCCTCTTCCATCGCCCGACAGTTTTGCAAGGTGCAAGGTTGCGCCAGGCCCGGCCGGCGGTTATGCCGGTCGATATTTCCAGACGAAAGGCAGAACCGATGAAGGTCGTTTCCACCTCCAAATCGCATGGCGGCATCCAGGGCGTCTATTCCCACGCTTCCGAGGTCTGCGCCTGCGACATGACCTTCGCCGTCTTCGTGCCGCCCCAGGCCAAGGACGGGCCGCTCCCGGTCCTGTGGTACCTGTCGGGCCTCACCTGCACGCATGCCAACGTCATGGACAAGGGCGAGTACCGGCGGATGGCATCCGAGCTTGGGCTCGTCGTCGTGTGTCCCGACACCAGCCCGCGTGGACCTGACGTTCCCGACGAGAAGGACAATTGGCAGTTCGGCTGCGGCGCCGGTTTCTACCTCGATGCAACGCAGGAGCCCTATGCGAAGAACTATCGCATGTATTCCTACATCACCGAGGAACTGCCGGCGCTGATTGCCGCCAACTTCTCGGTCGACATGGCACGCCAGGCCATCTTCGGCCATTCGATGGGCGGACATGGCGCGCTGACGATCGCGCTCAAGAATCCGCAACGCTACCGGAGCTGCTCGGCTTTCGCGCCGATCGTGCAACCGTCGACGGCCGGCTGGTCGCGGCCGGCCTTCGAAAAATATCTCGGGCCGGGCGAGAAGAGCTGGCGCGCCTACGACATGACGCTTCTGATCGAGGACGGCAAGCGCTATCCTGAGTTTCTCGTCGACCAGGGCACGACCGACGGCTTCCTTGAGGATGGTCTTCGGCCATGGCTGCTCGACGAAGCGTGCAAGAAGGCAGGGATCGACCTCACCCTGCGCATGCAGGACGGCTACGACCATTCCTACAATTTCATCTCGACTTTCATGGACGATCACCTGAAGTGGCATGCCGCGCGGCTTGCGTGATTGTCGTCCGTAAAATGCGCGCCCGGCCGCCCTGGAACGGTCTATTCCGCCTCAGCCATGGCTGACAATCGGGCATTCACCTTCTGGTGAGCGCAAGAATTTCCGGCGGAACATTCGTCTTTTCGCGCTGTTACATCCAAGCAGCAGCGCGGAAAGGAGCTTCCGCTATGGACAACCCGCGATCCACGGCAAGCATAGCCGGTCATCCCATCCACCCCATGCTCGTCACCATCCCGATCGCCTGTTTCGTCGGGACCTTGCTCACCGATATCGTCTATTGGCAGACAGCCGAAATGACCTGGGCCAATTTTTCGGCCTGGCTTGTAACCGTCGGTGTCATCGTCGGTATTCTGGCCGCCATCGCGGGGCTTACCGACTTTCTTGGCGACCGCAAGATACGTGCTCAGCCGACGGCATGGCTGCATATGGCCGGCAATCTCGTCGCGCTTGTCTTGTCTTTCTTCAACATGCTCATCCACACCCGCGATGCCTGGACGTCCGTCGTGCCAACCGGGCTGATCCTGTCGGCGCTGGTGGTGATCATCCTGATCTTCACCGGCTGGCTCGGCTGGGGGCTGGTCTATCGCCATCATGTAGGAGTGGCCGATGAGACGGTCTGACAGCGCGATCAAATGGACGACCGCGGCGCTTTGCTGCGCAATGGCCGTGGGCGTTGCCGGCTGCAGCGACGACAACACCGACCCGAACACGCAGATCGGCCCGAATCCGAAACTGCCGGAGATAAACCAGTACCTGTTCCCGCCGATGCATCTGGCCTCGGTGGTCGGGTGGAAAAACGACGAAAAGCCGACCGTCGCGCAGGGCCTGCAGATCGAGGCGATGGCTAAGGGACTTCAGCATCCGCGCTCGCTTTACGTGCTGCCAAATGGCGACATATTGGTGGTGGAATCGACGGCGCCGACCGAAGCATCGGTCAAGCGGCCCAAGGACATCGTCATGGGCTGGGTCGAGAACTGGGTCACTTCCGGCGGCGACACCGGGCCGAGCAACCGCATCACGCTGTTGCGCGACACCAATGGCGACGGTAAGCCGGACTACCAGGGCGTGTTCCTCGACCATCTCAACTCGCCCTTCGGCGTGGCGCTGGTCGGCAACGACCTTTATGTCGCCAATACGGACGCGATCGTGCGCTATCCCTATCAGCCGGGCGACACCAAGATCACGGCGCCGGGCAAGGTGCTGACGCAACTGCCGGGCGGGCCGATCGATCACCACTGGACGAAGAGCCTGGTGGCGAGTCCCGACGGTGCGCTGCTCTATGTCGGCGTCGGCTCGAACTCCAACATTACCGAGAACGGCATCCAGGCCGAGAAGGACCGCGCCGCGATCTGGGAGGTCGACCGCGCCACCGGCCGCTCCCGCATCTTCGCCAGCGGGCTGCGCAATCCCAACGGGCTGTCGTTCGAACCTGAAAGCAAGGCGCTTTGGACGGTGGTCAACGAGCGCGACGAACTCGGGCCCAACCTCGTGCCAGACTACATGACGTCGGTGAAGGACGGCGCCTTTTATGGCTGGCCATACAGCTATTACGGCCAGCACGTCGATCCGCGCGTGATGCCGCAGCGGCCGGACATGGTGGCGAAGGCCATCCCACCGGACTACGCGCTGAGCTCGCATGTCGCGCCGCTCGGGCTTGCCTTCTACACCGCAAGCAACCTGCCGCAATCCTATCGCGGCGGTGCCTTTGTCGGCGAGCATGGCAGTTGGGACCGCTCCCGCTTCAACGGCTACAAGGTCGTCTTCGTGCCGTTCAGCGGCGGGCATCCTAACGGCATGGCGCAGGACGTAGTCACCGGCTTCCTCAACGACAAGGGCGAGGCGAGGGGTCGTCCGGTCGGCGTTGCCGTCGACAAATCCGGCGCCCTGCTGATTGCCGACGATGTCGGCAACACGGTGTGGCGGGTCACCGCCGCGGCGCCCGGATCCACGTAGGAACCAGGCTCAATCCCCCGACATCGAGCGGGCCATGTCGAGGAAGGCGCGCACGAGCTTGCCGCCGCTGCGCTCGCGCAGGCAGATCAGCGCTTCGTCCATCAGCGTCTCCGGCGCGTCGATTGTGATCGGCACCAGCCGCGAGTCGTGGCCGAACTCGGCCGCCGAGACGAAACCGACGCCGGCTCCGGAGGCGACGATCTCGCGCACGGCCTCACGGCCTTCCGCTTCGATGGCGGGCTTCAGCTCGACATTCGAAGCCGCGGCAAGATCTTCCAGCTTCTTGCGCGTTTTCGAGCCGCGTTCGCGCATCACGAGCGGTTCCTGTGCGAGCTGTTCCAGTGTCAGCGATTTCCTGTCCGACAACGGGTGTTCGGCGGAGACGAAGGCGGTGATCGGCGTCGAGTTGAGTTTGAGCATCTCGAAATCGCGTCCCGCCGGCATTTCGCCGAGAACGCCTATATCGGCTTCATAACTGTAAAGGCTGCTGATCACGGTTTCCGTGTTGCCGGAGCGCACGGACACCTGGACGCCGGGGTAGCGGGCGCGAAAGGCGCCAAGGATATGCAGCAGATGGTGCGCCGCGTCGGCAACGATGCGCAACGTGCCGGAGCGCAACGCGCGCGATTCGGTCAAAAGTTCGAGCGCCTGCTGCTCGGTCTCGAACATGCGGTGGGTGATCTCGAGCAGCCTCTGGCCCTGAGTGGTCAGCGTGACCTGCTTCTTGTTCCGGTTGAACAGGAGCACGTCATATTCTTCCTCCAGCTTGCGCACCTGGTCCGAAATCGCCGGCTGGGTCAGGAAAAGCGCCTCCGCCGCACGCGAGAAGCCGCCGGAAATGGCCACCTGATGAAATGCTCTGAGTTGGACATAACGCATCCGCGTGGTTCCCGTATTGGCGCCTGAGCGTCAGGCTGTTATCATCAATCAGATCGATACATCAATACAAAATAACGATTTTACAAATATGTCCTACCCGCCGAGAATGACTGTCATATTCCGATGACAGGATCGAAGTGGGAGGGCAGCATGCTCGCTGGGATGAAACTTGCGGCGGCCAAGCCGCTGGATGGGCCGGCACTGGGCGAACCTTATCTGCTGACGCCCGGCCCGCTCACCACGGCTTACGCGGTCAAGCAGGCGATGCTGCGCGACTGGGGCTCCTGGGACGGCGATTTCCGCGCCATGACCGCCGAGCTTCGCCGCCGCCTGCTGGCGCTCACCGGCGACAGCCGTGACGAGTTCGACTGTGTGCCGATGCAGGGCAGCGGATCGTTCTGCGTCGAAGCCATGCTCGGTTCATTCGTTCCCAGGGATGGCAAGGTCCTGGTTTTAGCCAACGGCGCCTACGGTCTGCGCGCGGCGCAAACCATGCAGTATATCGGCCGCGCCTACACGCTGATCGACAAGGGCGACTATCTGCCGCCGCGCGGCGAAGAGGTCGCGGCGGCTCTCGAGGCCGACCCCGCCATCACCCATGTCATCGCCATCCATTGCGAAACCAGTTCCGGCATCCTCAACCCGGTCGCCGAGATATCGGAGGCTGTCTATGCCAACGGCCGCAAGCTGCTGGTCGATTCCATGAGCGCGTTCGGCGCCATCCCGCTCGACGTCAACGAGATCCGATACGAGGCGATGGTGTCGTCGGCCAACAAATGCATCGAGGGCGTGCCGGGTTTCGGCTTCGTCATCGCCCGCAAGGGCGAGCTCGAGGCCGCGAAGGGACGCAGCCATTCGCTGTCGCTCGACGTCCATGCGCAATGGGCGAACATGAACAAGACCGGGCAGTGGCGCTACACGCCGCCGACGCATGTCGTCGCGGCCTTCCTCGAGGCGCTGCGCCTGCACGAGGCGGAAGGCGGCGTCGCCGGCCGCGGCGCGCGCTATACGCTGAACCGCGACGTCATGGTGGCCGGCATGCGCGCGCTCGGCTTCGAGACGTTGCTCAAGGATCGCTGGCTGTCGCCGATCATCGTCACCTTCTTCAACCCTGCGCATCCGAACTTCGCCTTCGACAGGTTCTACGAACTGATGAAGGACAAGGGCTTCATCATCTATCCGGGCAAGCTCACGGTCGTGGACTCCTTCCGCATCGGCTGCATCGGCCAGATGGACGAGCATGTCATGCGCCGTGTGGTCGAAGCAGCCTCGCAATCGCTGAACGAAATGGGCGTCGACACCGCCGCCCCGTCCCCCGCCGCTATCGCCGAGCGCGCCAAGCTCGCCGCCTGAAGGTCTTTTGAGGATTTCCGATGAACCAGATGTCTCCCGTCAACGTCACGGCCAACGGCCGTTCCTATGCCTGGCCGCGCGTGCCGGCCATCGCCATCTGCCTCGACGGCTGCGAGCCGGCCTATCTCGACGAGGCTATTCATGCCGGACTGATGCCAGCGCTCGAAAAGATCAAGAAGAAGGGCACGGTGCGCTTCGCCCATTCGGTGATCCCGAGCTTCACCAACCCCAACAATCTGTCGATCGCCACCGGCCGGCCGCCAGCTGTGCACGGCATCTGCGGCAACTACCTCTACAACCCGGAGACGGGCGAGGAGGTGATGATGAACGACCCGAAGTTCCTGCGCGCGCCGACGGTGTTCCAGGCCTTCTACGATGCAGGCGCCAAGGTGGCGGTGGTGACGGCCAAGGACAAGCTCAGGGCGCTGCTCGGCAAGGGACTGAAGTTCGACGACGGCCGGGCGATGTGCTTCTCGGCCGAGAGGTCCGACACCACGACGAAAATCGAGCACGGCATCGACAACGCGTCGAAGCATTTCGGCCTGCCCGTGCCCGAGGTCTATTCCGCGGAGCTTTCGGAATTCGTCTTCGCCGCCGGCGTGCAACTCCTGAAGGAGTTCCGGCCGGACGTGATGTATCTCACCACCACCGACTACGTGCAGCACAAATACGCGCCGGGCGTGCCCCAGGCCAACGCCTTCTACGAGATGTTCGACAAATATCTGGCGCAGTTGGATGCGCTGGGCGCGGCGATCGTCGTCACGGCCGACCACGGCATGAAGCCGAAGCACCATGCCGACGGCTCGCCCAACGTGGTCTATGTGCAAGACCTTCTCGACGAATGGCTGGGCAAGGACGCCGCCCGTGTCATCCTGCCGATCACCGACCCCTATGTCGTGCATCATGGGGCGCTGGGCTCCTTCGCCACTGCCTACCTTCCCAAAGGCGCGGACCGCGAGGCGGTGATGGAAAAGCTGCGTAAGGTCGAGAATATCATCCTGGTGCTCGGCCGCGAGGAAGGCTGCGCCCGCTTCGAACTGCCCGAGGACCGCATGGGCGACATCATCCTGATCTCGGGCGAGAACAAGACGATCGGCACGTCCGAACACCGGCACAATCTGGCCGCGCTCGACGAGCCGCTGCGCTCGCATGGCGGGCTGACCGAGCAGGAGGTGCCCTTCATCGTCAACCGCGTGCTGCCGGACCTGCCGAACGAGCCGGTTCTGCGCAACTTCGACGCCTTCTACTACGCGACGATGGCGGCCGCGCTGGGTTGAGTTGGGCGTGGCGGTCGACCCCCACTCCGCCGAGCTTCGCTCGGCATCTCTCCCCCGATCGACGGGGGAGAGGAAAGGCGCCCAGTCGATTAGGCTGCGCTTTGGGCTGGAGGGTTTGGACTGCCAAGGATCAAGCGCCGACGCCGACTAATTTCCTCTCCCCCGTCGATCGGGGGAGAGGTGGCCCGAAAGGCCGGAGTGGGGGTCGACCCCGCGACGTATCCAAGACTGGAACCAACCCATGACCCAACTCGATCCCTCCATCAAAGTCCGCCACGAACCGATGCGCATCGCCGGCGAGAAGGTCGACGCCGAGCAGAGGCTGGAAGTGCGCTTCCCCTGGAACGATACCGTCATCGGCACGGTGCCCGCGGGCGGGGCGGAGCATGCCAGGCGCGCCTTCGAGATCGCGGCTGCCTACCAGCCGAAGCTGACGCGCTACGAGCGGCAGAGGATCCTGCTCAGGACCGCCGAACTGCTCAATGCCCACAAAGACGAGCTGTCGGATCTCATCACGCTGGAGCTTGGCATCTCCAAGCAGGACTCGCTCTACGAGGTCGGTCGCGCGTTCGACGTTTTTACGCTCAGCGGTCAGTTGGCCATCCAGGACGACGGGCAGATATTTTCCTGCGATCTCACCCCGCATGGCAAGCAGCGCAAGATCTTCACCATCCGCGAGCCGCTCAACGCGATCTCGGCGATCACCCCGTTCAACCATCCGCTCAACATGGTGTCGCACAAGGTGGCGCCGGCGATCGCCACCAACAATTGCGTGGTGGTCAAGCCGACCGAGCTGACGCCGATCACCGCGCTGATGCTGGCCGACATCCTCTACGAGGCCGGGCTGCCGCCCGAAATGCTTTCGGTCGTCACGGGCTGGCCCGCCGATATCGGCGACGAGATGATCGCCAACCCCAACATCGACCTCATCACCTTCACCGGCGGCGTGCCGGTCGGCAAGATGATCGCGTCGAAGGCCGGCTACAAGCGCCAGGTGCTGGAGCTCGGCGGCAACGATCCGCTGATCATCCTCAACGATCTTTCGGACGAGGATCTGGCGAAGGCCGCCGATCTGGCTGTCGCGGGCGCCACCAAGAATTCCGGCCAGCGCTGCACGGCAGTGAAGCGCATCCTGGTGCAGGAAAAGGTTGCCGATCGTTTCGTGCCGATGGTGCTGGAGCGTGCCAAGGCGATCCGCTTCGGCGATCCG
The DNA here is from genome assembly GCF_006439555.1 of Mesorhizobium sp. B3-1-6. Classification (NCBI taxonomy): domain Bacteria; kingdom Pseudomonadati; phylum Pseudomonadota; class Alphaproteobacteria; order Hyphomicrobiales; family Phyllobacteriaceae; genus Mesorhizobium; species Mesorhizobium sp. B3-1-6. Next base: position 93,073 of record NZ_VFTM01000001.1, on the reverse strand, counting down.
CGCGACCCGGCAACGCAGCTCGGCACGGTGGTGCACGAGAAGGCTGCCGCGCTGTTCGAAAGCCGTGTCCACATGGCGGCCGAGCAAGGCGCCGAAGTGCTCTACAATCCCGGCCGCAAGGGCGCGTTGCTGCCGCCGATCGTCGTCGATCGCGTGCCGCACCAGTCCGAGCTGGTGATGGAAGAGACTTTCGGTCCGATCGTGCCGATCGTGCGCGCGCCCGACGATGACGAGGCGCTGATCGCGTTGTCGAACTCCACGGCCTTCGGCCTGTCGTCGGGCGTCTGCACCAACGACTTCCGCCGCATGCAGAAATACATAACCGGCCTCAAGGTCGGCACCGTCAACATCTGGGAAGTGCCGGGATACCGCATCGAGATGAGCCCGTTCGGCGGCATCAAGGATTCGGGCAACGGCTACAAGGAAGGCGTCATCGAGGCGATGAAGAGCTACACCAACGTCAAGACCTTCTCCTTGCCTTGGTAAGCGTCGTGAAGGACAGTTTCGACCTTGCCGTGGTCGGCTCCGGCATTCTTGGGCTGGCTCATGCTCTTGCGGCGGCGCGCCGCGGCTTGCGCGTCATCGTCATCGATCGCGACCAGAAAGCGAATGGCGCCTCAATCCGCAATTTCGGCCTCGTCGTCGTCACGGGACAGGAGTCGGGCCCGTCGCGCCGGCTGGCGGAACGCAGCCGCGAGATCTGGCTCGAGCTGTCGAATGAGGCGGGCATTGAGATCCTGCACCGTGGCAAGCTGATCGTGGCGCAGCGGCCGGAAGCACTGGCCCTGCTCGAGACGTTCAAGTCTGGCGAGCATGGCAGCGCGTGCGGGCTTCTGACCGCGCGAGAAGTGGTCGCGCAGCAGGCTGGCCTTGACGAGAAAGCAACCATCGGCGGGCTCTACAGCCCGTTCGAGTTGCGCGTGGAGTCACGCGAGGCGCTGCCGCGGCTGGCATCGTTCCTGGCTGAGAAGCATGGCGTCGTGTTCCGCACCGGCGTGTCGGTGACGGAGATCGCGCCGCCCTTCGTCGAAACCAGCGCGGGACGTGTCCATGCGCAAAAGGTCGTCGTCTGTCCCGGCGACGATTTCAGCTCGCTTTATCCGGAACTGATCGGCAAGCACGACGTGCAGCGCTGCAAGCTGCAGATGCTGCGGCTGGCCGCGCCCGGTTTCCGGCTCCAGTCGGCGCTGATGTCCGATCTCAGCCTGTTGCGCTATGGCGGTTTCGCCGGCCTTCCTGAGGCCGTCGTGTTGCGAAGCAAGCTGGGTGAGCAGCGCGGAGCCGCGCTGGCCAACGGCGTTCACCTGATCGTCGTGCAGAGCGCGGACGGTTCGCTGGTCGTCGGCGACTCCCATCATTACGGGCTCACGCTCGATCCGTTCGGATCGGAAGCCGTCGACCAATTGATCCTCGATGAATTCAAGACATTGTTCGGCACGGTGCCGAACGTGCTTGCGCGCTGGACGGGATATTACGCTTCAGCGAAGAATGCCGTGTTGCGCGACACCCCGCATGAAGACGTGCGGCTGGTGATCGTCACCAGCGGCACCGGCGCCAGCACCGGCTTCGGGCTTGGCGAGGAGACCATAACGGAGTTGTTCGGCCAATGACGCTCATCCATACCGAAGGCGAATCCAACAAGGCCGCCGCCCGACAGGAATGGAGCGCGAGGCAGAGCCACGCGCCTTCGCAGGAGCTTTTGCGTCGCGACGCCGACGCCTTCCTGCACCAGAGCCTTTCCAGCCCCTGCGTCTCTGCCATCGCCAAGGCGGAAGGCATCTGGATCGAGGACACGGCCGGACGCCGTTACATGGATTTCCACGGCAACAGCGTCCACCATATCGGCTACGGCCATCCGCGGCTCAAGGAAGCGATCGCCAAGCAGATGGATGAATTGCCCTTCTCTCCGCGCCGCTTCACTTGCGAGCCGGCGGTCGAGCTTGCCGAGACGCTTGGCAAGCTGGCGCCGGGGGACCTCGGCAAGGTGCTGTTCACGACCGGCGGGTCGGACGCGATCGAGGTCTCGCTGAAGCTGGCGCGCGCCGCCACCGGCCGGTTCAAGACACTGTCGTTCTGGGACGCGTTTCACGGCGCCGGCTTCGGCGCTTCCAGCGTCGGCGGCGAGGCGACATTCCGCTCCGGCATCGCCGGGCCGCTTTTGCCCGGCGCCGAGCATGTCGCGCCCTGGGCGCCGCACAATTGCGCCTATGGGACTAAGTCGCTGGAGGATTCCGCCCGCGCGTGCGCCAGCATGATCGCTTACGTGCTGGGGCGCGAGGGCGATTTCGCCGCCTTCATCGCCGAGCCGATGCGCGCGACGCCGCTGGTGCCGGCGCCTGGCTTCTGGAAGGCAGTGCGCGAGGCCTGCGACCGGCACGGCACGCTGTTGATCTTCGACGAAATCCCGACCGGCCTCGGCAAGACCGGAAAATTCTTCGCCTCCGAGCATGACGGCGTGACGCCCGACATCATCGTGCTCGGCAAATCGCTCGGCGGCGGCATCCTGCCGATCGCCTCGGTGATCGCGCGGCGCGATCTCGACGTCGCCGGCGACTATGCGATCGGCCACTATACGCATGAGAAGAACCCGGTGACGGCGCGCGCCGCGCTCACCACCATCGCCATTGTCCGCGAGGAAGGCCTGGTCGAGCGCTCGGCCGAACTTGGCGCCCATGCGCTGGCGCGTATGAACGACCTCATGCGGCGCTCGCCATTCGTCGGCGACGTCAGGGGCAGGGGGCTGATGTTCGGCGTCGAGATGGTCGAGGACAAGGCAAGCCGTGCTCCGGCGCGGGCCCTTGCCGAGCGGATCTATTATCGCTGCCTCGACCAGGGGCTGAGCTTCAAGATCAGCCAGGGCAATGTGCTGACGCTGTCGCCGCCGCTGGTGGTTGCGCGCGCCGATCTCGACCGGGCGCTCGACATCGTCGAGGCCGCCGTGCTGGCGGCGTGAACCCGATGAAGGCTGTCCGGACCGACAGGGAGCTCGAATGCCCGGGGATCGACGCGGGCCTGAAGGCGCGCGGTGTCGAACTGGTGACGTTGCCGGATGGAATTCCGGAAGCCGAGCTGATGGCGGCGGTCGCCGACGTCGACCTTATCCTGATGTGCTACACGCCGATCACCGCGCGGGTCATCGAGGCGGCGCCCAGACTCAAGGGCATCGTCAAATACGGCGTCGGCATCGACGCCATCGATATCCAGGCGGCGACGCGGCGCGGCATTCCGGTCGTCAATGTTCCCGAATATGCCGAGGAGACGGTGGCCGAGGGCGCCTTCGCGTTGATGATCGCGCTGGCGAAACGGCTGCCGGCGATTACGGCCGCTGTCTCGCGCGACGGCTGGATCTGGCCCGAGCAGCGCTGGCTCGGACGCGACATTGCCGGATCGACGCTAGGCCTGGTGGGCTGCGGCAAGATCGGCCGCAGCATGGCGCGCATGGCGGGGCAGGGGTTTCGGGCGCGGGTGCTCGGCTTCGATCCGGGCATCGACGCTGCGACGATGCAAGATGCAGGGATCGAGAAGATCGACGATTTGCATGCCATGCTCGGCGCCTGCGATTTCGTGTCGATCCACTGCGTCCTGAACGAGCAGACACGCGGCCTGATCGGCGGCCGAGAACTCGCCTGTATGAAGCCTTCGGCCATCCTCATCAACGTCTCGCGCGGGGCGCTGATCGACGAGGCAGCGCTTGTCGAAACGATCGTTGCCGGACGCATCGCCGGAACCGGGCTTGACGTCTACTCGCTGGAGCCGCTGGCCAGGTCCGGTCATCCGATGAGCGCGCTTTTCGATCGCGACAATGTGATCCTGTTTCCGCACCTCTCCTTCTTCACGCATGAGGCGATGCGCCGGCTTGAGGATGACACTTTGGCCCGCTGTTTCGAGCTGCTCGAAGGTCGGCCGGTAACGATCCGCTCGCGCGACCCGCGCTTGCGCGCGCAAACGATGGGCGTCGAATTTCGCTGAAGAATCCGCCATTTCCGTGAGGTATCGCAACCAGGAGTGCAGGAGAACACGCCTGCAACGGCCCATGCGACAGTTCCGTGACAAATATCAGCAGAGACTTGCCTGTCATAAAATAAATAGATTTTACTTATCGATCGGCGACCCTCAAAGTTGACACAACGACGACATGCACCAGCGCTACTGAGCCCTTGGCGGGCCGACCAACGCCATCACGAGTGCGTCGCAGATTGTGCCTTTCAATCAAAGGGGAACTGACCATGAAATCGCGAAATCTCACCGTAGCTCTGGCCTTTACCGCGGCACTGTTGGGCTCGTCGGCGCTCATCGCGCCGGCCTTCGCCGACGGCGTCGTCACCATCTACTCGGCCGATGGCCTGCATGACGGCAATGGCAGCTGGTACGAGACCGAATTCGCCGCCTTCACCAAGGCCACCGGCATCACCGTGCAGTATATCGAGGGCGGTTCGGGCGGCGTCGTCGAACGCGTGGCCAAGGAGAAGTCGAACCCGCAGGCCGACGTTCTCGTCACGCTGCCGCCCTTCATCCAGCGTGCCGCAGCCGACGGCTTGCTGCAGGATTTCAAGCCCGAAGGCTCCGACCAGATCGATGGCGGCACCGACAAGTACCGGCCGCTGGTCAACAACTACATGAACTTCATCTACAACAGCGCCGTGCTGTCGGAAGCGCCGAAGAGCTACAACGACCTGCTCGATCCGAAATTCAAGGGCAAGATCCAGTATTCGACGCCCGGCCAGGCCGGCGACGGCACCGCTGTCATGCTTGAGATCATCCACGCCTTCGGCGGCGAGAACGCCGGCTTCGAATTCATGAAGAAGCTGCAGGACAACAATGTCGGCCCGTCTGCCTCGACCGGCAAGCTGACCGCGTTGGTCAACAAGGGCGAACTGCATGTGGCCAATGGCGACCTGCAGATGAACATGTCGCAGATGGCCGACAATCCGAACATCAAGGTGTTCTGGCCCGCGGGTCCGGACGGCACCCGCTCCACCTTCGCGCTGCCCTATGAAATCGGCCTGGTCACCGGCGCGCCCAACAGCGACAACGGCAAGAAGCTGATCGAGTTCCTGCTGTCCAAGGAAGCGCAGTCGACGGTAAGCTCGGTCGCGCTCGGCATGCCGGCCCGCAAAGACGTGAAGCCGGACGACACCAATTTCGCCAAGGCGCAGGAGGCGATGAAGGGCGTGACCATCTGGGCGCCGAACTGGGACGATGCGCTCACCAAGCTGCCCGACTATGTCAAGAAGTGGAACGAAGCGACGGGAAGTTGATCTCCTGGTGGGCAAATCCGGAGGAGCAGCCATGTCGGTGCCCGCTTTCACGGGAAGCAATGTCATGGACGTCGACGCCGCGAAAATTCGCGGCGCCGGCTCCAATGTCCACTTCGACAAGGTCAGCGTCGCCTATGGCACGCATGTCGTGCTGCATCCGCTGACGCTCGACATCGCGCCTGGCGAGATCCTGGCGATGATCGGACCCTCCGGCTCCGGCAAGACGACGGCGCTCAGGGCCGTTGCCGGTTTCGTCCGGCCGGCAAGCGGCCGCATCCGCATCGGCGCCACCGACGTGACCGATCTTCCGCCCTATGAGCGCGGGCTCGGCATGGTGGTGCAGAACTACGCGTTGTTTCCGCATATGCGGGTCGAAGACAACGTCGCCTTTGGTCTGAGAGCCCAAGGCGCCGACAAGGCGCTGGTTGCCGAGCGCGTCAAGGACTCACTTGCGACCGTCGGCATGTCGGGCTTTTCCAAACGCTATCCGCGCGAGCTTTCCGGCGGCCAGCAGCAGCGTGTCGCCATCGCGCGGGCGCTTGCGGTCAGGCCGCGCGTGCTCCTGCTCGACGAGCCGCTTTCGGCGCTCGACGCGCAGATCAGGCGCAACATGGTCGAGGAGATCGCCAAGCTGCATCGCGACCTGCCTGGACTGACGATTCTCTATGTCACCCACGACCAGACCGAAGCGCTGACGCTTGCCGACAAGATCGCCATCATGCGCGACGGAAGGGTGTCCTCGCACGGGCCGACGGGGGAGCTTTACCGCCGGCCGCCGAACCGCTTCACGGCCGAGTTCCTCGGTCGCGCGAATCTTTTGCCGGTGACCGTCGCGGAAGGCGCCGGGCCGAAGGGACTGGCCAAGGCGAAGCTCGGCGATGTCTTGCTTGCGGGCGCCGCGCGCGGCGAAAAGCCCGGCGACAAGACCTTGCTCTGCATCAGGCCGCAGCATCTCAGCCTCACCGGCGACGAGGAACACACCAACCGGATCGTCGGCACGCTGAAGGAAGTGCACTGGCAGGGCGAACTCACCCATCTGGTGCTCGATGTCGACGGCACGCCGGTGCGCGTCTCGGCGACCAGGCTGCCGGTGAGCCTGCCGGAGCGCGGCTCGGCGATGCCGCTGTTCTTCACGCCCGGCGACACCTCGCTCGTTCCGGAAGACGTCCGTGGCTGACGCGGCCATCCTTCCCGCGCAGATAACCAGAAAGGTGTCCGGCCGGTTCTGGATTGTGCCGCCGGCGGCGCTGCTGGCGCTGCTGTTCTTCTATCCGCTGGTGCTGATCGTCCAGCAGGCTTTTACCGACGATAGCGGCATGGCCAATGTCGCCGAATTCGTGCGTGTGCTGCATGCGCGCTTCTTCCTCAACGCGCTCATCAACACCATCACCATTTCGGTCGCCGCGACCGCCGGATGCCTTATCGTCGGGCTGGTGTTGGGACTGATCCTCGCCTTCGTGCCGTTTCCCGGCAGCGGAGTGATCGCCCGGCTGATCGACACCTTCATCGCCTTGCCGACCTTCCTGGTGACGCTTGCCTTCACCTTCCTCTACGGCTCGGCCGGCATGCTCAACGCCGGGCTGATGGATGTGTTCTCGCTGCAGGCGCCGCCCGTCAACTTCCTCTACTCGACCTGGGGCGTGGTCCTGGCCGAGGTCACCGTCTACTCGCCCTTCGTGCTGCGCCCGCTGCTCGCTGCGTTTTCGCTGGTCGATCGCGGCCAGATCGAAGCGGCGAGCGTGCTTGGCGCACGGCCGTTCCGCATCGTTCGCCAGGTCATTCTGCCCGCCGCCGTTCCGGCGCTGATTGCCGGCGGCAGCCTCTGTCTTTTGTTGACGGTCAACGAATTCGGCATCGTGCTGTTCATCGGCGCCAAGGGCGTCATCACTTTGCCGCTGCTCATCTACAGCAAGGCCATCCAGGAATCGGCCTATCAGGTCGCCTGCATCATCGCCGTCATCAACATCGCGCTGTCGCTCGGGCTGTTCGGCCTCTACCGGTTCGCCGCCGGCCGGCTGGGAGCATAAAGATGCTGGTCTGGTCGCGCCCCGGTCGCATGCTGATCTGGACAGTCTTCGCGCTGTTGTTCGGCGTCTTGTTCCTGGCTCCGCTCGCCGTCATCCTGCTCTCCAGCCTGGCCGACCAGTGGAACGGCGTGCTGCCGAGCGGACTGACGGTCGAACACTATAGCGATGTCATGCAGGGCGCCGCGTGGAAAGCGATGCAGGCCAGTCTGATCACCGGCTGTCTTGCCAGCGCGCTGGCCCTGGTCAGCGGCACTTGGGCGGCGCTCGCGCTGCGTGTCCAGGACGCCACGCTGGCGAGAGTGCTCGGGCTTTTGTTCTTCATCCCAAGCGCGGTGCCTTCGGTGTCCGTGGGTCTCGGCCTGCTGGTTGCCTTCAGCCATCCGCCGCTGCTGCTCAACGGTACGATCGCCATCGTCATGATCGCGCATTTCGTGCTGATCTCGGCCTTCACCTTCGGCAATGTCTCGGCCGGACTGGCGCGGCTTTCGCCGGACTTCGAGCAAGTGGCGTCGAGCCTCGGGGCGCGTCCTGCGTACCGACTCTGGCATGTCACACTGCCATTGCTCACGCCTTACCTGGTCGCCGCCTTCGGCTTGAGCTTCGCGCTGTCGATGGGCGAGCTCGGCGCGACGGTGATGGTTTATCCGCCGGGTTGGGTGACGCTGCCGGTATCGATCTTCAGCCTGACCGATCGCGGCGACGTCTTCGCGGGCGCGGCGCTGACCATGGTGCTCGTCGCCGTGACGCTGTTGCTGCTGCTCGGGCTTGAGCGGCTGACCGGACGCCAGACGCGATAGTGCCTTGTTTCGACGCAATTCCGGACGGAAGGCTACGGCGAAGCCGCCGAGCCTGACCGCGTCATACTTTTCCTGGAATTGCTTTAGCCCACCGGCTTCTGCAGCACGTCGAACTGCGGATTGGTTTCCGAAAAGATCGGCAAGGCCGCGGCGCCGAGGACGGAGGTATCCTTTCCTGCGGCGCCCACCACGACGCGTGGCGCGACGCGGGCTCTGGTCGAGCTCACCGAGAGATGGAGCGGTTCGAGCCGGCCGGCCAGCGCCTCGATCACAGGCAGCGGCATGAAGCCGCCGAGCACGACGGTCTCGGGATCGAGCGCCATTTCCAGGATATCGATCGCCTGCCGCAGCGGATCGACCGCCTCGGCGAGCCAGGCTTCGAACCGGCTGTCGCCCTTTGCCAAAAGCTCTTCCAGCAGGTCGGGAGAGGCATGGTCAGGATCCGGCAGGTCGAGCTTGTCATAGGCAGCGCGCAGCGAGACGTAGCGCTCGAGGCAGCCGCGCTTGCCGCAATCGCAGGGCAGGCCGCCTGGCTTGACGATGATGTGGCCGATCTCGCCGGCATTGTGGCGAGAGCCCTTGTAGAGATGGCCGTCGAGGAAAAGGCCGGCGCCGAGGCCCGTCCCGATGAAGAGATAGACAAAGCTGCCGAGCTTGCGTGCAACGCCATAAAGCCGCTCGCCGATGGCCGCCGCCGTGGCGTCGTTCTCGACGGTGACGGTGATGCCCGTGAGCCGTTCCAGTTCGTCGGCTACCGGAAAGTCGTGCCAGCCGGGAAGGGCCGTCGGGCCGACCGAAGTCATGCCTTCGACGCCGAACGGCCCGGGCATCGCCATGCCGGCGCCAAGCAGTCTTGTCCGGTCCAGTCGGCAGGTTGCGATCAGGTCGCTTGAGACCGCGGCAAGCAGGGGCATGGCCTCAGTGGGAGTCGGCCGGTCGACATGTCTCTCGATGCGCGCGCGCACGGCGCCGGAAAGATCTGTGACGACGCCAACGGCTAGCTGGTGGTCGAGCTGCAGGCCGATCGAATAACCGCCATCCGGGTTGATGGAGTAGGGAACGGCAGGCTGGCCGCGCGCGCCTTTCAGCGTTGCTTCAGGACGCAGCAGCCCGGCCGCTTCCAATTCCTCGACGATGTTGGAGATAGTCTGCGACGACAGCGCTGTCAGCCTGGCGATCGCGGCCCGCGACAGCGCGCCGTTGACGCGGATCGCTTCGATCACAACGCGCCGATTGTGCGATTTCGCCTGCTCGAGATTTGTGCCGGAGATGGCTTTTTTGAGGGTCATGCGGTCGTTACCAGTCACGGAAACTGTAGATTGCTACTTTAGAAAATCAAGTTGATTTAATTATATCGACCACCAGTAGCTGGCCAAAAGCCTGGGCCAGCCCGCGGGCTCGCAGTCGAAATATCGGAATTTGGTGGTGGTGAACATGCTGGCGCGGCGTGGTCGTAAGTCCTGAGCTTAGATTGTTTTACGCAATTCCGGACGGAAAACCGCTTCGCACTTTTCCTGGAATTGCTTTGACCCGCGACCAATTGGGCAGGAACGATCTCGCGGCTGACGCATTTTGCTTCGCGTCAGCAGTCGAGGGACCCGATGCGCATAGCCCATGTCGCGCCACTCTACGAATCCGTGCCGCCGAAACTATATGGCGGCACCGAGCGGATCGTCTTCTACATCACCGAAGCACTCGTCGAGCTCGGGCATGACGTCACGCTGTTCGCGAGCGGCGACAGCGAGACATCGGCCCGACTGATGCCAGGTCGCGACCAGGCGATCCGCCTCGATCCGCGGCCGAAGAAATCGGAAATCGCCGCGCATCTGGCGATGCTCGCCGATGTGCGCGAACGCGCCGGCGAATTCGATGTCATCCATTTCCATCTCAGCCACTTCCTGCATTTTCCGTTCTTCGAGCAGATCGCGGGTCGCACGGTAACGACGCCGCATGGCCGGCTCGACTATGTCGACCTGGCGCCGGCCTACCAACGTTTTCCGCGTTTCCCGATGATCTCGATTTCGCAGAGCCAGAGGCGCGGTTTGCCCGATGCGAATTGGCTCGCCACGATCCATCACGGATTGCCGCTCGATGCCTATCAGCCGACTTATCAGCCGCAAGCGGAAGAGCCGTATCTGGCCTTCCTCGGACGCCTGTCCCGCGACAAGCGGCCGGACCGCGCCATCGAGATTGCGCGGCGGTCCGGGTTGAAGTTGAAGCTGGCGGCCAAGATCGGCGACGACGACCGCGCTTATTTCCGCGACAACATCGAGGCGCTCATCGATGGCGACCGCATCGACTATGTCGGCGAGATCACGGAAGACGAGAAGGCCGAATTCCTGGGCAACGCGGCAGGCCTGCTGTTCCCAATCGACTGGCCGGAACCGTTCGGCCTCGTCGCGATCGAGGCCATGGCCTGCGGCACACCGGTGATCGCCTGGAACAACGGCGCCCTGCCGGAGATCGTCGACAATGGCGTCACCGGCTTCGTCGTGGCCAATGTCGAGGATGCGGTCGCATCTATGCCCGCGCTTCTCGAACTCGACCGACGGCAGGTGAGGGCAGTCTTCGAGAAAAGGTTCTCGGCGACAAGAATGGCGCGCGACTACCTTTCTGCCTATATGCGTCTGACCGGCATGCCGGAGGCCAAGGCCTCCTGACCTTGGATGATTTCAGGTCTGTTCGACCTGAAATCTGAATCCGGCACTAAATCAAAGAGATAGAGCATGATGTCGTCCGAAAACCGCTTCACACTTTTCGGCATCATGCTCTAGGGTGGGGCAACCGAAAGAGGTGACGAATGACGGAGCTCGACGAGCGCAAGCTCGATCCTGCCGTGGCCCTTTCCTCGCTCGACGAGACGGCGCCGCGAGAACCGCACCGGCTTTTTGCTCTCAAGCAGGGCGACTGCTTCGCCGTCGCCGACGCCTATGGCGACATCAGGGGCGCCGGCGACGGCTTCTTCCGCGATGACACGCGCGTGCTGTCCGAATTCCGGCTGACCATCGGCGGCAGGCCGATGTCGCTGCTCGGCGCATCGCTCAGCCAGGACAATGTGCTGTTCACGTCCAACCTGACCAACCTGCCTATTCAAAGCGCTGCCGGCCGCGATATGCCGCAGGGCGCGATCCATATCGAGCGCGTCAGGCTGATCTGGCAGGACAGGCTGTTCGAGCGCATCACGCTTTCCAACTACAGCCGCGAGCATTCCACCATCACCGCCTCGCTGCATTTCGCCGCCGACTTTCGCGACATGTTCGAGGTGCGCGGCTCCACCCGGGTGAAGCGGGGCACCACGCATATCGCCAAGACCGACAAGACCTCGGTCCTGCTCGGCTATGATGGCCTGGACGGTTTGCCGCGACTTTCGGCAATCTCCTTTTCGCAGGCGCCAGACCAGTTGAGCGACAACCGCGCCGATTTCCTCATCGCCGTGACCAAGCGCAGTCAAAAGGTGCTTTACGTCGAGGTCGGCCCCGCGGTCGCCGACGCGCCCGATCGCGACCGCTTCCGCGCCGCGGCGGCGCGCGCGCGGTTCGGCATGCGCGCCAAGCGCAGGCACGGCGCCACGGTGCACAGCTCGGGGCGCGTGTTCAACGATTGGGTCGAGCGCGCCCGCGCCGATGTGGCGCTGCTTACCACCGAGCTTTCGACCGGGCCTTATCCCTATGCCGGCATCCCGTGGTTTTCTACCGCGTTCGGCCGCGACGGCGTGATCTCGAGCCTGCAGATGCTTTGGCTCAATCCCGGACTGGCGCGCGGCGTGCTGGCTTTTCTGGCCGAGCACCAGGCGACGGAGACTTCGCCCTTCAGCGATTCCCAGCCCGGCAAGATCATGCATGAGACACGCAAGGGCGAGATGGCGGCGCTGCGCGAGCTTCCCTTCGGCCGCTACTACGGCGGTGTCGACACCACGCCGCTCTATATCCATCTGGCTTCCGCCTATGCCGACCGCACCGGCGACATGGCCTTCATCGACAAGCTTTGGCCCTCGCTGAAGGCCGCCGCCGAATGGACGGAGGAGGCGAGCCGCGCCACCGGCTTCGTCACCTACCAGCGCGCCGCCGAGTCCGGCCTCGCCAACCAGGGGTGGAAGGACAGCTTCGATTCGGTCTTCCACGCCGACGGCCGCATCCCCAAGGGGCCGATCGCACTGGTCGAGGTGCAAGGCTATGTCTTTGCCGCCTTCCGCGGCCTGGCGGCGCTCGCGCGCCGCCGCGGCGAATTCGCGGATGCCGAGCACTGGGAAAACCGCGCCGAGGAAATGCGGGTCGCCGTGGAACGCGATTTCTGGCTGGACGACCTGAATTTCTACGCCTTGGCCATCGATGGCGAAGGCCAGCCCTGCAAGGTTCGAACGACAAATGCCGGGCACCTGCTTTTCGTCGGGCTGCCGCAGCCCGAGCGCGCCAGGCTGGTCGCCGACCAGTTGCTGTCGGCCGCCTTCCATTCCGGCTGGGGACTGCGGACGCTCGCCGACGACGCGGTGTTCTTCAACCCGATGTCCTACCACAACGGCTCGATCTGGCCGCACGATACCGCGCTTTGCGGCGTGGGCCTGGCGCGCTACGGCGAACGCGACAGCGTGGTGCGGCTGATGAGCGGCACGTTCGAATCGGCCGTGCATTTCAATATGCGGCTGCCGGAACTGTTCTGCGGCTTCGCCCGGGCGCCGGGCGAAGCGCCAATCGCCTATCCGGTGGCCTGCCTGCCGCAAGCCTGGTCGGCGGGCTCCACCTTCATGTTGATGCAGGCCTGTCTGGGCCTGGAAATCGATGGCTGGGAAGGCGAATTGCATGTCACGCGCCCAAGGCTGCCGATCGGTATCGACACTCTCATGCTCCGGCATCTGAGCGTCGGGGACAAGGTCGTCGACTTGACCTTCCAGCGGGTAGGCGACCGTGTCGCCGCCTTCCTTTCCGATCGTCATGAAGGCCAGGTGCCGCTTATCGTGCGGACTTAGAAGAAGGCGTCGCAAGCCCGCGTTCAACAATCGAAAAATGTCGGAACCCCTGGCCGGTTCGTGCGTTGCACAGCTGGACCGGTCTGCCGTCCGCAGCCGGCAAGAACGAAAAACAAAAGAGCGGACAGCCGGAGGCAGCCTGGCATTTCAATGACACAATATAGCGTTCTGTTACTGGTCCTCATTCTCGCAAGCCTTGGACTTTCCGCATTCGCGATTTTCATTTCGATATCCCGATACCGCCGCAATCACCCGAGGGCCGCGGCTTCGTCGGCTTCCGGCGACGACTTTGCCACCGAGGCCGCGCGCAAGGTGCTGCGCGAGTTCGAGAAGAACGGGCAATCGGTCGACGCGGCGCTGGTCACATGGTCGCCGGAGACGTTGCGCAAGATCCTCGCGGACGAGTTGCCGGATGCGCAGGTCATCATCGTCTCCAATCGCGAGCCTTATATCCACAACGAAACCAGGGACGGCGACGTCGAGCTTGTCGTGCCGGCGAGCGGGCTGGTCTCGGCGCTGGAACCGATCACGCGCGCTTGCGCCGGCACCTGGATCGCCTATGGCGGCGGCAGCGCGGACCGGACGGTGGTGGACAGGAACGACCGTATGCAAGTGCCGCCCGGCAATCCTTCCTACACGCTGCGCCGCGTCTGGCTGAGCGACGACGAATATCAAGGCTATTATCTTGGCTTCGCCAATGAGGGGCTGTGGCCGCTCTGCCACATCGCGTTCACGCGTCCGATCTTCCGCGAATCGGACTGGGAGGCCTATGAGGCCGTCAACCGCAAATTCGCCGAGACGGTGGTTGCCGAGGCGCGCAACGAGCGGCCGATCGTGCTGGTCCAGGACTATCACTTCGCGCTTCTGCCGCGCATGATCCGCGAGCGCCTGCCGGAGGCGATCGTCATCACCTTCTGGCACATACCGTGGCCGAACTCGGAAGTGTTCAGCATCTGCCCGTGGCGCGAGCGCATCCTCGACGGCCTGCTCGGCAGCTCGATCGTGGGCTTCCACACCCAGTTCCACGCCAACAACTTCACCGAAAGCGTCGACCGTTTCATGGAAAGCCGGATCGAGCGAGCCGACGCTGCCATTTCCTATGGCGGCCAGGTGACGCTGGTGCATTCCTATCCGATCTCGATCGAGTGGCCGGTCGAGCTGCTGAAAACCCTTCCGAGCGTCGAGGAGTGCAGGGCGCGCGTGCGCAAGCGGTTCAGAATTCCAGCGGGCGCCAAGCTCTGCGTCGGCGTCGAGCGTCTCGATTACACCAAAGGCATCCTCGATCGCTTCCATGCGCTTGAGGAACTGTTCATCCGTCATCCAGAAACGGTCGGCAACGTGGTATTCCTGCAGATCGCTGCACCAAGCCGGGGCACGCTGCCTGCCTACAAGCAGCTTCACGACGAATGCCTGCGCTATGCCGACGAGCTCAACCAGCGCTACGGCAGCAAATCCTATCAGCCGGTCGTCATGGTGGCCGAGCACCATGCGCAAGCCTCGGTCTATGAGCTTTATCGCGCCGCCGATATCTGCCTCGTCACCAGTCTGCATGACGGCATGAATCTCGTCGCCAAGGAGTTCGTGGCGTCGCGCGACGACGAGCAGGGCGTGCTGCTGCTCAGCACCTTCGCCGGCGCCTCGCGCGAATTGCTGGAGGCGCTGATCGTCAATCCTTACGACGCGGCGATGATGAGCGAGACGATGCTGCAGGCGCTGACCATGGGAACGGACGAGCAGCACGAGCGCATGCGGCGCATGCGCGACATCGTGCGCGACAACAATGTCTACCGCTGGGCCGGCAGCATGCTGCTCGACGCGGCGCGGCTGAGAAAGCGTGGCGACCTCGACCGGGTCACCGCCTTATACGACCGGCCGACCGGCCCCACCGGGGACAATGTCGTCTCCATGTTCGAACGCAAACAGGCAGTCGGATTCCGATGACCATTCAAGCAGACCTTACCCCGCCGCTGCCCGAAGGCCGGTGGGCGCTTTTCCTCGATATCGACGGCACCTTGCTGGAGCATGCGGCGCATCCCGACGCCGTCTCGGTCAGCGAGGAGTTGCGCATTCTCCTGGCGATGATCGAGCGGCGGCTCAACGGTGCGCTCGCCTTCATCACAGGGCGCTCGATAGCAGCCGTCGACCATCTGTTCGACCCGTTGAAACTGCGAATCGCCGGCCTCTACGGGCTGGAACACAGGCTCGCGCCGGACGGAAAGATCGAAGCCGCCGACGAGCCGGCGGATATGGCGGCGCTCGCCGACGAGATCGAACTCGAGCTGGCAAGCAAGGCCGTCTATGTCGAGCGCAAGGGGCCGGTGCTCGCCATCCACACGAGAGCCGCCCCGCAGCTTCTGGCGCGGGCGACGGAATTGGTCGAGGCAGCGCTTGCGCGCTTGCCGCAAGGCTACCGCGTGATCGCCGGCAATGCCGGCGTCGAGCTGATGCCGCTCGAAGCGGCCAAGGGCGCCGCGATCCGGCGCTTCATGCAGCTCGATCCGTTCACCGGCAGGCGTCCGGTGTTCCTCGGCGACGATACGTCCGACGAGAACGGCTTCGACACGGTCAACGCCGCGGGTGGGATCTCGATCCGCGTCAAGCCGCAAGGCGAGACCGCGGCGCGCTTCGCCATCGAAGATGTCGCGAGCGCCATTGCCTGGCTCGAAGCCAATTTCGGGAAGCCGGCCACGCCAGCGGCCAGCCGCAATCTCGTTGCCTAAGGCCGCCCAAGCGCTACGCCGCTATTGCTGCTGCAGGCCGGTGATCATGGCGATGATCTCGTTCTTGTCGGTCTTCTTCGTCTCGCGCACGCCGATCTGCTTGCCGCGCCTCAAGACGCAGATGCGGTCCGACAGCTTGAACACCTGGTCGAGGCTGTGGCTGATGATCAGGATGCCGACATTGCGCTGCTTCAGCGACAGAACGATTTCTTCCACCTTGGCGGTCTCAGCGACGCCAAGGGCGGCCGTCGGCTCGTCGAGCAGGATCAGCTTGCTCGCCCAGTGCGTCGCCCTGGCGATCGCGACGCCCTGGCGCTGGCCGCCGGAGAGGTCGCGGATGGTGGCATGCGCGGAAGGGATGCGTACGTCGAGCTCCTTCACCAGCTTTTCCGTCTCGGCGATCATGCGGCGGCGGTCGAGCAGGCCGAAGCGGTTCAGCGGCTCGCGGCCGAGGAACATGTTCATGTAGACGGTCTGCTGGTCGGCTAAAGCGAGATCCTGGTAGACCACCTCGATGCCGTGCGCGCGCCCCATGGTGGCGTTCGACATCGTCACCGGCTTGCCCTCGATGGCTATCGTGCCGGAGGAAGGCGGATGCACGCCCGAGACGATCTTGACCAGCGTCGACTTGCCGGCTCCGTTGTCGCCGACAAGCGCCACGATCTCGCCCGGAAAGACTTCGAGCGAGAAGCTCTCGATCGCGGTGATGCCGCCGAAATTCTTGCGGATATCCTGAAGCTGCAGAATGGGCGCGTTCATCGTCATCTCCTAGACAGGCCAGGCATAGGGTTCGCCAAAGCCGTTCTCGATGGTTTCGACCTTCGGATCGCCCTTCGAGATACCTGAGACGCCGACGACATAGGCGCGGGTGACGAAGGCCTGGCCGCGGAAGCCGAAGATGGCGCTGTCGCCGGGTTTGGGGGCGTTCACGCCGGAGGCGTCGATCATAGCGTAGTAGTCGATCGCCGAGGGGGGCGGCACCTCGACGCTTTTGAGCGCCGAGGCTGCGGTGGTTGGCTCGGCCGAGACGATCGCCTTGACGTCATAGTCCGGGAAGATCGGGTCGATATAGAAGCCGCCGCCGAAGCAGTAGGCCTTGCCGCCCGACAGATGCGAGACCTCGGTTAGGTAGAGCACCGCAGGCAATTCCGGCAGGTCTTCCATCACATGCAGCGCCGTGGTGCCATGCAGGCCGTTGCCGGGTTCGCACTGCGTGGCGCCGGCTTCCGCCAGCGCGGCCAGCATGACGCTCGACGTCGTGCCAGGCGCATTGATTTCGATCTCCCTGCGCCCCGCCTTGGCGAGCGCCTCGGCGGCCTTGCTCAGCGTTGCAAGATTGGGCGTCGGCAACACCTTTCGCGCGGCATGATCGAAGAGCAGGGCAGGGAAGGTGGTGATACCGGCAAAGCGGCCGCCCGGAACGGCATCGAGCCGGTCGGCGACGCCGACGACCTCGCCGGCGTCGAAGCCGCCTTCATGGCCGCGGTAGAAAATGTCGCCTTCGGCCGCGATGCGGGCGAGCAGGTCCTGGACATGGCCGGCGGCCTTGGCGCCCTTGCCTGCTTCCTCGGCCTTGGTGTCGTTGAAGACGGTCCAGTAATCCGGCTGGAAGGTGCTCGCCGCCGCCTCCGCTTCGAATTTCGCGATCTGCTGCAAATGGCCGAGATGTCCGAGCTTCATCCCGGCCTTGTGCGTGGCGCGCGCGCAGGCCATGTCGACCGCCACGGCGCGTTCGATGCCGCCGCGCATCACCGCCTTGCAGAATGAGCTCGAGCGCCCGACCTGCTTGGTCATGGCGAAAATCTTCAGGCCGAGCCGGTCGGCCTCCTGCTTGAGGATCGCCGCATTGTGCTCGATCGTGTCGAGATCGAGCACATAGGCATTGGCCGGCAGCTTGCCTTGCTGATGAAGGCTTGTCGCAGCCTCGATGAAAGCGGGATTGCGGCGGCGCAGAACGTCGAGAAACATGGAAAAGGTTCCTTCAGCGGGATTTGTCGCGCAGCGACACAGCGACCGCGGTGAGGATGATCAGGCCGCGCACGATCATCTGGTCGGAGACCGAGAGGCCCATCAGGATCAGCCCGTTGTTCAGCATGCCCATCATCAGCGAGCCGACGAGAGCGCCGACGATCGAGCCCTTGCCGCCGTTGAGCAGCGTGCCGCCGACGATGACGGCAGCGATCACCGTCATCAGATCGGTCTCGCCGAGCGTGTATTTCGCCGCTTGCAGGCGCCCGGCGTAGAGCAGTCCGGCAAGCCCCGCGAGCCCTCCGCTGATGGTGAGTACGGCGAGCCTGATCTTGGGCACGCTGATGCCCGAGACGCTCGCCGCGCGGGCGTTGTCGCCGGTCGCCAGCACATGGGCGCCGAAACGCGTCTCACGGTAGACGAGGTGGCCGATGGCGATGGCAATGACCGTCCACCAGATCAGCGACGGCACGGCGAGCAGCGACCCCGAGCCGAAGAAATCGGTGAAGGTCTCGTTGGTGACCGAGATCGAACGCAGATCGGTCATCGAGCGCGAGACACCGGCGAACAGGCCCATCGTCGCCAGCGTCACCAGGAAGGACGGCAGCCTTACATAGGCGACCAGCGCGCCGTTGATGAGGCCGATCAGGATTCCGGCACCCAGGCCGGCGACGATGCCCGCCGCCATCCCGTAGGAGGCGATGGTGACGGCGGCGGCGAGCGCCGCCACCGCGACGATCGAGCCGATCGAAAGGTCGATCTCGCCGGCCGACATGACGAAGACGAGGCCTATCGCCATGATCGTCACCGGCGCCGTCTGCAGCACGATGTTGGAGAGGTTGCGGACGGTGAGGAAGCCGCTGTCCCGCAGCATGATAGCGAAGAACAGGAAGATCGCCAGGAAGCCGAGATAGACGACATATTGCTGCAGATTGAAGCGGCTAGCGAGGCTGCCCACCTCGGTACTGGTGTTGGCACTGGACATGTTCGATCTCCGATGATGCGTGCTTCGCAGCCTGCCACCGCGTTTACTTCATGGCGTCCGCGATGGTCGCGGGCACATCCTTGTTGAGCGACTTCTTCCAGCCTTCCTTCACCGTCTCCTTGGTGACGGCAATGGAATCGACGGCATAGAAAGGCTCGGCCTTCAGGCCGACCAGGGAACCTGCCGAGGCACGCGCCAGCGTCACGCCGATCGAGTAGGCCTCGTCGGCGACAAGGGCCGCGATGTTGCCGCCTTTGACCATATCGAGCGCGGCCGGTTCGTTGAGGTCGAGCGTGACGATCTTGGTGTGCTTGTTGCCGGCGGCGCGCAATGCGGAGAGCACGCTGAGAGCCGGCTCGGCCCAGGTGACATAGATGCCGTCGAGGTCCGGGTGCTGGGTGATCATCGCCTGCGCGATGTCCTCGCTGCGCGCCGGGTCGGCCATGCCCGCCTCGGCGGCGATTTTCATGTCGGGATAATCCTGTTCGATCGTCTTCTTGAAGGCGCCGTCGCGCTGGTTGGTGACGTAGAAGTCGGCGTCATGGAAGATGTAGCCAACCTTGCCCTTCTTGCCGAGCGCCTCGGCCATGGCGATGCCAGCCTTGTTGCCCATCTGGAAGAGGTCGTCCGAAACGATGGCGACATAATCCGTGCCCTGCTTGTAGCCGGCCGGGCAATTGTCGACGAAGCCGAGCTTGACGCCGGCCTGTCGGGCCGGGTCGTAGACCGAGGCGGCGGTCGCCGGATCGACCGGCAGCGACAGGATGATCGACGGTTTCTTGGCCATCACCGTCTCGACATCGGCTTTCTGGCGCGCGGCGTCGAAGCCGGCGTCGGTCTGCGCCACCACTTCGACGCCGAGACGCTTGAACTCGTCGCGCGCGCCGGCGTTGACGGCGTTGGTGTACTCGCTCATCTCGTGCCAGACGAGAGCCGCGGTGAACTTGCCGTCCTTGATCTGCTGCTCCTGCGCCTCTGTCAGCGTCAGCGAGGCCGCCGGAACCGGCTTCTCGCCGTTCGGGCCGGTGGTGACGCCTTCGGCGGCGAAGGCGTGAGCGGCGAACAGGTTCGCCAATACAGTCATGATACTCAATACTTTGCGCATATCGGGTTCCCCTTTTTGTTCAGGAAGAGAGCTCCGGCTCGGCTTACCGGACCGGAGCGTGGGCTTCACTTGGCCGCGTCGAGCACCGACTGCGGTGCATCGCGGTTCAGCGAATCCTTCCAGCCCTGGGAGACATTTTCCTTAGTTACGGTCAGCGCCGGCGCTACGACGAAGGCGGGCGTCTGCTGGCCGAGCAGGGACTTCATGCCGGAGGCGGCCATGGCGCGGCCGAGTTCATAGGCCTTATCGGCGACGAGTGCCGCGACATTGCCGCCCTTGACCATGTCGAGGGCGACCGGCTCGGCAAGATCGAGCGTGACGATCTTGGTGTGCGTGTTGCCGGCGCCGCGCAGCGCCGAAAGCACGCCGTCGGCGGGTTCGGCCCAGGTTACATAGATGCCGTCGAGATCGGGATGCTGCAGCAGCATTGCATTGGCCAATTCCTCGGCACGGGCCGGGTCGGAAATGCCCTGTTCGGCGACGATCTTGATGTCGGGATAATCCTTCTCGATGGTCTTCTTGAAGGACTGGTCGCGCTGGTTGGTGACGTAATAATTGGCGTCGTGGAAGATATAACCGACCTTGCCCTTGCCGCCGATGGCCTTGGCCATGGCATCGGCCGCCTGCTTGCCCATCTGGTAGAGATCGTCGGTGACGATCGAGGCGTAGTCGGTGCCTTGCTTGTAATCCTTGGGCAGGTTGGACAGGAACACCAGCTTGACGCCATCCTTGACCGCCTGGCGGAAGGCTTCGGCGGAAGTGACAGGGTCTAGAGGCAACGCCAGGATGACGTTCGGCTTGGCGGCGAGCGCGGTCTCGATGTCGCTGCGCTGGCGGGCGGCGTCGAACTGCGCGTCGGTCTTGACCGCGATCGAGATGCCGGCCCGGGCGAACTCGTCCGTGGCGCCCGCGGTCACCGCGTTGGTGAAGTCGGAAGAGGTGTGCCACAGAAGGGCTGCCTTGTAGCCCTTGTCCTTCAGCGCCGCGATGTCGGCATCGCTCAGCGTCAGGCTGGAACTCGGGGTGGCGGTCTCGCCCTGCGGTCCGACCGTCTGCGCGTGAGCCGCGCCGGCGGCGAGCATCAATCCGCCGGCCAGGGCGGCGGCAATCCATTTCTTCATCAGCATGTTTCAGTCTCCCATTTTCTGCTTCGTTGGTCGTTCAGTCGGCCACGCCACAATAGCGGGTCATGAAGGCTGCGAAGCCGACGATACCGGCGAGGTATTCCTCGACATCGACGTGCTCCTCGAAAGTGTGGCAGTTGCGGATGTCGCCCGGCGCGCAATAGACGGCGGGAATGCCCAGCCGATTGACGAAGAACGAGGATTCCGACCAGAAGGGCGCGCCCTCCATCATGCCGCGTCCGCCCAGGGCGCCTGCCATCGAGTCCGAAAGCAGGGCGACTTCGGCGCGCGTCTCGTCGATCTCGGCGGCGGTGCCGCCCAGCCTGTGGTCGCGACCGGCCGGATAGGCGAACTCCACGGTGATCTCGGGATCGGTGATCGCGCCGCGCACCGCGGCCTCTATCTCGGCGGCGGCCGTGTCGAGGTCCTCGCCCGGCAGGAGCTTGCGGATCAGCGACAGCGTGCATCGCTCGGGCACGGCGATATAGCCGCCGCCGGTGAGGCCGGTGATCAGCAGGAAGCCGCGCCCGGTGAGCTTGTGCTCGGCGCGGGCAGCCACCGCGTCCGAATGCTTCCAGAGCGCCGTCATTGCGGCATGCGCGGCGCGCAGCGCATCCTTGCCGAGCTCCGGCACGCCGAAATAGGCCGACTTGCCGGTGATCGTGATGTCGGTGATGAAGAAGCCGATCTGCGCGGCGTAGACGGCAAGCCGCGTCGGCTCGACATAGCAGGTGAAGTCGGGCGCCGCGACCTCGCCGGCCTCGATGCGCTCGACGAAATGCTTGATGCCGGCGGAGACGCCGGTGCCGGGCTGGCCGCTTTCCTCATCGCCGACGAAGGCGAAGGCGACATCGCCCTTGAGGCAGATGCCGGCCTTGTCGAGCAGCGAGAGCGCCGCCAGCGAGGCGGTGATGCCGGCCTTGAGATCGCCCGAGCCGCGGCCCCAGACCGCGTTGTCGACGATGGGCGCGCCGAACGGGTCCTCGCGCTCGGTGCCGGCCCAATGCTCGCGCCAGCCGTCGACATGGACGGTGTCAGTATGGCCGATGAACAGCAGGCGCTTGCCCTGGCCAGTTCCCTTGCGCTCGCCCCAGATGTTCGGCCTGCCGGGCAGGAAATCCGCGCGGCTCAAGCCGCTCAGTCCCAGCTCGCGCATTTTCGCTTCGAGGAAGTCGACGAAATTCGCTTCATTGCCGGTGATGCTGTCGCGGCCGATCGCGCCCCTGAACAGCGTCAGCGCCTGGTCGGAATCGAGAGCGGCGCGCAGCCGGGTTGTGATGTCGCTGGTCACAGCACGACCTCCTTCAGGGCAGCCGCCTGGGCGGTGGGAAGTGAAATCCGGCCGTCCGGCGCGTCGACGCCGAAGAGCGTGTTGTGCAGCTGGCCAAGGCCGATCGCGGCGGCGCCGATCAGCGCCGCCCGCGCGCCCAGCTCGCCCGCCTCGACGATGACAGGGTAGGGGAAGCAGAGCGGTATCAAGGCTTTGACGCGT
Source organism: Mesorhizobium sp. B3-1-6 (assembly GCF_006439555.1). Classification (NCBI taxonomy): domain Bacteria; kingdom Pseudomonadati; phylum Pseudomonadota; class Alphaproteobacteria; order Hyphomicrobiales; family Phyllobacteriaceae; genus Mesorhizobium; species Mesorhizobium sp. B3-1-6. The sequence continues at coordinate 70,634 of NZ_VFTM01000001.1, read as the reverse complement.
GAGAGGATTTCCGGCCTGAGGCCGATCGAGCCGCCCAGTATTACCTTTTCCGGATTGGCGACGGCGGCGATCGCGGCGATGCCTTGCGCCAGATAGCGCGCCGTCTCGTCGAGCACTGTGAGCGCTGCCTTGTCGCCTGTTGCGGCATTCTCGAAGATCGCGGGGACCGCGACCTGGGTGCCGGTCAGGGATCTGTAGCGCTCGGTCATTGCGTGCGTCGCCACCGCCCGCTCGAAAGCGCCGGTGCGCAGCGATTCCGCGGCGAACGGATCGGCGCCGATCGGCATGAAACCGATTTCGCCCGCCGCATGGGTGGCGCCGCGCACCAGATGGCCGCCCAGCATCAGGCCGCTACCGACGCCGGTGCCAAGCGCGATATAGGCGAGATTGTCGATACCCTGGCCCTGGCCCAGCCAATTCTCGCCAAGCACGGCGAGATTGACGTCGTTCTCGATCATCACCGCGACGCCGAGCGCCTTCTCGGAAGCGTCAAGCACATTCATGGCGTCGAAGCCGGCGATGTTCGGCGCGAGCAGGATGCGGCCGGTCGCGGGGTCCGGCGCGCCCGGCGCGCCGATGACGGCAAGGCGGATTTTCTTGCGGGGGATCCGCTCCCTGGCCGCGGCCTGGAAGGCGAGCGCCGCGATCTGGTCGATGATGAACTGGCCGCCGCGCGGATCGGTCGGCGTCGCCGCTTCGGCGAAGATCTGGCAGGCGAGGTCGGTCAGCGCCACGCGCACCTTGGTGCCGCCCAGGTCGACAGCGATGATGTAGGCGGCGTCGTGGACAAGCTCATAGGTGACGGCGGAGCGCCCGACATGGCCGCTGGTGCGTCCGGTCTCCTGTACCCAGCCTTCCTGCTCGAGGCCACGTACGATTTCCGAGATCGTCTGCTTCGAAAGGCCGGTGAGCTTGGAAATCGAGGCCCGCGATATCGGCCCGCCTTGGACGATCGCCTCCATGACGGAGCGTTGCGAGAACTGGCGGGAAATACGCGGCAGATCGCTCACGGCGGGCCTCGGATTAATTCGTTCTGTAACCGAACTTATTATTCAAGCATTTGCTTGTCAACGACCTTGTTGCGTCGCCCGAGAACGGTGGATGCTGACGGAGCTCCGCCGACAATTCAGCCGGACAACCGCTGTCGCGATCAATGGCTTACGAAAGAACGTTGCTGGCTTCTGGGGATGCCTGCCGCTACTCGGCCGCCAGCTTGCGTCGGGCAAGGCTGATCTCGTCCAACGGGAGTTCCGGCTCGTCATGGCTTTCTTCGTGACCGCGGAACGAGCTCAGCCAATGCGAAAGATCGTCGAGGTAGAGATAGATCACCGGTGTGGTGAAGAGCGTCAGCGCCTGACTGACGAGCAATCCGCCGAACATCGTGTAGCCGAGGGGCTGGCGGATCTCCGCCCCGGTGCCGTTCCCCAGCATCAGCGGCAGTGCGCCGAGCATCGAGACCATGGTGGTCATCATGATGGGGCGGAACCTGAGCAGGCAGGCCTGGCGGATCGACTCCAGCGAACTGAGATGCTGGTCCCGTTCCGCCGCGATGGCGAAGTCGACCATCATGATGCCATTCTTCTTCACGATGCCGATGAGCAGGATGACGCCGATCAGGCCGATCAGGTTGAACTCCATGTGGAAGACGAGCAGCGTGCCCAGCGCGCCAAGCCCGGCCGAGGGCAGGGTGGAGAGAATGGTCAGCGGGTGGATGTAGCTTTCGTAGAGGATGCCGAGGATCAAATAGACCACGACCAATGCGCCGAGGATGAGCACCGGCACGGATGACAGCGACTGCTGGAAGGCTTGGGCCGTACCCGTGTAGCTGGTCTGGATGGTGGCGGGCAGCCGCATCTCGGCGGCGGTCCTGTCGATCGCGGCGGTGGCCTGTCCCAGCGCTACATTGGGCGCCAGGTTGAAGCTGATCGTCACCGACGGGAACTGGCCTTCATGGTTGATGACCAGCGGCTGCACCGGCTTCGTTGTCCACTTGGCGATGGCCGAGAGCGGCACCTGCGAACCGCTCGACGTCGTCAGATAGATCTGGTCGAGCGCCTTGAGGTTGCCGCGCAGCGACGGCAGCACCTCCATGATCACGTCATAGGTCGAAAGCTGGGTGAAATATTGGGCGATCTGGCGCTGGCCAAAAGCGTCGTTGAGCGTGTTGTCGACGTCGTTGGCCGTCAGGCCGTAGCGGGCAGCCTGGTCGCGATCGACCTGCAGCGTGAGCGTGGTGCCGGAACTCATCTGGTCGGTCGAGACGTCCCGCAATTCGGGCAGTCGCTGCAAGGCCGTCAACAGCTTGGGCGCCCAGCTGTCCAGCGTGTCGAGATCGCTGCTTTCCAGCACATACTGGTATTGCGACGCGGACAGCTTGCCGCCGACACGCACGTCCTGCGAGGCCTGCATGAACAGGCGCGCGCCCTGAACGGCCGCGAGCTTCGGCTGCAACCGGCGGATGATCTGGTCGGCCGAAGCGTCGCGCTCGTCGCGCGGCTTCAACTGGATGAACATGCGGCCGGTGTTCTGCGTGTTGCCGCTGCCGCCCGTCGATGCCGCGAAATGCGCCACCGCCGGATCCTTGGAGACGATCCCGGCAAACTGCGCCATATAGGACTGCATCTGGCCGGCGGAGACATCCTGGCCGGCGATCACCTGGCCGAAAATCAGGCCGGTATCCTGCTGCGGAAAGAAGCCGCTCGGAACAAGGGTGAAGAAATAGCCGGTCAGCGCCACGCAGCCTAGGAACACTAGAAGGGTGATGAAACGATGCGCAAGCGCCCGGTCGAGGCCGCGCTCATAGGCGCGCAGCATGCCGTCGAAGACGCTTTCGCTCCAGCGGTAGAGTCTGCCGTGGTGTTCCTCTGCCGCCGGCTTGATGAAGCGTGAGGCGAGCATCGGGGTAAGCGTCAGCGAAACGCAGGCCGAAACCAGAATGGTCATGGCCAGCGTCACCGCGAACTCCTTGAACAGGCGGCCGATGATGCCGCTCATCAGGAGCAATGGGATCAGCACCGCCACCAGCGAGATCGAGATCGACATGATGGTGAAGCCGATCTCGCTGGCGCCGCGGATCGCTGCCTGCATCGGCTTCTCGCCATGCTCGATGTAGCGGACGATGTTCTCCAGCATCACGATGGCGTCGTCGACGACGAAGCCTATGGAGATGGTCAAGGCCATCAGCGACAGATTGTCGATCGAATAGCCGGCGGACCACATCAGGCCGCAGGCGCCGAGCAGCGCCAGCGGGACGGTGAAGGCTGGGATGGCCGTCGCCCAGACATTGCGCAGGAACAGGAAGATCACCATCACGACCAGCCCGATGGTGAGCATCAGCGTGAACTGCACGTCCGCTACCGAAGCGCGGATGGTCTGGGTGCGATCCGAAAGCACCTGCAATTTGAGCGAGGCCGGCATCTGGGCGGTCAGCATCGGCAGCTCCGCCTTGATCTTGTCGACCGTGTCGATGATGTTGGCGCCTGGCTCCTTGAAGATGACGAGGACGACGCCGCGCGTCGTGTCGGCCCAGCCGGCCTGGGTGTAGTCTTGCGCGTCGAGCACCGCCCGGCCGACATCCTTGACCCGCACCGGCGCGCCGTTGCGATAGGCGATGATGGCGTTGTTCCAGTCGCCGGCAGCGGTCATCTGGTCGTTGGAGAAGATGGTGAAGGAGCGCACCTCGCCCTGGATGTTGCCTTTGGGCAGGTCCACGGTGCCGATCGAGAGCGGGGTGCGCACCGCTTCGAGCGACAGGCCCCTTGCCGCCAGCTTGGCCGGATCGAGCTGGACCCGGATCGACGGCGTCTGCTGGCCGCCGACCAGCACCTGGCCGACGCCGTCGACATGGCTGATCACCTGCGCAAGCTTGGTGTAGACGTCGTCGCTCAACGTCGTCAGCGGCAAGTCCGTCGAGCTCGCCCCGATCAGCATGATCGGCGAGTCGGTCGGATTGACCTCCCTATAGGTGGGCGGATTGGGGAGGTTCTTCGGCAATTGTCCGCCGGCGGCGTTGATGGCCGACTGCACCAGCCCGGCGGCCGATGCGATGTCGACGTTGAGAGCGAATTGCAGCGTGACCTGGCTGGAGCCTGACAGGCTGCTCGACGTCATTTCGGCAATGCCGGGGATTTGCGCGAACTGCGTCTCGAGCGGCTGGGTCACCGACGACGCCATGGTGATCGGGTCGGCGCCCGGCAGGCTGGTTGACACCTGGATCGTCGGGAAGTCGACGTTGGGCATCGGCGCGACCGGCAGGTTGAGATAGGCGACGACGCCGACGAACAGCACGCCGACCATCAGGAGCGAGGTAGCGACCGGGTAGCGGATGAAAGGCGTGGAAACACCGATCGCAGCCATCAGCTTGCACCTCCGGGCTGCGCGGTGCCAGCCTGCGTCTGGCCGGCACCGGGTGGGGGCGTGGCGTCGACACTTGCGCCGTCAACCACGCGGTATTGGCCGGCGATCACGACACGCTGCCCTTGGCTCAGACCATCGGTCACGACCGTCTCGCCGCCATCCGAAGGACCTGTCTTGACGGTCTGCCGATGGACCTTGCCGTCGTCGCCGACGACATAGGCGAAGAGCCCGTCAGGGCCATGCTGGACGGCTTCGTCCGGCACCACGATCGCGCCTGACATCGTGCCGATGCGCATGCGCGTGTTGACCGAAAGACCCGGCCACAAAGCATTGTCCTGGTTGGCGAATGTCGCCTTGAGCGAAATCGTGCCGGAGGCCTGGTCGACCTGGTTCTGGATCGCTTCCAGCTTACCGCTGGCCAGCACCGTCTTCATATCCGCGCCAAGCGTGTCGATCGGCATGGGGCCGGCCGTGAAGACTTTGTTGATGGTCGCGACCTCATCCTGCGGCTGCGTGAACGACACGTAGATGGGCTGAAGCTGCACGAGAGTGAAAAGCCCGGGGCTCTGGCCGGCCTGCACGATGTTGCCCGGATCGATGGTGCGGAAGCTCGTCTTACCGGACAGCGGCGCCGTGATCCTGGTGAAGTCGAGGTTGAGCTGCGCCGCCTCGATGGCCGCCTTGTCGCCCTCGATCGTGGCGGCGGTGGTCGTGACCACCGCCTGCTGGTTGTCGACATCCTGCTGGGTTTCGAAGGTCTTTTGCAGGAGCGTGGAGAGGCGTTTGAGGACCACTTGCGCATTCTTGAGCGTCGCTTCGTCCTCCGCCTCCTTGGCCTTTGCCTGGTCGAGTGCGGCCTGATAGGGGCGAGGGTCGATCTCGGCAAGCAAGTCGCCTTGCTTGACCATCTGCCCCTGCTCGACCGGGACCTGGTCGACGACACCGGCGACACGGCTCGAGATGCTGACGCTGTTCAGCGGCGTCACCGTGCCGAGCCCGTATAGATAAAGTGGGAAATCGGCCTTCCGCACCGTGGCGACAGTGACCGGAACCTTGGGCGCGGGCTGCGCCGACGCCGCGCTCGCGGCAGCCTTTGCCTGGGCGTGGTTGCGCCATAGGCCATAGCCGCCGCCAAGCAGAATGAGTACGGCCAAAAGCACGATGCTCGGAGAGCGATGCTGCCGTTTGCGACTGGCTTGCTGCGTTGATGAAATGCTCATGACGCCGTCCACCTACGGGCCAGAATACCTAGCCTTTTCAGGATGGTTGGAGGTTGGGATCGACCTCGTCGATCGGCGGGACAGTAGTCCTGTCGACGCTGCGCTGTCAGCTTACAGATCGGTCATGTTGCGCTGCGGCATTCAACGATGCGTGAGGCCGCCTTGACCGGACCATCGCGGCAAAATCAAATTTTGTTCATAGCCGGGGCTCGATCCGGAGCGACAATCAACTGCTCAAGCGGGAAACAGGAAAGCCGCGCCCGGATCGAAAAACACCGGGCGACGAGACGATGCAAACCGCCGCGAGCCGGCGATCGCCGAAATGCACGCGATCATGGATGCTATCCGCTTACGCAAGCCGGAAGCGGCGGAGGCCGCGGCCCGGCGGCATGTGGAGACGGCTTGGCAAATCGCCCGCGGCGCGCTTCGGCTCGGCACGCTTTAGGCGGCTTGTTTCAGCTCAATTCCGGTCGACGGGCTTGGAGCGCATGCGCGAAACCGTCTCGCGCTCGGCGCGCTTGGAGCGCAGTGGCGGCAAGCCGCGGTCGATGAGGTCCATGTCCTCAAGCACCATGTCGCCCATCCGCTTGAAGGCGATGTCGAGCGCCCCGGCGCGGTGCGCCGAGCGCAGGAAGCCGGGGAGGGCGCGGACAGGATGGTCCTGCGCCAGCGGCTCCTCCGGGAAGACGTCGCTTGCGGCAATGATATGGCCGCTCTTCACCGCCGCCATGAGTGCCGCGAAATCGACGACGCCGGCGCGGCTGAGCAGGATGAAGGCCGCGCCCTTGCGCATTTTGGCAAATGCGTCCGCGCCGAGGAAACCCTGGTTCTCGCTGGTGACCGAAGCGACGACGAAGACGAAATCGCTTTGCGACAACACCTCATCCAGCGAGGCCGGCTCGACGCCATTGTCGATCAGGATCGACGGCGGCAGCCACGGATCGTAGACCTTGGTGCGGGTGCGGAAGCCGGTCAGCAACCGGTTGAGCGCGCGGCCGAGATCGCCGAAGCCGATGATGCCGACATCGGCGCCGGAGAGAAGCCGCGCGGTCTGGTTGCCGTCGCCGCCCCAGATCTCCTTGCCTTGCCGGAAGGCGAGATCGGCGTCGACGATGTTTCTGGCGAGATTCAGCGCCATGGCAAGGCCGAGCTCCGCGACCGGCTCGGCAAAGACCAGGCCCGTGGTGACGACATGGATGCCGCGCGCAAACAGCGTCTCATAGGGCATGTTGTTGAGCAGGTTCGTCTCGACATTGAAGATGCAGCGCAGCGTCTTCAGCTTCTCCAGCGTCTCAGCTGAAATCGGCGGCTGGCCGATGATAAAACGCGCCTCGGCCAGAGTATCGGCGGGCAAGGCGGCAACGCCTTCCGGGGTGGTCTCGACAATGCGATAGTGTTTGCGCAGGCGCGCCAGCTGTGGCGGCGTGAAGATGAGCTCCAATGTGCGCGGTTCGGGCGCGCTGATGACCAGCGGCAAGGCTTTGTCGGGCATGTTTTTCCTCCGGGCGCGATTGGATCGCGTCAATCACGCATTCAAGTCTTACTCCCGATGAAACGATTTACAAGAACGAAAAATCGATTTATCGATTACAGTAGCGAGGCAGAAAATCGGCTGCCTGCCCTCGGGAGGAGGTCAATGGCACAACACCAAATCCGGCAGCGGCGTCCGTCGATCCACGACGTGGCAAGTCATGCCGGCGTGTCCGCGGCCACTGTCTCCAAGGTGCTGGCCGGCGTCACCACGGTCAAGCCGGAAAACGCGCAGCGTGTGTTCGACGCCGTCGAGCGTCTGGGCTATCGCGTCGATCCACTAGCCTCCGACATGCGTCGCGCCAAGCGCCGCATCATCGGCGCCATCATGCCCGAGTTCGAGAGCGAGTTCTTCGGCCAGATGGTCACCGAGCTCGAAGGCCTTGCCGAACAGCGCGGCTACACGTTGGTCGCCGCATCGAGCCGTGAATCCGAGGCGCGCGAGAAGGAAATCCTTGCCCGCATGCATGACTGGCGTGTTGCCGGCGTCGTGCTGGCGCCGGTGCGCAACGAGCATGGTCCGGCGGCCGCCTTCATGAAAGCCCACGGCATGACCGGCGTGCTGATCGACCGCGTCTTATCCGACGACGCCTTCGATACGGTATCGGCCGACAGCGCCTCCGCCAGCGCCGAGGTGGCGCGGATGCTGGTCGGCAAGGGCCACAGCCATATCCTCGTCATCGGCCTTGCCGAGCAGGCGGCGACAGTGCGCGCCCGCCTCGAGGGTTTTCGCGCGCAAGCGCTGGCGCTCAACCCATCGGTGCGCATCGACGTCATCACCTCGGAAGTCAGCGTCGAGCCGTTGAGGGCTTCGCTGCGAGATTACTTTGCCAGGGGAGAGCGGCCGACCGCCGTCTATTCGCTGCTTTTGAAGGGCACGCTCGTCGCGCTGTCCGAGTTCCGCCGGCGTGACTGGCATTGCCCGAACGACATCTCGCTGGTCGGCTTCGACGATGCGGAATGGATGCAGGTGACATGGCCGGCGATCGCCGCAGTGGTGCAGCCGGTGCGCCAGATCGCCAGCGAGGCGATGAACCTTTTGTTTCGCAGGATCGAGGGCGCCGTGGGACCACCCACGGCGCGGCTCGAGCCCTGCCAGGTGTTGATGCGGGAATCCGTTGGCTCGCCAGGCAGCGGTCCGCATTCCGGGGGAGGAGACCGACAACAGCCCCCATTGTCGTGAACGGAAGCTAGCGCCGGCCCTGGCCGAGGCATCCGGCGCCAAGGATCAACGGAGGATCGAATGACATCGCATTTTTTGAAGATAAATCGATTTACCCTTGCCGTGGGTATCGCGCTTGCATTTTGCGCCGTCGGTACCGCCAAGGCCGAGGACGGCGAATATGGTGTGCTGATGAAGACGCTGGCCAACCCGTTCTGGGGCGCGATGGCGCAGGGCGTCGCGGACGGCGCCAAGGAAGCCGGCGTGAAATACTTCCAGCAAGCGGCCGAGAGCGACCAGGCGGCCGAGCCGCAGCTCAACCTTTGCAACACGATGCTCGAGCGCAAGCCGGTGGCGATGATCACCGCCGCGATCAACTCGACCAACCTTCTGCCTTGCCTGAAGTCGGCGCAGGACGCCGGCATCAAGATCGTCGACCTCGACAACAATCTCGACCAGGCGGTGCTGGACAAGGAAGGCGTCAAGGTGACCTTCCATATCGGCTCCGACAACATCGCCGCCGGCGCGCAGGGCGCCGAATACCTCGCCAACAAGCTCGGCAAGGACGCCAAAGGTCCGGTGCTGGTGATCGAAGGACTCTCCGGCAACATCACCGGCGAAAAGCGCGCCAAGGGCTTTGCCGACAAGCTGAAGGAACTGGCGCCAGGGCTCGAAATCGTCGCCTCGCTGCCGGGCGACTGGGATCGCGGCAAGGCCGCCTCGATCGCCACCGACACGCTGACCGCGCATCCGGATCTCGTCGCCATCTTCTGCGCCAATGACGGCATGGCGCTGGGCGCCGTGGAATCCGTCTACGCCGCCGGCAAGGGCCCGCAGGTGACGATCATCGGCGTCGACGGCAATTCGGACGCGGTGAAGTCGATCAAGGAAGGCCGCCTCAACGCCTCGGTTGCGCAGCTTCCCTATCTGGTCGGCAAGCAGGCGGTCGAGAACGTCAAGAAGGCGCTGGCCGGCGAGAAGGTCGAGGACAGCATCGCCGTGCCCACGCTGGTGCTGACCAAGGACGTGATCGACGCCGGCAAGGAGCCGATGCTGCAATATGTGAAGTGAGGAAGGAAGGGAGTAGGGGAGTAAGGCAGTAGGGGAATAGGGGAGCGCGGTTTGTGCTTCGCCCATCTTTCCCTACTCCCCTACTAACCTACTCCCCTACTCCCTTACCCGAAGGGTAGAAAAAATGGCTTCTGAACAGCCCGGCTTCTGGGCTCGGGTGCAGCGCGCATCCGTCGAAAGGCTCCACATCAGACTTGAGTCGCTGGTGGTGCTTCTGGCCCTGAGCACGGTGATGGCGCTGCTGTCGCCCTATTTCCTGTCGCTCAGCAATTTCCTCAACATCCTGCTCGCGACCTCGACGATCGGCGTGCTGGCGATCGCCGCCACTTTCGTCATCGGCTCGGGCGGGCTCGATCTGTCGCTCGGCTCGGTGATGGGTCTTGCGGGCGTGGCCGGCGCCTTCGTCGCCGTCAATCTCGGCTGGCCTTCGGTGCTGGCGGTGATTGCCTGTATCCTTGCCGGCGGCATTGCCGGCTATATCAACGGGCAATTGGTGACCCGCGCCTTCGTGCCGGCGTTCATCGTCACGCTTGGGATGCTTGGCCTTGCGCGCGGCCTGGCGCTGGTGATCTCTCAGGGCAGGGCGATCTACGGCTTGCCGCCGGAGATCGTCTATATCGGGCAGGGCAGGCCGTTCGGCATTCCCATGCCGGTGATCATACTGGTGCTGACGGCGATCGTCGCGCATGCGGTGCTTGCCTATACCCGCTTCGGCCGCCACACGCTGGCGCTGGGCGACAGCGAGGGCGCGGCGCGCGCCGCAGGCATACGCGTCGAGCACCACCGCCGCATCATCTATACGCTGTCCGGCGCGCTGGCCGGCCTAGCCGGCCTGCTGTTCACCGCCCGCGTCAATGCCGGCGACCCGACCGCCGGTATCAACTACGAGCTCACCGCGATCACCGCGGCGATCATCGGCGGCACCAATCTGTTCGGAGGCCGCGCCTCGATCCTCGGCACGATGATCGGCGCGCTGATCATGGGCGTGCTGCAGAACGGGCTGACGCTGCTTGCCGTGCAATCCTACTACCAGCAGATGGCGATCGGCGCGGTGCTGATCCTCGCCGTCTTCATCGACCAGTACCAGGTGCGGAAGGAGTCGCGCGTATGACACTGCTTTCGCTTCGCGGCATCCGCAAGAGCTTCGGCGCGGTCGATGTGCTGCACGGCGTCGACCTTTCGGTCGCGGCCGGGGAGGTGGTTGGGCTGGTTGGCGACAATGGCGCCGGCAAGTCGACGCTGATGAAGACGATCACCGGCATCTACCGCGCCGACAGCGGCTCGATCGAGTTCGACGGCAAGGACATCCTGGCGCTGGACCCCGGCCAGCGCCGCCGCCTCGGCATCGAAATGATCTACCAGGATCTTTCTCTCGCCAAACAGCAGGACGTGGCCTCGAACATTTTTCTCGGCCGCGAGCCAACGAAAAGGCTGTTCGGCCTGTTCCCCGGTTTTGTGGACAAAAACGAGATGGACCGCCAGGCCGCGAAAATGATTGAGCGGCTGGGCGCGCATCTGCCGTCAATAAACCGGTCGGTCGGTTCCTTCTCCGGCGGCCAGCAGCAGACGGTGGCGATCGCGCGTGCGCTCACCTTCAATCCGAAGCTCGTCATCATGGACGAGCCGACGGCGGCTCTCGCGGTGCGCGAGGTGCAGAGCGTGCTCGACCTCATCCGGCGGCTGAAGTCGGAAGGCATCGCCGTCATCCTGATCTCGCACCGGCTGAACGACGTGCTGTCGGTCACCGATCGCATCGTCGTGCTGCGCCACGGCAGGGCGGATGCCGATCTCGTCACCGCCAACACCAACATGAACGAAGTCGTCAGCCGCATCGTCGGCGGCGGCGATACGGCCGCAGCGGCGGCGCATGAGCAACGAGGCTGACATGAACACCTTCGGACTGCACACTTTCGCCATCGCGCCGGTCTGGGACCTCGCCCGCATCGAGCCGCAGATGGACCGGCTCAAGGAATACGGCATCGGCTTGATGGAGATTCCTTTGCTTCGGCCTGAGGAGATCGACACCAAGCGGACGCGTAGCTTTGCCAATCACTACGGTGTTGAACTGGTCCCCTCGCTCGGCCTGCCGCGCGCGCTCGATGTGGTCGAACGGCCGGACGAGGCGCTGGATTTCCTCGAGCCGGCTTTCCGGGTCTGCAACGAGGTCGGCGCCGAGGCGCTCGGCGGCGTCACCTACGGCACAATCGGCAAGACCACCGGCCGCGCGCCGACGCAGCGCGAGATCGACGGCATGTGCCGTTTCCTCGAACGCGCGGCGAAGGCGGCGAAGTCGCGCGGCTTGAAGCTCGGCATCGAGCCCTGCAACCGCTACGAGACGCATCTGATCAACCGCGGCGTCGACGCGGCGCGCATCATCGAGCGCGTCGGCGCCGACAACATCTTCATCCATCTCGACACCTACCACATGCATATCGAGGAGGAGAGCTTCGCCTCCGGTTTCGAGGCGGCGGCGCCTTATCTCGGCTATGTGCATGTGTCGGAGGCAAATCGCGGCGTGCCGGGTCGCGGCATGCTCAACTGGGCGGCCTGCATGAAGGCCATCGCCGACATCGGCTATCAGGGCGCGATCACGCTCGAAAGCATGAACCATGTCGATGTCGACATCGCCGGCGGGCTCGCGGTGTGGCGGCCGGTGGCGGAAGATCCGCGCGACGTCATCGAGGTCGGCCTGCCGTTCTTGCGCGAGGAGGCGAGGAAGGCCGGATTGACGCTGGGGTGAGCTCATATCTTCCTTCCCCCACACAAGGGGAGAAGGGAAAAAGCAGGCGCCTCTCAGAACGGATAGTGCTGTCCGGGATCCTCGATCGTCACCCAGCGCAGGTCGGTGAATTCGGCGATCGAGGCCTTGCCGCCGAAGCGGCCGTAACCCGAGCCCTTGACGCCGCCGAACGGCATCTGCGCCTCGTCGCCGACGGTCGGGCCGTTGATGTGGCAGATGCCGGCCTGGATGCACGCGGCTATCGCCATGGCGCGGCGGATGTCGCGGCTGAAGACGGCGGACGACAGGCCGTATTCGGTGTCGTTGGCGACGCGCACGGCCTCGTCCTCGCCTTTGACGCGAATGACCGGCTTCACCGGACCGAAGGATTCTTCCGAATAGACGCGCATCGCGGGCGTCACGTGATCGAGAAGTGTGGCTTCCACGACCGTGCCGGTGCGCTTGCCGCCAGCCGCCAATTTCGCGCCCTTCGCGGTCGCATCGGCGATCAGTTCTTCCATCTTGTCAGCGGCCTGGCTGCTGATCAGCGAGCCGAGCACGACATGGCCGCGCGGGTCGCCGGCCGGCAATTGCGAAGCGCGGGCGGCTAGCTTGGAGACGAATTCGTCTGCGATCTTCTCATCGACGATCAGCCGTTCGGTCGACATGCAGATCTGGCCCTGATGCATGAAGGCGCCGAAGGTTGCGGCATTGACCGCGGCGTCGATGTCGGCGTCGTCCAGCACGACCAGCGGCGCCTTGCCGCCGAGCTCGAGCAGGGCCGGCTTAAGATGCCGCCCGGAGAGCTCGGCGATGATGCGGCCGACCTTGGTCGAGCCGGTGAAGTTGACGCGCTTCACCGCCGGGTGTGCGATCAGCGCCTCGACGATTGCCGCCGCGTCCTTCGGGTCGTTGGTGAGGACATTGACCACGCCCTTGGGCAGGCCAGCCTCGACCAGCACCTGGCCGATCAGGCGGTGCGTGCCGGGGCACATTTCGGAGGCCTTCAGCACGACCGTGTTGCCGCAGGCGAGCGGCATGGCGAGCGCGCGCGTGCCGAGAATGACCGGCGCGTTCCACGGCGCGATGCCGAGGCACACGCCCGCCGGCTGGCGGATCGCCATGGCAAGCGTGCCGGGCTTGTCGGACGGAATAACCTCGCCGGAGATCTGCGTGGTCATCGCCGCCGCTTCGCGCAGCATGTTCGATGCCAGCATGACGTTGAAGCCGGCCCAGGGGCCAGTGGCGCCGGTCTCTTCCATCATCAGCTTGGTGAACTCGCCAATCTTGGAGGCCATGACGTCGGCTGCCTTGGAAAGCAGGGCACGGCGTTCGCCAGGCCCGGTCTTCGACCAGGCATCGAAGGCAGCGGCCGCGGCATCGGCGGCCGCGTTGGCGTCGGCGACGCTTGCGGCAGCGGCGCGGGTCGCGAGCTTGCCGGTGAACGGGTCCAGGCGCTCATAGGAGGCTTTGCCGGTTGCCGCCCGCTCGTCGCCGTCAATCAGAAGTCCGATGTCCATGGGTCTCTCCTCGCTCGCGATCGGGCGTTGCAGATTGTCTCAGAAGCCGAGCACCTCGGCGTTTATTGATGCTTCGAGGCCGCCGTCGACCGGCACATTGGCGCCGTTGATCCAGCGTGCTCCATCCGAGCACAGGAACAGCACCACAGGCGCGATGTCGCCCGATGTGCCGGCGCGGCCGACCCGCGCGATATCGCTGTCGACGCGGGCATCGCCAAGCACGCTGCGGAATTGCTTGAGGATCGGCGTCTCCACTGGGCCGGGACTGACCGCGTTGACGCGGATGCCACGGCTCTTGAACAGTTCCTGATGCGCGGCGCGGAAGGTCCACAGGAGCAAAAGCTCCTTCGAGACAGGATAGCCTTCCTCGTTCTTCACCGCATGGTCGGCGATCGCCTTGGCGACATCGGGAAAGCCTTCGATGCTGACCATCGAGGCGGCGCGGTTCAGATTGGCGCGCCAGCCATAACCGGCGATGGAGGCGACGTTGACGATGGCGCCGCCTTCGCGAAGCCTTGGCGCCAGCGCCTCGGAAAGCGCGCGCAGGCCGTAGAAATTGACGGCAAGCGTCGGCGCGGCGCCGGTGTTGCCGGAGAGGCCGGCGATGTTGCAGAGCGCGTCGAGGCGCTGCGGCAGCCGCGCGACGAGATCGTCGACGCCGGCCTTGGACGAGAGGTCGGCCTGGACGAAGACGCCCTGGTGGCCGGCCGGCTCGCGCATGTCGACGCCGATCACGTCGGCGCCGAGTTGGCCGGCGAGTTCCGCGGTGCGCGCACCGATGCCCGAGGCGACGCCAGTGATGAGGATCGTCTTACCTAACAGGATGCTCATGCCTTCTCCCGAGAATCGGTGGTCTGCAGCGGCGAAGCAATCTCGCCGGTCGGATTTGATGCCCCCGCGGGAAGCCTGACGCGGTAGCCGACCGACAGCAGGCGCCAGCCAAACCGCTCCTCGAGCGTGCCCCAGAGGCCTCGCGGCAAGAGCAGCGAGAAGACGAGCGCCGTAGCGCCGAGCCCGATCAGGTACCAGACGCCGGTGCCGCCGAACCAGGTTTCGATGAGGAAGAAGAGCAGCGCGCCGAGGATGGCTCCCTCGAAGGTGCCGATGCCGCCGACCAGCACCATGAAGATCATGTAGGCCGTCCACTGCACGCTGAAATAGGTCTTTGGCTGGAAGGTGATGGCAGTCGCCAGCCACAGCGCGCCGGCGACGCCGATGCCGAAGGCGGCGAGCACGAAGAGCAGCCGCTTGGTGCCGGTGACGCGCACGCCGACGGAGGCTGCCGCATCCTCATTGTCGCGGATGGCGCGGATGGCCGCACCGGTGCTGCCGCGCAGCAGGCCGAAGAGGATCGCGAGCAGCGCCGTCATCGATGCCAGCGCCAGCCAGTAGATGGTCAGCCTGCGTGTCGATGCATCGTAGACGTTGAGCGAGATCAGCGACGTGCCGGTCTCGCCCTGGATCAGCCGATCGAGATTGACGAGCAGGTGAGTAAGGGCGGCGATCACCCACATGCCGATGGCGAACTCGCCATTCTTCAAGCGCAGCATGAACAGCGAGATCGGCCACGACACCGCGCCGACAATGACCGCTGAGACAAAGAGCGAGACGAATGGATTGAGCCCGGCATTGGCGAGCCGGATGGCGAAATAGGCGCCGAGCCCGAAGAACACCTGCTGGCCGACCGACACCAGTCCGCCGAAGCCGGCGAGCGCGTTCCACATGGCGGCGAGGATCACATAGATGAACAAAGCGGTCATGCGGTCGACGGCGCCGGCGGACAGGAACTGCGGCGCGATGGCGAGCAGCAGGATGACGGCCGCCACGCCGATGCCGGCAAAGCGCGAGGCGGCGGTGCCGCGCTCGATGACAGGGGAGGCGGCGCTCATGATGCCTTCCCCGTGGAGATGCGCAGCAAGCCGCGCAGGCCGAGGCCGGAGGTGTAGAGGCGGATGAACAGAACGATCAGGAAAGCGACATGGCCGCCGATGAGAAAACCTTGCGGATGTATCTTGGCGCCGAGCGTCTGGGCGAGCGCCAAGACGATGCCGCCGATCAGCGTTCCCCAGAGCGAACCGGCGCCGCCGATCACGGCCGCCTCGAAGGCGAACAGAAGTTGCGTGGCGCCGGCATAGGGATCGAAGGTGGCGCGCATCCCGAGGAAGGCGCCGGCGAGACCGACGGTGACCATGGCGATCGCCGCGGCGATGGCGTTGGCGCGGCGCGCATCGACGCCGACCAGCCCCGCCGTATCAGGGTCTTCCGAAGTCGCACGGATCGAGCGGCCGAGCCCGGTGCGGGTCAGAAACAACTGCAGTCCGCCGAGCATGACGACGGCGGCGACGAAGATGATCACCGCGAGCTTGCCGACATAGATGCTGCCCGGCCATTCCCAGGAATCGTAGGACAGGCTGCCGATGAAAGGCGCCAGCGAGCGCGTGTCGGCGCCGAATTGTTCGAACAGCACATTGTCGATGACGATGGCGAGACCGAAGGTGGTGAGGATCGGCAGCAGCGCGCCACCGCGCGCGCTGTGCTCGAGCAGGAAGCGCTGCAAGGCCCAGCCGATCGCCGCCATCAACGGCAGCACGATGAGCAAGCCGAGGTAGGGCGGGATGTGGAAGCGCGAGGCGAGCAGCCACAGCGCGAAGGCCGACAGCACGGCGAGGCTGCCATGCGCAAGGTTGATGATGCGCATCACCGAGAACATGAAGGAGAGGCCGCAGGCGATCAGCGCGTAGTAGCCGCCAAGCAGGATGCCCTGGACGATCTGGTTCATCATGCCGGCACGCCTGTGGCGCCTTTCCGGTGCAGGCCGAAATAGGCTTTGGTCACCTCGTCGCGCGAAACGGTCTTGCTGTCGCCGGCGAGCGCGATCCGGCCCTCCAGCATGCAGATGACCTTGCTGGAGACGGAGAGTGCGCGGTTGAGATCCTGTTCGACGAGGATGATCGTCGTGCCGGAACTGATCAGCCCCTGCAGCGAGGCGTAGACGCGGTCGACGACCAGCGGCGACAGGCCGAGCGAGACTTCGTCGAGCAGGAGGAGGTCGGGATTGCTCATCAGCGCGCGGCCGATCGCCGTCGCCTGCTGCTCGCCGCCCGAGAGATGCCCGGCCTTGGCGTGGCGGCGCGGTTTGAGGTTGGGGAAGGTTTCGAGCACGCGCTCGACGCTCCACTCGCCGGGACGACCGGCGCTGCGGCCAAGCAGGAGGTTTTCCTCGACCGTCATCTGCACGAAGAGCCGCCGGCCCTCGGGCACCAGGGCGATGCCCTTGCGGACACGTTCATGCGAAGGCACGCCGGAAAGGTCGGCGCCGTCGAAGACCACGCGGCCGGAGGCTGCCTGATGAGCGCCGGCGATTGCCCTGAGCAATGTCGTCTTGCCAGCGCCGTTGGCGCCGACCAGCGCCAGCGTCTCGCCGCGTTCGACGCCGAAGCTGGCGCCGCGCACTGCTTGAAGCAGGCCATGCCGGACAACGAGATCCTCGACCGACAGCAGGCTCATTTCGGGCCTCCGCCGAGATAGGCGCTGATCACCTGCGGGTCGGCCATCACCGCGTGCGGCTCGCCGTCGGCGATGACCTTTCCGGCATCCATGCAGATCAGCCGCTCGGCCACCTGCAACAGGATGTGGACGATGTGCTCGATCCAGACGATGCCGATCTTGCGGCGGCGCAATTCGCGGATGGTCTCGACGAGTTCGCTGGCCTCGCCGTCGGTCAGGCCGCCGCCGATCTCGTCTAGCAGAAGCAGCGTTGGTTTTGCGGCGAGCGCGCGCGCCAGTTCCAGCCGCTTGCGGTCGAGCAGGCCGAGCGTCTCGGCGCGCCGGTTGGCGACGCCAAGCATGCCGCACAGTCTCAGCGAGCCGAGCGCTTCCTCATAGGCCTCGTCGCGGCCGAGCCCGGCGCCATGCGAGGCGGCGACGAAGACATTCTCGAAGGCGGTCATGCCGCCGAAGGGTTTCGGCACCTGATGGGTGCGCACCAGACCCAGCCGGCAGCGCTGCGTTGCCGGCAGCGCGGTCACGTCACCGCCCTTGAAGGCAATCGTTCCGGCGCCCGGCGGATAAGCGCCCGAGAGTACGCTGAGCAGCGTGGTCTTGCCGGCGCCGTTGGGGCCGACGATGCCGACCGCCTCGTCGGCGCCCATGGCGAAGTCGATGTCGTCGAGCACCACAAGCGCGCCGAAGCGCTTGTGGATGCCGGCGGCGCTGAGGATCGCACCGTTGGGCATGGCGTTCACGATGCAGTACCTCGACAGATCAGCCGTTGTAAGGCTGGAGCTTGGCCTCGACCGGCACGTTCGGGTCGGTGGCATTCTCGGTCACGACATAGTCGAGCGGGAATTTCGAGCCTTCCTTGGCGGCGACCCATTGCGTGCCGATGATCGGGCCGGGCGAGACATTGGGGACCGGGCCGCTTGTGAAGTCGACCTTGCCGCCCATGGTCTCGGTCTTGAGCGTGCTCAGCGCCTTGGCGACAGCCGCCTTGTCCTTGGCGTTGGCGCTTGCCTTAAGAGCTGCGAAACCGGCATCGAGCAACGACATCGAGGCGCCGAGCTGCTGCGTCCATTGCTTGCCGCTCGCTGCCTCATAGCCATCGGCAAGCTCGGTGCCCGAAACGCCGGTCAGCGACGACTTGTAGGGGAAAGCCTTGTGCCAATAGGCGGCGCTCGAAATCTTCATGCCGAGGTCGCCGAGCGCCTCGATGTCGGACGGGAACAGGCCAGTCTTGGCGACCTGGGCGATCTTGATCTGCCGGGTCAGGCCCTGCTGCGCGGCCTGGCGCCAGAAGGCGGCGAAGTCGGGCGGGATCGGGAAGGAGTTGAAGATCTCGACGCCTTCCTGCTTGAACAGCGCGATCTGCGAGGAATAGTCGGTGGTGCCGGTTTCGTAAGCGCCGGGATCGACGATGGTGAAACCCTGCTTGGCGAGCAACGGCGCCAGATGGGCGCGGATGGCATTGCCGTCGGCGTCGTTGGGGTACATGACGCCGACCTTCTTGTTGGTCTCGATCAGGTTCCACTGCGAGATATAGGCCTTGAAGAATTCCTCGACGCCGAAGCCAAAATGATAGGTCCATTTGAACGGCGAGGGCTGGCCCGGTTTGGCGCCTCGGCCGAAATACCAGGCCTCCCAGGGCATGACCGTCGACAGGCAAGGCACGCCGGCAGCCTCGCAGGCGTCCGCCACCGGATTGATGACCTCCGGCGTCGAGACGGCGAGCATCAGGTCGATCGCCTGGTTGTTGATCAGGTCCTTGGCGAGCTGGCCGGCGCGGGACGGATCCGACTGGGTGTCCTGGTCGACAATCTCGACGCTGTATTTCTTGCCGCCAAGCTCGATGCCGTTGGCCAGGGCCTTGCGGGCAAGATCCAGCACGTAGCCGTCGGTCTCGCCGAAGCCGGCGAGCGGGCCGGTGCGCGGGCTGACGAAGCCGACCTTGAGCGTGTCGGCGGCTTGCGCGAAGGCCCTGCCGCGGCCGAATGCCAGCGCCGCGCCGCCGGCCACCGAAGTGGCGATGAACTGGCGCCGTGAAATACCCGACAGAGCGGGTTTGCTGCCGATAATATAAGACATCTGCTCCTCCCTCAGTCGCCGTTCGACGCAGCGGCAAACGGGTCTTCCGTTTGCGGCCGGACGGCACGGCTTTCGATCCTCCGAAGGCCACATTGCACTAGCGGTTTGGTTCGGTAAAATGATATTTTACGGTGTTTCATTAACCCCTGGGTTAGTGGAATTCGAACCAATAAGCTGATCGTCAGGCGTGGTGCCGTGCTGCCTCGCGGATCGTCTGCAACAGGATGGTGAAGGCGGGTGAGGGCGCGGTGTCGGTGCGCATGGTCAGGCCCACCGGCCCCTTGGTCTCCGCCGTATCCACCGGCAAGGCGACGAAGGCGCCGCTGGCGATCTCATTGGCGACCACGCCCGCCGAGATGATCCATACCGCGTTGCTCTGGCGCATGAAGGAGCGGCCGAAGGAATCGGAAACGGTTTCGATTTCCGTGGCCGGCGCGGTCATGCCGTTGGTTATGAAAAGCCGGTCGACGAAAGGCCGGATGACGGATTCCCGCGTCGGCATCAGGACGGGAAACTCGTCAAGCCGCGCGAAGATGTCGGCGTCCGGCTCGGCCAGGGGATGTCCGGCCCGCACCACGAACAGCACCTGCTCGGAATAAAGGTGCTCGAAGAAGAAGCCGGTCATGTGCTCCGGCGCCGCGAGGCGGCCGACGACGAGATCGAGCGCGCCGACGCGCAGCTGTTCGAGCAGCACCGCATTCTCTCCGGTGACGATCTTGAGCGCGGCGCCGGTGTTTTCCTCGAGGAACAGGTTCATGGCGAGCGGCATCACCCGCGCCGATACGGTCGGCAGCGCGCCGATGCGGATCGGGTCGCGATTGAGGGCGCCGTCCTGGCGCACGGAATCGACGCCGCGTTTCAGCGCCGAAATCGCCGAGCCGGCATGTCCAAGGAAGATTTCGCCGAGACGCGTGACGCGAATACCGCGCCCGTCGCGTTCGACCACGGCTATGCCGAGCGCTTCTTCGAGCTCACGCAAGGTCTTGGTCACGGCCGGCGCGCTGACATGCAGGAAGTCGGCCGCGCGCGCGACGCTGCCTTGCCGCGCGACTTCGAGAAACGCCTGAAGATGGCGGAAGCGGATCCGGCTTTCGGCCATGGTTCGATAACCTCAGAGTTAATGAAACGCCGCAAAATATCATTTTACCGAACCAAACCGCTCGTGCAATGTGGCTTCGGAGGATCGAAATCGTGCCATTCGTCAGCATAGGCGGCGTCACGCTGCATCACCGCCATGTCGAGGCGCCCGGCACGTCGCGTCCGATCGTCTTCATCAATTCGCTGGGCACCGATTTCCGCATCTGGGACGACGTCGTCGCGCGGCTTGCTGGTGAAATGCCGATGCTGGTCTACGACAAGCGCGGCCACGGATTGTCGGACTTCGGCGGCGGCGTACGTTCCATCGACGACCATGTTGATGATCTGGACGCCCTCATCGACCATTTCGGTTTCGACAAGGTCGTGCTCTTCGGCCTGTCCGTCGGCGGCATGATTGCGCAGCGGCTCTATGCCCGCCATCCCGAATGTGTAGAGGCTCTGATCCTCAGCGACACGGCGCACAAGATCGGCACCGCCGAAAGCTGGAACACGCGCATCGCGACTGTCGAGCGCGACGGCATCGAGGCGATCGCCGAAGGCATCATGAAAGTGTGGTTCACGCCGCAATTCCATGCCAAGCGTGCGGCGGACCTGGCCGGCTGCTGCAACATGCTGACCAGGCAGGCACTGCCTGGTTACATCGGCACATGCATGGCGGTGCGCGATGCCGATTTCACCGACAGCGCGCGACGCATCGCGGTGCCGACGCTTTGCATCGTTGGCGACCAGGACGGTTCGACGCCGCCGGATCTTGTCCGCTCGCTGGCCGGAATGATCCCCGGCGCACGCTTCGAAGTGATCCGCGATGCCGCGCATATACCGTGCATCGAGCAGCCCAAAGCGCTCGTCACTCTGATCCGCGATTTCGTCGCCTCATTGCCTGAGGGAAAGTCTGCTCATGGATGATGTCACGAAGAACCGCTACCGGACCGGGCTCGAGGTCCGCCGCTCCGTGCTCGGCAGTCCGCATGTCGACCGCGCCGAGGATGCAGCGACCGATTTCGATCGGCCGTTCCAGCAGTTGATCACCGAAGCCGCCTGGGGAACGGTATGGGCGCGACCCGGCTGGTCGAAGCGCGAGCGCTCGATCGTGACGCTGGCGCTGCTTGCAGCGCTCGGCCATGACGAGGAAGTGGCCATGCATGTGCGCGCCACCGCCAATACGGGCGCCTCGCGCGACGACATCTGCGAGGCCTTCCTGCATGTCGCGATCTATGCCGGCGTGCCGGCCGCCAACCGCGCCTTCAAGATCGCCAAGCAGGTGTTCGCGCAGATGGACGGAGCCGATCATGGCTGAGGCCGGCTCCAACCAGGCGCCGGAAACCGGCGCCTTCTTCCAGCGCGACCGCCAATGGCATCCGCCGGCGTTGACGCCGAACTACAAAAGCTCGGTGCTGCGTTCGCCGCAGAAAGCGCTGCTGTCGTTCGACAACACGCTGTCGGAATTGACCGGCCCGGTGTTCGGGCACGCGATGCTCGGCGAGCTCGACAACGACCTGATCCACAATTTCGCCAGACCCGGCGAGAGCGCCATCGGCGAGCGCATCATCGTTCATGGACGCGTGCTGGACGAGCGCGGCAAGGGCGTACCGGGCGTGCTGCTCGAATTCTGGCAGGCAAATGCAGGCGGCCGCTACCGTCACAAGAAGGACGGCTATCTAGCGCCGCTCGATCCGAATTTTGGCGGCTGCGGCCGCACCATCACCGGCGAGGACGGCGGCTACGCGTTTCGCACCGTCAGGCCCGGACCGTATCCCTGGCCGAACGGACCGAACGACTGGCGGCCGGCGCACATCCATTTTTCCGTGTTCGGCCACGGCTTCGCGCAGCGGCTGATCACGCAGATGTATTTCGAGGGCGATCCGCTGATCTGGCGCTGTCCGATCGTCGGCGGCATTTCCAACAAAGTCGCGGTCGAGGCGCTGATCGCGGCGCTCGATATGCAGTCGACCATCCCGATGGACGCGCTTGCCTACAAGTTCGACATCGTGCTGCGCGGGCGGCGCTCGACGCTGTTCGAGAACAGGCCGGAGGGCAATTGATGACGCAGTCGCTCGACCGGCTGAAGGAGAGCCCTTCGCAGACCGCCGGCCCTTATGTGCATATCGGGCTGACGCCCAATTTCTGCGGTATAGGCGGCGTCTATGCGAGCGACCTCGGTTCGGCGATGGTCAACGGTGAGACCAAGGGCGAGCGCATCGAGTTGCGCATCCGCGTGCTCGACGGCACCGGCACGCCGCTCAAGGACGCGCTGGTCGAGATCTGGCAAGCGGATGCCGAGGGGATCTACAGTTCACCGGCCGAGATGCGCGGCGCCGCCGATCCAAACTTCCAGGGCTGGGGCCGGCAGCCGACCGACATGGAAACGGGCGTCTGCCTGTTCCGGACGATCAAGCCGGGCCGGGTACCGTTCCGCGACGGGCGACTGATGGCGCCTCATATCACGCTGTGGATCGTGGCGCGTGGCATCAATATCGGCCTGCACACCAGGCTCTACTTCTCCGACGAGGAGAAGGCCAATGCCGAGGACCCTATCCTTGCGCGCATCGAGCATCGCCTGCGCGTGCCGACGCTGATCGCCGAGCGTCAGGGCAATACCTACGTCTTCGATATCCATTTGCAGGGTGAAAAGGAGACGGTCTTCTTCGACAGCTGACCGTGGCCGCCATGACCGTTTCGCCCTTCGATCACCCGCTGCTTTCCGGCCTGCTCGGCGACGAAGAGGCGGCCAGGTATTTTTCCGTCGAAGCCGACATCGCTGCGATGCTCGCTTTCGAGCGAGCACTGGCCGAGGCGGAAGCCGAACGCGGCGTCATTCCACTTGATGCCGCGGCAGCGATCGTGAAAGCACTGGGATCGTTCCGGCCGGATACGTCGAAGCTGAAGGCGGGCGTCGCCAAGGACGGTGTGGTGGTGCCGGAACTGGTGCGCCAGATAAAGGCTGCTGTCGGAGCGCCGCACGATACGCACGTTCATTTCGGCGCGACCAGCCAGGATGTCATCGATAGCTCGCTGGTGCTCAGGCTGCGCGGCGCGGTCGACCATATCGGCCTGCTGCTCGGCGAGAATATCGTGCGCCTCACTGGGCTGGAACTGGAGTTCGGGAGCCGCGAGCTCATGGCGACGACGCGCATGCAGCCGGCAATACAAATAACTGCGCGCGATCGGGTCGTTTCGTGGCGGGTGCCGCTTGAGCGTCACCAGGAACGCCTGAAAGAGCTCTCGGGTCGGTTGCTAGTGGTTCAGTTCGGCGGCGCCGCAGGCACGCTGGAAAAGCTCGGCGGCAAGGCCGGCGCGGTGCGCGCCGCGCTTGCCGCCAAGCTCGGTCTTGCCGATGCGCCGCAATGGCATAGCCAGCGCGATACGCTTGCCGAATTCGCCGGCTGGCTGTCGCTGGCGACCGGCGGCCTCGGCAAGTTCGGACAGGACGTCGCGCTGATGGCGCAGACGGGCTCCGAGATCAAGCTGTCCGGCGGCGGCGGTTCCTCGGCCATGCCGCACAAGCAGAATCCGGTGAAGGCGGAAACATTGGTGGCGCTGGCGCGCTTCAACGCCACGCAGCTCTCCGGGATGCATCAGGCACTGGTGCATGAGCAGGAGCGCTCGGGCGCGGCCTGGACGCTGGAATGGCTCATCCTGCCGCAGATGGTCGTGGCGACCGCGGCCGCGCTCAGGCTTGCGGCCGAGTTGGCCGGACAGATCGGGAGCCTCGGTCATTGATGCGCACACGGGTCGCCATCATAGGGTCCGGACCGTCCGGCCTGCTGCTCGGTCAGTTGCTCGCCACCATTGGCGTCGAGACGATCATGCTTGAACGGTCGAGCCGCGAGCATGTGCTTGGACGTG
This sequence comes from Mesorhizobium sp. B3-1-6, assembly GCF_006439555.1. Taxonomy (NCBI): domain Bacteria; kingdom Pseudomonadati; phylum Pseudomonadota; class Alphaproteobacteria; order Hyphomicrobiales; family Phyllobacteriaceae; genus Mesorhizobium; species Mesorhizobium sp. B3-1-6. Next base: position 46,532 of record NZ_VFTM01000001.1, on the reverse strand, counting down.
TGCGCGCGGGTGTGCTCGAACAAGGCACGGTCGACCTGCTCGGCCAAGCGGGCGCGGCGGACAGGCTGCACGCCCAGGGCCTGCCGCATGCCGGCATCTCGCTCGCCTTCGATGGCCGCGCGCATCGCATCGACATGACAACGCTTACCGGCGGCAAGCATGTCACCGTCTATGGCCAGACCGAGGTGACGCTCGATCTGATGCAGAAGCGCGAGGCGGTGGGACTCCCGACCGTCTTCGAAACATCGAATGTCGCGCTGCACGATTTCGGCGGCGCGTCGCCCTTCGTCACCTACGACAAGGACGGCCTCACGCATCGCATCGACTGCGACTTCATCGCCGGCTGCGACGGCTACCACGGCGTCAGCCGCAAATCGGTGCCGAAAGGCGCGCTGAAGACGTTCGAGCGGCAATACCCATTCGGCTGGCTGGGCGTGCTGGCGGAGGTGCCTCCGGCCGACCACGAACTGGTCTATGCCAATCACGAGCGCGGTTTTGCGCTCTGCTCGATGCGGTCGCCGCAGCGCAGCCGCTACTATGTGCAGGTTCCCGCCGATGAGCGCGTCGAGGTCTGGTCCGACGACCGCTTCTGGGACGAGTTGCGCGCGCGCCTGCCGCCGCGGATAGCGGCCGCCGTCACCACTGGGCCGTCCTTCGAGAAGTCGATCGCGCCGCTGCGCTCCTTCGTCGCCGAGCCGATGCGCTTCGGCAGGCTGTTCCTGGTCGGAGACGCTGCCCATATCGTGCCGCCGACCGGCGCCAAGGGCCTCAACCTCGCTGCCAGCGACGTGCGCTATCTGTTTGCCGGACTTCGCGAATTCTACAACGGGAAGTCAGAGGCCGGGCTAGACGCCTATTCGTCAAAGGCGCTGGCGCGTGTGTGGAAAGCGGTGCGCTTCTCCTGGTGGATGACGACGATCCTGCACCGTTTTCCCGAGACAGGCGAGTTCGGCCAACGCATCCAGGAAGCCGAGCTCGACTATCTCGTGCATTCCAAGGCTGCATCCACGGCGTTGGCCGAAAACTACGTCGGCTTGCCCTATTGATCTGCCTGGGCGGTCAGACCCGCTCCAGCGCGATGGCGATGCCCTGGCCGACACCGATGCACATGGTGGCCAAAGCCAGCTTGCCGCCGCGCTCGCGCAGCTCGAGCGCCGCAGTACCCGTGATGCGGGCGCCGGACATGCCGAGCGGATGACCGAGCGCGATCGCGCCGCCATTGGGGTTCACATGCTCCGCCTTCTCGGAAATTCCGAGTTGGCGGAGCACGGCAATGCCTTGGGAGGCGAAGGCTTCGTTCAATTCGATGACGTCGAATTGTTCTGGCGTCAGGCCGAGGCGGGCGCAAAGCTTCTTCGTGGCCGGCGCCGGTCCGATGCCCATGATGCGCGGCGCCACACCGGCGACGGCACCGCCGAGGATGCGGGCGATCGGCGTCAGGCCATGCTTCTTCGCGGCTGCCTCGGACGCGATGATGAGAGCGGCAGCGCCGTCATTGACGCCGGAAGCGTTGCCGGCGGTGACGCTGCCGCCCTGGCGGAACGGCGTCGGCAGTTTGGCCAGCGTCTCGATGGTGGTGCCAGCGCGGGGGTGTTCGTCCTTCACGACGATGATCGCGTCGCCTTTCCTCTGCGGGATGGTCACCGGCGCGATCTCCTTCGCCAACCGGCCATTGGCTTGCGCGGCTACCGCCTTGTCCTGGCTGCGTACCGCGAAGGCATCCTGGTCGGTTCTGCTGACGGAAAAATCCTCGGCGACGTTCTCGCCGGTCTCCGGCATGGAGTCGACGCCATACAGCTTCTTCATCAGCGGGTTGACGAAGCGCCAGCCGATGGTGGTGTCGTAAATCTCGGCATTGCGTGAGAAGGCCGTGTCGGCCTTCGGCATGACGAAGGGCGCGCGGCTCATCGATTCGACGCCGCCGGCAATCATCAGCTCCGCCTCGCCTGATTTGATGGCGCGCGCGGCGATGGTGACGGCATCCATGCCCGAGCCGCACAAACGGTTGACGGTCGAACCTGGAATGTCCTGCGGGAGGCCGGCAAGCAGCAGCGCCATGCGCGCTACATTGCGATTGTCCTCGCCGGCCTGGTTGGCGCAGCCATAGACGACGTCATCGACGGCCGCCCAGTCGACGCGGGCATTGTGCCCGACCAGCGCCTTCAACGGAATCGCGCCGAGATCGTCGGCGCGGACGGAGGACAGCGCGCCGCCGAAGCGGCCGATGGGCGTGCGGATGTAATCGCAGATGAAGGCTTCGGTCATCTAGGTAGCTTTCCCTTTGGCGGCCCCTTGATGCGCCGCCTTGGTGCGGGCCTGCAGGTCGCGCAATGTCTTCAGCTCGAGTTCCGTCGGCGCCGGCGTCTCGTCAAGGGCCTGCGCGAACTTGACCGTCCAGCCACAGGTTTCCTGCACCTGCTCGCGGCTGACGCCCGGATGCAGCGAGACGACGGTGAATTCCTTGGTCACCGGGTCCGGCTTCCAGATGGCGAGGTCGGTGATCAGCAAAGTCGGGCCGGCCGTGTCGATGCCGAGGCGCTCGCGATGATCGCCACCGTCGCCATGGCCGAAGGAGGTGAAGAAGTCGATCTTCTCGACCATGCCGCGCTTCGACTGCGCCATGGTGATGTAGACCTGCCTCGACGAGGTGGCGATCTCCGGCGCGCCGCCGCCGCCGGGCAGGCGGGTCCTGGGATGCGCATAGTCGCCGATGACGGTGGTGTTGATGTTGCCGAATTTGTCGAGCTGGGCGGCGCCCAGGAAGCCGATCGAGATGCGGCCGCCCTGCAGCCAGTAGCGGAACATCTCCGGCACCGCGACGGTGGTGACCGCCGTCTCGCACAACTCGCCGTCGCCGATCGACAGCGGCAGCACATCGGGCGCCGTGCCGATGGTACCGCTCTCATAGATCAAGGTGATATCCGGCGCATGCGTCAGCCGCGCGATGTTGCAGGCGGCCGACGGGGCACCGATGCCGACGAAGCAGACATCGTCGCTTTTCAGGGCGCGGCTGGCGGCGATCGTCATCATCTCGTTTGGGGTGAAGCCCATATTCTTCGCGTCGCTCATGCGGCTTTCCTCAGATGCTCGACGCGACCGGCAAAGTCGTCCGCGTTGCTCTCGATGACGTTCTTCTGGATCCACGCCTGGAAGCGGTCGCGGTCGGCGGCGATCTCGTCCCATTCCAGATAGGCGGCGTTGTCGCGCTCGTAATAGCCATGCGCGTAGGAGGGGTGCGAGCCGCCCGGCACGACCGAGATCGCCGCGATCGTCCAGTTCGGCAGCACGGTAAGATTGGGGTGGAGGTCATCGAAATTGTCGACCACTTCCTCGACCGTCACCACGGCGCGCTTTGCGGCAAGAACGGCCTCCTTCTGGATGCCGATAATGCCCTCGACCAGCACGTTGCCTTTCCGGTCCGCCTTCTGCGCATGGATGAAGGTGACGTCGGGCCGGATCGCCGGAACGGCGGCAAGCACCTCGCCGGTGAAGGGGCAGGTCACGGATTTGATGTTCGGATTGACCGCGGCGAGACCGGCGCCGCGATAGCCGCGAAACACCGCGCAGGGCAGGCCGGCGGCGCCCGCCTCATAGCCATTGGCCATGCCGGCGTGGCTGTGTTCCTCGACCTCGATGGCGCGGGGAAAGCCGTTCTCGATGGCGTCGCGGGCGCGCCTGAGCAGGCCGACGCCCGGATTGCCGACATAGGAGAAGACGACCTTCTTCGCCATGCCCATGCCGATCATCTGGTCGTAGATCAGGTCGGGCGTCATACGGATCAGCGTCAGGTCGCGAAAGCCCTGGCGGATCGCCTCATGCGCGGCAGCGGTCGGGATCAGATGCGTGAAGCCCTCGAAAGCGACGGTGTCGCCGTCATGCAGATTCTCCGCGACCGCCTCTTTCAGCGGCAGGAACTTGACCATCTCCGGGCTCCGTGGTGCGAAAAAGTTCGTATTGCGAACATGTGTTTCATATGAGATACTTTTAACTCCAACCTTTGCATTGAGTCAACGCCGGCCTGGAGGTGCTCGTGGAAGAGGAAGCAGTTTCACGCGATCATGTCGGTTCGCTGGAGCGTGGCCTGGCGGTGATGGAAATCCTCGCGCGCCACCCGGCCGGCATGACGCTGACCGAGATGGCAGAGGAGGCGGATCTCACGCGAGCGGGGGCCAGGCGCTTTCTGCTGACATTGGTCGCGACGGGCTATGCGACGCAATCCGGCCGGCTGTTTTCGCTGTCGCCGCGCCTTCTGACCGTCGCGCGGACCTGGCTCGGCGGTGCTTCGCTCTGGACCTTCGCGGCGCCTGTCATGCGCGAGGTGGCCGGCAAATTCGACGAAGCCTGCAACGCGGCCGTGCTGTCGGGCGAAGACGTCGTCTATGTGGCGCGCATCCCTGGACGGCGTATCCTGAGCGTGGCGCTCGACGTCGGCACGCGGCTGCCGGCCTATTGCACGTCGATGGGGCGGGTGCTGCTTTCCGGCCTGCCGACGGATGATTTGAAGACTTTCCTTGCTGAAGCGTCCATCGAGCGGCGGACTTCGAAGACGATCACCGGCCGCGCCGCGCTCGGCAAGGCCATAAACAAGGCGAGAGCGGAGGGCTTCGCCGTCGTCGACGAAGAGCTGGAGCTCGGCCTGCGCTCCATTGCGGTGCCGATCGTCGATCGCGCCGGCCGCACAGTCGCCGCCATCAATGTCTCGACCCAGTCGGCGCGTTTCTCGGTCGAGGCGATGGAGCGCGAGATCCTGCCGGTGCTGCGGAAGGCCAAGCAGCGCGTCGAGGAATTCTTCTTCGTTTGATGCCCAACCGACCGTTGGGCCGAAGGCCGTTGACGGTTCATTTCAAATACGCTAATGAACAGGATTATACAGGTTCATTGAACAGGTATCGATATGGCCCGTCGCGCGATGCAGATCACCCCCGGCACGGGCAAGCCCGAGCAGATCGCAACGGTTCTGGAACATGAGATACGCTCCGGCCTGCTCGGCTTCGGCGACCGCCTGCAGAGCGAGAGCGAACTTGTCCAACGCTTCTCCGTCAGTCGCAACACCGTCCGCAAGGGACTGGAGGAACTGTCGAGCCGCGGGCTGATTACCACCAAGGTCGGCATCGGCTCCTTCGTCACCTTCGACGGCATGCCGGTCGACGACGCGATCGGCTGGTCGCGCGCGCTTGCCAATGCGGGCGCCAATGCCGAGACCCGCACCTTGCGGCTCGAGATCATCGAGGACACGGAACTGGCGGCAAGGCTCGGCGTCGAGAGCTCGTCCTTCATTGCGGTCGACCGCGCCCGCACCAATGCCGATGACGGCCACGCCATCTCGATCGAGCGCAGCCGCCTGCCGCTATCGCCCGAATTGGAAGATATACCCCTGCGCGGCCTGCGCGAAGGCTCGCTGCACCAGACGCTGCGCGGGGCAGGGCTGGTGCCCGATCACGGCGAGGAGTGGGTCGATATCGAGATGCTGAGCGCGGCCGACGCCGCGATCCTCGCCTGCGCGCCCGGCACGCCGTTCCTGCGCACACGCCGCCTGACGCGCGCCGCCGACGGGCGCGCCATCGAATTCGTCACCAGCCTGCTCAACCCCGCGCATTTCGCGCTTCACCTGGAGTTCTGAGCATGGCGGCCGACGCGATTGATCGGGCAATGGGCGCGCTGATCGGCGGGGCGCTTGGCGATGCGCTGGGCATGCCGACGCAGCTTCTGTCGCCGGCCCGCATCGCCGCGCTCTACGGCCATGTCGAGGATTTCGTCGCGCCTGCCGCCGACCACCCGGTGTCGAAGGGACTGCCGGCCGGCGCGATCACCGACGACACCGAGCAAGCGCTGCTGCTTGGCCGCATCCTGGTCGAGTCCGGCGAGCGCTTGGACCATGCGCGCTGGGTCAACGCGCTGCTCGACTGGGAGCGCGACGTCAAGGCGCGCGGCAGCTACGACCTGCTTGGACCATCGACCAAGCGCGCCATCGACGCCATCAACAGCGGCGTGCCGGCCGAAGAGGCCGGACGCAGCGGCGACACCAATGGCGCGGCAATGCGCATCGCGCCGGTCGGCATCATGATGCCGCCGGAGCCGCTCGACGCGCTGGTCGCTAAAGTCGCGGAGACCTGCCGGGCCACGCACAACACCTCGATAGCCATTGCCTCGGCCGCGGCGGTCGCCGCCGCGGTCAGTCTCGGTGTCTCGGGTGGCGACTGGCGAGCCGCTTCCGGCCATGCCGCCGCGGCTGCAAGACTGGGTGCGGCGCTCGGCCATTGGGTCACCGGCGGCGACATCGCCGCGCGCATTCTCTGGGCGCAGTCGCTTGTCCGCGGCAAGGCGGAGAAGGAAGCAATCAAGCTGATCGTCGACCTGGTCGGCACGGGCGTCGCCAGCCAGGAATCGGTGCCGGCGGCATTCGCGGTGCTGGAGGTCGCGCAAGGCGATGCATGGCGAGCTGCGGTGATCGCGGCCAATCTCGGCGGCGACACCGACACGATCGGGGCGATTGCCGCCGGCATGGCCGGCGCCTGCGCCGGCCTGTCGAGACTGCCGCAGGATCGCATCCCCGAATTGCATGGCATCGACATCGCGGATGTCCGCGCGCTGGCTGGGGATCTGGTCGCGGTCCGGACGGCCAAGACCGGTCCAGGCAAGGAGAACGCGGCGTGAGTGGGCGGCTCGTCCATGTCGGCAGCGCGGTGGTCGACTATGTCTACCGCATCGACGCCTTGCCGGCGGCCGGCACGGAAAAGACCGCGACGAGCTACGCCCGCGTCGCCGGCGGCGGCTTCAACATGATGGTCGCGGCAAGCCGCAGCGGCATGAAGGTGGTGTTCGGCGGCCAGCTCGGCACCGGACCGGACGGAGACTTCCTGCGCGCCGCCTTTGCCGCCGAAGGCATCGAGGCGCTGACGCCGCCGTCGCCCCTCATGGATAGCGGCAATTGTGTTGCCATGATCAGCAGCGACGCGGAGCGAACCTTCGTCTCCTGGCCGGGCGCCGAGAGCCGGCTCACGCTCGACATGATGGCGCCCGTCCACGTCGTTCCGGGCGATTGGGTTTTCACCTCCGGCTATACGCTGAGCTATCCCGGCAGCCGCGACGCGCTCACCGACTGGATCGAGGGGCTGCCGGCCGACATTCCTTTGGTCTTCGATCCGACGCCGGTGATCGCCGATATTCCGCGGCCGATCCAGGACAGGGTGCTGGCGCGCGCGACCTGGCTGAGCTGCAACACCGACGAGGCCGCAGAGATTGCCGGCGCCGGCGACGCCCAAACCGTCGCCATCCGGTTGCTCGCCGAGCATTGCCCCAGAGCCGAAGGCGTCGTCATCCGCGCCGGCGCGCATGGCTGCCTGGTGCGCATGGCCGACGGCGGTACCCGCGCGGTGCCCGGCTTCGAGGTGGAGGCCGTCGATACCAATGGCGCCGGCGACACGCATATCGGCGCCTTTGTCAGTGGCCTGTCGCACGGCATGCGCCCTTGCGAGGCGGCCCGTTACGCCAACGCCGCTGCGGCCCTTTCCGTCACCCGCCATGGCGGGTCTTCGGCGCCGACCGATGAAGAGATCCAGGAGTTCCTGACCCAGCGCGGCGCAGCGACGGCCGCGCTTGGCCGAGCGAAAGCGACTTAACAAGCCCGTCAATCAGGCAAACAATGAGAGGAAAATACCATGCGCATGCCCAGACTGACCGCTTTTCTGACGGCCACCGCCGTCTTCGTCTCCGCATTCACGGTTTGTGTATTCCCTTTGGCAGCACAAGCGGCCGAGGAAGTGCATGTGCTCAACTGGAAGGGCTATGGCGCCGACGAGCCGTGGGCGGTCGCCAATTTCGAGAAGGCGACCGGCTTCAAGGTGGTCAACGACTTCTTCAACTCCGAACAGGAGATGCTGACCAAGATCCGCACCAATCCCGGTCTCTACGACGTCGTCATGATCAATGCCGCCTTCAACGACCAGGCGATGGCCGGCAAGCTGATCCAGCCGATCGACGTCTCGAAGCTTTCCAACTATGCCGACATCGCCAAGGACAAGGCCGGCTCGCCGATGCTCAACCATGACGGCAAGGTCTATGGAGTGCCGTGGGTCTGGGGCCTGACCGCTCTCGCCATCAATGACAAGTCCTTTGACAAGCCGCCGACGAGCATCGCCGAGATGTGGGACCCGGCGCATAAGGGCCGCGTCATCATCCGCGACGACGCCGTCGAGGCGGTGCAGTTCGGCGCGCTCGCTTCGGGGCAGAACATCAACGACATCAAGGATATGGAGGCGGTCAAGGCGAAGCTGACTTCGCTGATGCCGCAGATCAAGACCTTCTGGAGCTCGGAAAACGACTGGAACCAGATGGTCGCTTCCAACCAGATCGATATCGGCACCTATTGGAGCGGTTCGGCCGATCGCGCCAAGACGCATTTCAAGCTGCCGGTCTCGCTGGTCATCCCGCAGGAAGGCTCGGTCGCCTGGCTGGATGCGTTCTCGATTCCCGTCGGCTCCAAGAACGTCGCCGGAGCCGAGGCCTTCATCAACTACATGATCGACCCGAAATTCTATGTCGAATGGGTCACCAAGGTCGGCGCGCCGGTTTCGGCCAACACCAAGGCGGTCGATGCGCTGCCGGAGGACGCCTTCAACCGCAAGGTCATGGGCAGCCCGGATGTCGCCAAGCGCATCCAGTTCCAGGCGCCGATCACCGACGAGCAGCGCGAAAAATACCTGGCGCTGTGGCAGGAGCTGAAGGTCAACGTGAAGTAATCGGCGTCTTTCGGGGAGGAGAGGCAAATGGCTGACCAGCTTGCGATCGGTTCGCGCCGCGGACTGAAGCCGGCCCTGCCGCTTCTCCTTCCCGCCTATCTGTGGCTGACGGTGGCGATCTTCCTGCCGCTGTCGGCCATGGTGTTCTTCTCCTTCATGACCGACCTGCCGCTGGCAGGCAAGGAATGGGCCTTCACCCTCGGCAATTACGCGGCCTTCTTTTCGCAGAGCCTCTATTTGACGCTGCTGCTTTCATCGCTGCGGCTCGGCCTCGAAGTGACGCTGTGGTGCGTCGTCATCGGCTATCCGGCGGCTTATGTGCTGGCCAAGGTGCTCAAAGGGCGCAGCCGCGAGGCGATCTTTCTGCTCGTCATCCTGCCGTTCTGGTCGAACGGGCTGGTGCGGATATTCTCCTGGGCCATGGTGCTGCGCGAAGGCGGCATCCTCGACACGGCGCTCAACGCGGTGCTGCCGTTCAAGATCAACATCGATCTCATGTATTCCTATCCGGCCGTCATCATCGGCCTGGTGCACTCTTATGTGCCCTACATGGTGCTGACCTGCTACCTCACGCTGCAAGCGATCGACGACTCGCTGATCGAGGCGGGACGCTCGCTCGGCGCCTCGCGGCGGCAGGTGCTGTGGCGGATCATCATCCCGCTGTCGATGCCGGGCCTGATCGCGGGTGCCGCGCTGATCTTCGTGCCGGTCGTCGGCTCCTTCATGGAGCCGCGCATCCTCGGCGGCCGCACCGGCACCTTCTACGGCACCGTCATCGAGGACCAGTTCGTCGCCGTGTTCAACTGGCCCTTGGGCGCCGCGCTTTCCTTCATCCTGCTCGCGGTCGTGCTTATCATCCTGGCGCTGGCGGCGCCGGTCCTGCGGAGGGCCGGCTGATGGCGACGACACGCATCCTCGAATGGCTCGGGCGCTTCTACATCGTGCTTCTGCTCGGCTTCCTCTATTTGCCGATCGTCATCATGGCGGCGATGTCCTTCAACGCCTCGCCCTTCTACCAGCTGCCGTTCGAGTGGACGACGGACTGGTACGCCTCGCTCTGGCAGAACGACCAGCTGATCGCGGCGACCTGGAACAGCATCGAGATCGCCGTCATCACCACTTTGATCTCGACCGTGCTGGGCTCGATGGCCTCGCTGGCGCTCTATCGCTACGAGTTCCGCGGCAAGAAAGTGCTGCAGGCACTGCTCTTCCCGCCGATCGCCATTCCGTGGCTGATCACTGGCACGGCGATGCTGATCTTCTTCTTCGGCGTCGGCATCGGTCGTGGGCTTGTCGCCATCCTGCTCGGCCATGTCGCGCTGGCGCTGCCTTATGTGATCGTCGTCGTCTCCGCGCGGCTGCAGACCTTCGCGCCTGAGCTGGAAGAGGCGGCGCGCTCGCTCGGCGCCAACCAGTGGCAGGTGACCATGCGCGTGACCTTGCCCTGGATCATGCCCGGCGTGATCGCCGGCGGGCTGTTCGCCTTTGCCGTGTCGTTCGACCAGTTCGTCGTTTCGTATTTCCTGTCGACGCCCGGCCAGACCACGCTGCCGGTCGAAATCTACGCCGCGATCCGCAAGGGCTTCACGCCCGAGATCAACGCGGTCTCGACGATCATCATCGTGGTGTCGATGGCGCTGATGCTGCTCACGGCGCGCTTTTTCAAATTCGGCGGAGAAAAATGATGGCTGGCGTCCAGGTCGCGAACGTCTCCCGCAGTTTCGGCGCGCACAAGGCGCTGGACGACGTGTCGATCGATTTCGCCGATGGCGGCTTCTACGCGCTGCTCGGGCCATCGGGGAGCGGCAAGACCACGCTGCTTCGCCAGATCGCAGGCTTCGACTTTCCGGACGCCGGCCGCATCGCCATCGGCGGCGAAAGCGTCGAGCGCGTGCCGGTCGAAAAGCGCCGCATCGGCATGGTGTTCCAGAACTATGCGTTGTTCCCGAATATGAGCGTCGCCGACAATGTCGCCTTCGGCCTCTCGGTGCGCGGCGAGCCGAAGGCGACGATCGCTTCGGAGGTTCAGCGCGCGCTCGATCTCGTGCAACTCGGCAAGCTCGGCGCGCGCAAGCCGCACCAGCTCTCCGGAGGCCAGCGCCAGCGCGTGGCGCTGGCGCGGGCCATCGTCACCAAGCCGCGCGTGCTCCTGCTCGACGAGCCGCTCGGCGCGCTCGACAAGGCGCTGCGCGTCGACATGCAGATCGAGCTGAAGCGCATCCAGCGCGAGATCGGCATCACCACCATCTTCGTCACGCACGATCAGGAAGAGGCGCTGACGATGAGCGACCGCATCGGCATCCTGCGCGACGGCAGGCTGGTGCAGGAAGGGCCGCCGGAGGAGATCTACGACAGGCCGCAAAGCGAGTTCGCCGCGACCTTCCTCGGCGACGCCAATATTTTTCGCGGCGATGCGACCGGCTCCGGGATCAAGCTGCCGGACGGCACGACGATCGCGGCATCGACAGGCGCATCGGTGCCGGCCGGGGCCAAGGCGAGTTGCGCGGTCCGGCCCGAACGCATCCGGATTTCGACCGGCGCGGGGAAGGCTGATGAAGGCAACGCGAACACGCTCAAGGGACAAGTCTCGAAACGCATCTTTGCCGGCAACAACAGCACCTATTTCGTCGACCGCGACGGCCAGACGCTGAAAGTGATCGTCCAGAACACGGGCGCCGAGCGGCTTGCCGAAGGTCAGCCCGTAGTTCTTAGCTGGTCGCCGGACAGCACGGTGCTTATCGCGGCCTGAGACTGCCGATCCTCGCAGCCGGGCTGAGATCGCTCAAATCTCCGGGATGCTCTCGCGGAAGATCACCTGCAGCCGCGGCTGGTGGAGCTCGTAGGGCAACCCCCTGACCGAGTGGGACAGGATGTTGAGCGCCTCCCTGGCCTCGACGCGCGGGTTCTGGTCGATCACCGCGTCGAGCGTGCCGTCGAGCAGGAGTTCCTTGGTGCCGTCCGTCACCTCATGGCCGAGGAAGATGATCTCTTTGGCGCGTCCGCGTTCCTTCAGCGCGCGGGCGATGCCGGTGTTGCCGGCGCCGACATTGTAGATCGCGGCGAGGTCGGGGTGGCGCTCGAGCAAAGCGGAAGCCTCCGAATAGGCCTTTTCGCGGTCGTCGAGCATTTCACGCATCTCGACGATCTCGAGGTTGGGGGACTCTTCGGCGAGGATATGGCGGAAACCCATCTCGCGTTCCTCATGGCCGCGATAGGCGAGCGAGCCTGCGAACAGCGCCACCTTGCCCGGACGTCCGGCACCCATGAAGCGGTTGAGAAGATAGCCGGCCAACCGCCCGGCAGCGCGATTGTCGATGCCGATATAGGCGACCCGCGGCACATGCAGGATGTCGGAGGCGATGGTGACGACCTTGATGTCGCTGGCCGACAGCGAGCGGATTGCCTCGCGCACCGTCGGATGGTCGAGCGCGATCACGCCGACGCCTTGCGTCTGGCCATGCAGGTCCTGCAGCAGGCGGGCGAGCCGGTCGGGGTTGAAGCCTTCGATGGTCGTCACGCGGACGTCGAGATCGGGCCGCGTCAGCGCCTGCGCCTCGATGTGCCGGTGCAGCAGCTTGATGAAGGAGTTGGTGCCGGCGGGCAGCGCGAAGTCGAGCCTGATCGTCTGTCCCGGCGCGGTTCGCTGCGGCACGCCGTTCGGCGTCTCGGCGATATAGCCAAGGCGCTGCGCCATCTCGATGACGATCTCGCGCGTGCGGGCGCGCACGCCTGGCCGGTTGTTGAGCACGCGGTCGACCGTGGCCGGAGAAACGCCGGCTTCCCGGGCTATGTCTGTCAGGGTTGACCGCACGTCGAGCACCTCATCGCAAGCATCAAAATCACGCAGCTTCCACTCAGTTCCGGAAAGCGCCTCGGCGGCGACCGTGATTCTGATGTGAAATGATGTAACCGCCCTTGGCTTGCGCGCAAGCCGGCGCGCTACATAAGGCGGCGAAGGTCCGGCCAAGGCGGTCGGATCGAGGCGAAAGCCCCTCAAATCCAAGCAATGGGTGCGATGTGATGGGTTCGGCGGACTGCATTTTCTCCCTCATTTGCGATCTTATGACGTGTTTTGAGTATTTATGATGTTGACAGGCTTCACGCGCTGTCGTCAATATCCCTCACGTGGGCCATGGAGGAACAGGCCCCGAGGGAGGAATTCGATGTCTCATTTGATCCGCATGTCGCGGCGCCGCCTGCTGGCGTCCGGAGGAAAGGCGGCGGTGTTTGTCGCCGCGACTGGTATTGCACCGCAGTTCATTCGTCCCGGCCGCGCCTTCGCGGCGGATGCGCTGGCGCCCGGCATGACCGGCGGGCCGACCGGCTTCGACGGCGCCGAACGCTATCAGTACGGGCCCGACACGCCGGAAGGGCGTGCGGTCGAGGCGGCCAAGGCCCTGAAGGCGGCCGGCAAGGCGCCGGCGAAGATCGTGCTTGGCCTCTCCGACGGCTCGATCGGCCAGCTGACCAAGCCGTTCCCGGCCGGCGCGCCGTCGATCAAGGACCTGTGGGAGAAGGAAACCGGCATCCAGATCGAGATCGTCGGCCTGCCGAACGGCCAGGAATTCACCAAGACGATGCAGGACATCTCCACCAAGGGTGGGGCCTACGACATCTATTCGACCGAATGGAACCGCCTTGGCGATCTCGCCGAGACCGGCGGCATCGCCAAGCTCGACGACTTCGTCGCCAAGCACAAGCCGGAATGGGACGACCCGAAGCAGGGTTACGTCAACGGTGCCAAGGGCGTGTCGCTGCTCAACCAGTATCGCGGCTCGACCTACGGCGTGTCGCTCGACGGCGACTTCCAGACATGGGTCTACCGCGCCGACCTGTTCGGCGACGCCGCGGAGCAGAAGGCGTTCAAGGACAAGTACGGCTACGACCTTGCGCCGCCGAAGACCTGGAAGCAGCACAGCGATGTCGCGGCCTTCTTCCAGCGGCCGGACAAGGGCCTGTTCGGCTCCACCGACCTGCGCAACCAGGGTTGGGGCTACACCAACTGGTACCAGCGCTATGTCTCGATGGCCTCGCCCAACCAGTTCCTGTTCGGCGACGACGGCAAGCCGCTGATCAATTCCGAGCAAGGCATCGCCGCCACCAAGGAGTATGTGGATTCGCTGGCGCATCATTCGCCGGACGCGATCTCGTGGGGCTGGCCGGAGCAGTATGGCAATTTCGCCAAGGGCGGCGCGGCGATGACCTGCGCCTTCTCCAACCTGCCGAAATTCCTCGACAATGCCGGCAACAAGGATTCCGCCGTCACCGGCAAGATCGGCTCGATGCTACCGCCGGGACGCGAGATCGACGGCAAGCTGATCAGCCGCTCCGTTCTGTGGTTCTCGCTGACCGGCATGGTCTCGTCGCAGTCGAAGAATCCGGAGGCTGCTTACCTTCTGCTGCAGTGGCTGGGCTCGGCCCGCATCTATGCCTGGATGAGCGCCAATCCCGGCGGCTATCTCGATCCGTTCCGGCTCTCGGATTTCGCCGATCCGCTGGTCCGCCAGACCTATCACGCCTACCACATGGACGTCGTTCGCGAGACGGTGGCGCGCACGGTGCCGACCATCAACTATCCCGGCGCCACCGCCTTCCACAATGCGCTCGACGAGAACCTGATGGCGTCGCTGACCAAGGCCAAGACGCCGGAGCAGGCCATGGCCGATACCGAGCGCGAGTGGAAGAAGATCGCGCGCCGCATCGGCGAGGACAAGCTTCTCGAAGCCATCAAGACCAACAAGGAGGCATGGCCCACCGTTCTCGATCCGATCAGCTGATCCGTCTCCCTGGATCAGAAAAGGAGGGGAGGGGCGACTGCTCCTCCCCTTCGCCAGCAACGCCACCAGCAAAGCAGCCAGATGAAGCGTTCCGTTCCTTTCGAGATATTCCGCTACGCCGCGATCCTCGCGGCGATGGCGGTGACGCTGGTGCCGATCCTGTGGATGGTGTCGATGGCCTTCAAGCCGATCGGCGAATGGTCGGCGACGGGCGCCGACCTGACCTGGTGGCCGAAGCAGCCGACGCTTGCCAATTTCCAGTTCGTGTTCGGCCATTCAACCAACGACCTGATCGTCGCGCTCGACCACACGGCGCTGAAGCCGATCCTGTCGTCGCTGCTTTCGGCGGTGTTCGGGACCGCGATTGCCATGTCGGCGGGCACTGCCGCGGCCTACGGCCTGTCGCGCTTCGGCTCCGGCCAGAACCTGCCGCTGGCGCTGATCCAGCTGAGGCTATTTCCGCCGATGGCCGTCATGATCCCGGTGATGATCATGTGGGCATTCCTCAATCTCAACGACACATGGTGGGGGCTGGCGCTGATCTACGGCATCGTCACGCTGCCCTTCGCCTTCTGGCTGATGAAGACCTTCTTCGACGACATGCCGCGCGAGATCGAGGAGGCAGCACTTGTCGAGGGCTGCTCGCGGCTGCGCGTCTTCACCCGTATCACGCTGCCGATGATGCGCGCGCCGCTGGCGAGTGCCGCGCTCTTCGTGTTCATCCTCAACTGGTCGGATTACCTTATCGCGTTGCTGCTCACCACGCGCGAATGGGTGACGATCCCCGTCTACATGGCGTCGCTGTCGTCCTCGATGACCGGACAGCTCTATGGCGCCAAGGCCGCGCTCGGCCTGATCGCGGCGGTGCCGCCGGTCATCATGGGCATCGCCATCCAGCGCCACCTGGTGCGCGGGCTGACCTTCGGAGCGCTCAAGCAATGAGCGCGGTGACGGCGACGATTTCGGAGGACGAGATGGGCGCGCGGACAAAGCCCGCCACGCCTGACGAGGGCTCGAGGCTGGGCTTCCGACTGACCTTGCCGGCGCAGATCCTGGTGCTGTTCATCTCGGCCTTTCCGCTGCTGATGCAGCTTTACATCAGCGTCACCGACTGGTCGCCGCTTTCGGGCGCCGGCTGGTGGAACGCCTGGGAGATGTGGAACAGTTTCGCCAACTACACCGATCTCGCGGCCGACACCCGCTTTTGGAGCGCGCTGCAGCGCACGGCGATCGTCATGCTGGTCTGCGTGCCGGCGGAGTTCCTGCTGGGCCTGGCTCTGGCGACGCTGTTCGCCGACGAGTTTCCCGGCAAGCGGATCTTCTATTCGATCCTGCTGATGCCGATGATGGTCGTGCCCGCGGTCGCCGGCTATATGTTCTTCATGCTGTTCCAGTCGGGCGGCCCGGTGAACGATATCCTGTCGAGGATCGTCGGCACGCCGGTGACGATCGCCTGGCTCTCCGATCCGAACCTGGCGCTGATCGCGGTCATGATCGCCGACATCTGGCAGTGGACGCCGCTGATGTTCCTGATCCTGCTCGCCGGCCTGGTCGGCGTGCCGGAAGACCAGATGAAGGCGGCGACGCTGCTCGGCGCCAATGCCTGGCAGCGCTTCATCACCATCGTGCTGCCGAAGATGAAGACGATCATCATCATCGCGCTGGCGATAAGGGTGATCGAGAACTTCAAGATATTCGACACGCTCTACATCATGACCGGCGGCGGTCCCGGCGTGGCCACCGAGACGATCTCGGTCTACATCTATAAGGTCACCACGCAGGACCTGATCTGGGGCTATGTGGCGGCGATCGCGCTGGCCATCCTGATCGTGCTTTCGATCGTCGCGGTCTACGCCATGAAGCGCATGGCGAAGGCGCAGGAGGTGCCGGCATGAGCGCCATCCACCTCAAGAACCTGGTCAAGACATTCGGCGACTTCACCGCGCTGAAGACGATGGACCTCGAAATCGCCGACGGCGAGTTCATGGCGCTGCTCGGGCCGTCCGGCTGCGGCAAGTCGACGACGATGAACATGATCGCCGGCATGGAGGAACCGACCAGCGGCAAGATCCTGTTCGGCGAGCGTGACATGGTCGGCGTGCCGATGGGGCGGCGCGGCGTCGGCTTCGTCTTCCAGAACTACGCCATCTTCACCCATATGACGGTTCGGCAGAACCTCGCCTACGGACCGAGGATGCGCGGCGCCGCCAAGGCCGACATCGATCGCCGCGTCGGCGCCATCGCCGAGATGCTGCAGCTGACACCGCTGCTCGACCGCAAGGCGGACCGGCTGTCGGTCAACATCCTGCAGCGCGTGGCGATCGGCCGCTCGGCGATCATGGAGCCGGCGATCTTCCTGCTCGACGAGCCGCTGTCCAATGTCGACGCCGCCTTCCGCGCGGTGATGCGCACCGAGCTCAAGCAGCTGCAGCGCCAGTTCAAACAGACGATGGTCTATGTCACGCACGACCAGCTCGAAGCCATGACCATGGCGGACCGCATCGCGGTGATGGATCATGGCGTGCTGCAGCAGGTCGGCACGCCGCTCGAGGTCTACAACAATCCGGCCAACGTCTTCGTCGCGCGCTTCATCGGCGCGCCCGGCATGAACCTGCTGAAGGGCAGGCTGGCGGAAAGCGATCGCGGACTGGTGATCGATCTTGGACCTCTCGGCGTCACGCCGCCCTTGCCGGATGAACTGGCTTCAGCTGCGAGAGCGGCGCGCGGCGACGTGCTCTACGGTTTCCGGCCCGAGCAGGTGGCGCTTGCCGAGCGCGGGCTGTCGATGCCGGTAAGCTTCGTCGAACGGATCGGCGCGCGCACCATCGTCCATCTCGGCGAAGGCGAGAGTGCGGTGAAGGCGGTATTCGAGAACGATGTCGGGCTGTCGGTCGGGCAGACGGCGGTCGTCGCGCCGCCGGCCTCGTCGGTGCGCGTCTTCGACGCCGCCACCGGCCTCGCAGTGAAGGCGGGCTGAGACATGGCCGATATCGTTTTCCGCAATGTCACGAAGCGCTACGGCAGCACGCTTGCCGTCGACGATGCTTCCTTCACCGTCAACGACAATGAGTTCTTCTGCTTCTTCGGGCCGCCGCTGTCCGGCAAGTCGACGATCCTGCGACTGGTGCTTGGTCTGGAAGTGCCGGATCAAGGCGAGATCCTGATCGGCGGCAAGCCGGTCAACAGCGTCTCGCCGGCCGAGCGCAACGTCGCCATGGTGTTCCAGAACCTGGCGCTGTTTCCGCATATGAGCGCGCGCGACAATGTCCGCTTCCCGCTGGTCGAGCGGAAGGTGGCCGAGGCCGAGATAGAGAAGCGGCTGGCCGACGTCGCCGCCAAGCTGCACATCGGCCACATCCTGCACAAGCCGCCGGCGCAGCTTTCCGGCGGCGAGCGGCAGCGCGTGGCGATCGCGCGCGCCCTGGTGCGCGACCCGGCAGCCTATCTGATGGACGATCCGATCTCGGCGCTCGATGCGCGGCTGCGCGAGGAGACGCGCGTCGAGCTGAAACGCATCCAGCGCGAGCTCGGCAAGACGCTGATCTATGTCACGCACGACCAGGAGGAGGCGATGTCGGTCGCCGACCGCATGGCGATCCTGGAAAATGGCCGGATCCGGCAGATCGGCGCGCCGGCCGAGATCTACGATCGGCCGGCAAGCGCCTATGTGGCGCGCATGCTCGGCTCGCCGATGATGAACATCCTGCCGTCGGTGCACGGCGTGGGTGGGATCGAGGCTGCTGAAGGGACAATACGCATCACCGGTGTCAAGGCGCCGACCGAGGCGATCGAGATCGGACTCAGGCCGGAAGACCTCAAGGTCCGGCCCTGGACGGACAACGGGACGGTGGAAGGCCGCCCGGCGCGGGTGTTCGAGGTCGAGCCGCTCGGCGGCTACACCGTGGTGACGCTCGCGGCAGGGCAAGCGCGGCTTAGGGCACTGCTGCGCGGCCAGCCCGATATCAGGCCGGATGCGATGGTGACGATATCCTGCGAGCCGGGTCGCGTGCATTATTTCGGCCAGGATGGAGGCGCGCTGTGACGGCGGCCGCGAGGAAAGAATTTCGGGAGGAAGAGATGGCAGGCAAAGGCTTCGAGCCGGACGTCAAGGTTCGCACCAGGGATTACAAAATCGGCTGCGTCGGCGCCGGCATGATCATGGCCGAGTGCCATCTGGCGGCTTACAAGGAAGCCGGCTTTCCGGTGGTGGCGATCGCCTCGCGCACCAAGGCGAATGCTGAGAAGGTCGCCACCCGCTGGGACATTCCGACCGTTCACGACACGCCGGAAAAGCTGATCGAGGATACCAACGTCGACATCATCGACCTGGCCTTTCCGCCTGACCAGCAGCCGGCGCTGATCCGGCACGCGCTGAAGCAGAAGCATATCAAGGCGATCCTGGCGCAGAAGCCCCTGGCGCTGTCGGTCGAGGAAGCCGTCAAACTGCGCGACGAGGCGGCGAAGGCCGGCAAGATCCTCTCGGTCAACCAGAACATGCGCTACGACCAGTCGATGCGCGTGTTGAAGCAGATCATCGACAGCGGCGCGCTCGGCGACATCGTCTTCGCGCAGATCGACATGCACGCGATCCCGCATTGGCAGACCTTCCTTCAGGGCTACGACCGGCTGACGCTCGCCAATATGAGCGTGCACCACCTCGACGTGCTGCGCTTCCTGTTCGGCGATCCGGACGAGATCACGACGCTTACGCGCAAGGACCCGCGTACTCAATTCGACCATTCCGACGGCATCACCGTGTCGACGCTGCGGTTCCCGTCGGGTGTGCTTGCCGTGTCGCTCGAGGACGTGTGGTCCGGCCCGCGCCAGGACGGCTACAAGGACGACCAGCATATCAACTGGCGTGTCGACGGCACGAAGGGCGTCGCCAAGGGCACGATCGGCTGGCCGACCGGTGCCGCCTCGACGCTGACCTACGCTTCGGCCGAGACGACCGGCGGCGAATGGATGAGCCCGAGCTGGGAAACGATGTGGTTCCCGCACGCCTTCATCGGCGTCATGGAGCAGTTGCAGCACGCGGTGAAGACCGGCACGCCGCCGGCGCTCTCCGTCGCCGACAACGTCAAGACCATGGCGCTGGTCGAGGCAGGCTACCGCTCGATGGCCTCGGGCCGCACGGTCAAGCTCTCCGAAATCCCGACAAACTGAAACAATCCAATCAACTGAAATTACTGGCAACTGAATCGCTTACAGGGAGGAATTCAAGATCATGATGCAGGCAGGCATTTTCACGGGCTATTTCCCGTACGGCCTCGAAGAGACGGCGCAAAGGATCCGCGGCCTCGGTTTCAACACGGTGCAGCTCGATCTCCATTTCAAGGATGTCGACCTGTCGGCCGGCCAGATCACCAAGGACAAGGCGAAGAAGGTGCGCGACACCTTCCGCGACCATAACCTGCCGGTCTGCTGCGTGTCGGGCTATACCAACATCATCCACCCGGACAAGGCGGAGCGCGAGAAGCGCGTCGGCTATCTCAAGGAGATCATCCGCAATGCGCGCCATTTCGGCTCGCCTTACGTGATCTCGGAGACCGGCACCTACAACACCGAGTCCGACTGGGTGCATCACCCGAAGAACAAGACCGAGGAAGGTTTCGAGGAATGCCGCAAGGTGATCGCCGACCTTGCACAGACGGCTTACGACCACGGCGCGGTGTTCCTGCTCGAAACCTATGTCAACAATGTCGTCGGCTCGGTCGAGGAGACGGTGAAGATGTTCGCGCAGGTCGACCATCCCGGCCTTGGCCTGCTGATGGACCCAACCAACTATTTCGAGACTCACAACATCGACCGGATGGACCAGATACTCAACCAGGTCTTCGACACGCTGACCGACAAGATCAGAATAGCCCACGCCAAAGACGTGAAGCGCTCGGGCGACGACAAGTCCGAGAAGCATGCCGATATCGGCGACGCCGACGCGATGGAAAGCCACACCTTCCGCGGTGTCGGCGAAATCGAACTGCCGGCGCCGGGCCTCGGCTCGCTGAACTACGACCTCTATCTTCAGC
Organism: Mesorhizobium sp. B3-1-6; assembly: GCF_006439555.1. Lineage (NCBI taxonomy): Bacteria > Pseudomonadati > Pseudomonadota > Alphaproteobacteria > Hyphomicrobiales > Phyllobacteriaceae > Mesorhizobium > Mesorhizobium sp. B3-1-6. Next base: position 25,988 of record NZ_VFTM01000001.1, on the reverse strand, counting down.
GGCTCGCCGAAAAGCATCCGAACATCCCGATGATCATCGAGCATCTGTCGGAAGACGACGTGCCGCGCGCCAAGAAATTCCTCGACGGGAAGCTGCGCGCCAGCGGTCTGTGAGATCGCAGGCGCCGCCCATTCCGGAGCGGCGCCTGCATTTGCAAGATAGGAGGAAACGAGATGTTGAAGTTTGGATTGAAGCTGGTCGCTGCGGCGACGGTGCTTGCCGGCGTCGCGTTCGGCTCGGCCGCGCAAGCGCAGGACGGCCAGAAGACGTTCTATCTCTTGTCACATGGCGGCCCGTCGGACGCGTTCTGGATCGACTGGAATGCCGGCGCGACCAAGGCCTGCGACCAGCTCAAGGTGACCTGCAAGATCTCCTTCAGCGGCGGCGACATGGCGGCCCAGAAAGAGGCTTTCAACTCGGCGCTGGCCGCCAAGCCGGACGGCATCGCCACGACGTCAGCGCAGCCCGGACTGTGGACCGAGGAAGTGAAGGCCGCCAAGGCTGCCGGCATACCGATCGTGTTCTTCAACACGGACGATCCGGCGACCGGCCGCCAGGCCTATGTCGGCGCCGACCTCAAGGAAGCCGGCGCCATCTGGGCGAAATATCTCGTCGACCGCAAAATGGTGAAGCAGGGCGACAAGGTGTTCCTGCCGGTCGAGGTTCCGGGCGCCAGCTACCAGCAGCTCGAGACGGAAGGCATCGCCAGCGTCTTCGATCCGCTCGGCATCAGGTATGACGTGGTCGACTGCGGCACCGATCCGGCCGGCATCATCGCCAAGATGACCGACTACATGGTCGCCAATAATCCGCCGGCGATCATCGCGCTGGGCGATTCCGTGGCGGCCAGCGTCAAGCGGGTGTTCGACGGCGCCGGCATTCCGGCCGGCAAGATCCCGGTGGTCGGCTGGGGCAATTCCAAGGAGACGGCGCAGGCGGTGAAGGACGGCTTCGTCAACGCCGCCGCCTGGCAGTATCCCTCGGCGCAAGGCTTCATGCCTGTCGCGCTGCTCGGGCTTGCGGCTTCGGGCGAGCCGATCGGCTACGACATCCACACCTTCGGCCTCTACGACGCCTCCAGCGTCGAGCCGATCCTGAAGCTCTACGACAAGAAGTGAGGAACTGGCGCCCGCCGCGTGAGCGGCGGGCGCCACGCAGCAAGCATGGTTCAACAGGTCATGGCAGTCACCGCGGAAGACGGCGCACGAGGGGCAAGGAGCAGGTCGAGGCTGATGCGCTCGCCGCAATTCTCGTCTTTCGTCATTCTCATCATGCTTCTCGTGGTGTTCGGCGTCGCCGACAGCAATTTCCTGTCGCCGCTCAACATCTCCAATATGATGGCGTTCCTGCCGGAGCTCGGCATCATCGCGCTCGGCATGACGCTGCTTCTGACTGCCGGCGAATTCGACCTGTCGGTCGGCGCGGTGTTCGGCCTGGCGCCGGTGGTGGTGATGCTGCTGGTGCAGAACGCCGGCGTCGATATCGGCGTGGCGCTGCTGGCGGGGCTTTTGCTGTGCATCGTCATCGGCGCGATCAACGGCGTGATCGTCACCAAGATCGGCATCTCGTCCTTCCTGGTGACGCTGTCGATGCTTTTGATCGTGCGGGGCGCGGCGCTCTACATCACGCAGGGCTTTCCGCTGAAGTCGTGGGACCAGCCGGGTTTTTTCGTCACGCTGCTCGCCGGCAGCTTCAATGTCGGTTCGTTCCGCTTCTACACCTCGCTGTGGTGGTTCGTCGGCCTGTCGCTGCTTGCGGTCTACATCCTGCGCTACGCCAAGCTCGGCAACTGGATCAGCGCCATCGGCTCCAACCGCAACGCGGCGGTGGCGCGCGGCGTGCCGGCCGACGCGGTCAAGATCTGGCTGTTCGTCCTGACCTCGGTGCTTGCCGGGCTCGCCGGCATGATCAGCGCCTTCCGCATTTCGGCGGCCTCGCCGGTGGCGGGAACCGGCTACGAGCTCGAAGTGATCGCCATGGTGGTGGTCGGCGGCACGGCGCTGACCGGCGGCCGCGGCACCATCCTCGGCACCATCGTCGGCGCGCTGATGCTGCGCGCGATCCGCAACGGCATCGTGCTCGTCGGCGTGCCCGGGCTCGCCTACAACATCTTCGTCGGCGTCATCATCCTCGCCATGCTCATCCTGCACGCACTGCTGCAGAAAAACGCCGCAAGGAGCTGATGATGATGCAGGAAGTGCTCCGGCTGCAGAATCTGCAAAAATCCTTCGGCAGCGTGCGCGCGCTGAAGAATGCCTCGCTGACGCTCAAGGAAGGCGAAGTGGTGGCGCTGCTTGGCGACAACGGCGCCGGCAAATCGACGCTGATCAAGGCGATCTCGGGCGTCTTCCCGATCGATCGCGGCGACATCTATGTGCGCGGCGAGAAGGTCTCGATCCGCTCGACGCGCGAGGCGATGGACCTCGGCATCGAGACCATCCACCAGGACACATCGCTTGCGCCGGACCTCAGCATCGCGCGCAACCTGTTCCTCGGCCGCGAGCCGGTCAATCTCAAATGGCTGGGCGTCTTCGCGCCGCTCGACCTCGCCAAGCTGCGCAATGCTGCTTCAGCGCTGCTGAAGCGCGTCGGCATCTCGAAGAAGCTCGACGCCGACGCGTTGGTCTCGACGCTTTCCGGCGGCGAGCGGCAGTCGATCGCGATCTCGCGCGCCATGCAGTTCGCCGCCAAGGTGATCATCCTCGACGAGCCGACCAACAATCTCGGCGTCGAGGAAACGCATGGCGTGCTGCGCTTCGTCAAGGAGATGCGCGAGGCCGGGCATTCGGTGCTCTTGATCACCCACAACATCCACCATGTGTTCGAGGTCGCCGACCGCATCATCGTCATGCGCCGCGGCGAGATCGTCGCCGAACAGACGGTCGCCGACACCGATCTTTTGACGGTGGAAAGCCTGATAACCGGCGCCGACCTGTCGGCCCTGATGAAAAGGGCGCAGTGACGGCATGGTGAAGCTCTACGGACAAACGCTTTCGCGCCGGCAGGTCGCCGAACGCTCCGGCATGCTGTCGCAATTCGCCGGGGTGCGGCTGATGACGCTTGGCGACGGCGTCGAGCGCGGCATCCGCATGCTCGAGTTCCGCACCGGCTCGGGCCTGCGCTTCACGGCGTTGGTCGACCGCGCGCTCGACATCGCCGATTGCGAGTACAAGGGCCAAGCGATCGGCTGGCATTCGCCGAGCGGGTTTCGCAACCCAGGCCTGCACGATTATGAAGGCGAGGACGGCTTTGCCTGGGGACGGTCCTTCTCCGGCCTGCTGGTCACCTGCGGCCTCGACCACATTCTCGGCCGCAACGAGGTGCCGGCCGAAAACTACAACTATCCTGGACGCAAGACCGTGACGCATTCGCTGCATGGGCGCGTCGGCACCATTCCGGCGCGGCTCACCGGCTATGGCGAGGCCTGGGACGGCGACCGCTGCGTGCTGTGGGCGGAAGGCATCGTCCAGCAGGCCAGCGTGTTCGGCGAGGATCTGCACCTCATCCGCCGCATCGAGGCCGATGTCGGCGGCAACGAGATCCGGCTCTCGGACCGTGTCGTCAATCACGGCTTCCACCGCACGCCGCATATGTATTTCTACCATGTCAATGTCGGGCATCCGCTGCTCGACAAAGGCTCGCGCTATTTGGCGCCGATCCGCGACGTCGTCTGGGCCGCGCATGCCGGCGAGCGCTACGAAGCGCAGGAGGTCGGCTACCGCACCATGCCTGAGCCACAGCTCGGCTTCAGCGAGCAGGTCTGGCAGCATGAGCTGGGCGCCGACGCCACGGGCGAGGTGCCGGTGGCTGTCGTCAACGACCGCCTCGGCCTCGGCTTCGAGGTCGTCACCCGCAAGGACCAATTGCCTTGCTGTTATGAATGGCAGAATTTCCAGGCCGGGCAGTATGCGCTTGGCATCGAGCCGTCGACGCACCATGTGCTCGGCAATCTTGCCGCGCGCGAGCGTGGCGAGATGATCTGGCTGGAGCACGACGAGACCCGCGCCTATGACGCGGTGTTTCGCGTCCTCGACGGCAAGGAGGCGATTGCTGGTGCTGAACGCAGGATCGCTGCCATCGCCCGCCAGCCCGAGCAGGATTATCCTCAGCCCTCCGGCAAGTTTCCAAGACTGGCGGGCAGGACATGAGCGCGACAAATATCCATAGCAAGCCCTCCGGCCGGCGGACCGGATTTGATTGGAGGCCGATTTGACCATGGCGAAAAAGCGCGACTACAGCCTTGTCGGCGAAAGCACACGTACGGCGATCGAGACCGGACTTGCCTCGGCCGAGTGGTATCACACCGACGTGGCGCGCAAGACCATGAAGGAATTGATGCAGCGCTCCGACGGGCCGGCGATCCGCGACACCATCATCTGGATCGCCGCGATCCTGGGCTCGGCCGCCGGCATCGTCTGGTTCTGGGCCACCTGGTGGGTCGTGCCGTTCCTGTTCGTCTATGGCGTGCTCTATGGCTCTTCGAGCGACTCGCGCTGGCACGAATGCGGCCACGGCACTGCCTTCCGCACGCGCTGGATGAACGACGTCGTCTATCACATCGCCTCGTTCATGCTGATGCGCAATCCGGTGCAGTGGCGCTGGAGCCATGCGCGCCATCACACCGACACCATCATCGTCGGCCGTGACGCCGAGATCGCGGTGATGCGGCCGCCGGATCTCATCAAGGCGGCTTTGGCCTTCACCGGAATCCTCGATTTCCGCTATTCGCTGCCGACGCTGGTGCGCCAGGCCTTCGGCACATTGTCGGACGACGAGAAGAGCTATGTCCCGGAGATGGAGCAGCACAAGGCGGTGACCGCGGCGCGCTGGCATATGGCGGTCTATGTTGCGACGATCGCTGCCGCGATCGCGCTTAAGTCGTGGATACCGCTGGTGCTGATCGGCCTGCCGCGCCTCTACGGCACCTGGCACATGGTGACGACCGGTCTATTGCAGCACATCGGGTTGGCCGACAACGTCACCGATCATCGGCTGAACACCCGCACCGTCTATATGAACCCGATCAGCCGGTTCATCTACTGGAACATGAACTACCATGTGGAGCACCACATGTTTCCGATGGTGCCCTATCACGCGCTGCCGAAACTGCATGAGCTGATCAAGCACGATCTGCCGGTGCCGAACCCGTCGATGTGGCACGCCTATCGCGAGGTCTGGCCGGTGCTGCTCAGGCAGCTGAAATACGAGAACTATTATCTCAAGCGCGAATTGCCGCCGACGGCCAAGCCCTATCGCGGCGAATTTCATGATCTCGACATAACGGCCGCGGCCGCCGAATAGGCGGCGCGCAGCAATCCAGAGAAAGACGATGGCCGGAGAGGGACGATGGCGGAGTGGGTCGAAGCATGCGCGGTGGACGATGTGGACGAGGAGGATGTGATCCGCTTCGACCATGGCGGCCGTACCTTCGCGATCTACCGCTCGCCGGATAATGATTTCTTCGCGACCGATGGGTTCTGCACGCATGAAAAGGCCCATCTGGCAGACGGGCTGGTGATGGACGACATCATCGAATGCCCCAAGCACAATGGCCGCTTCAACTACAAGACCGGCCAGGCCAAGGGCGCGCCGGTCTGCGTCGACCTCAAGACCTATCGGGTCAAGGTCGAGGCCGGTAAGGTGATGATCGATATCGGCTGAAAGCCGTCAGACAAAAACAGGATGTACCGATGAGCCGAAAGAGACCGACCGTTGCCGATCTGCGCGCCATGAAGGGCAAGCGGCAGCTTACTATGCTACGCGTGCTGACGCTGGAGGAAGCCGAGGCCGCCGAACGGGCAGGGGTAGACATCGTCTCGGTGCCGCCGGAACTGGTGCTCAATCCGCAATATCGCGATGCCGCGCCCAGCCTCTTCACCATGCCGGGCGACAATTTTTTCGAGATCGGCACCACCGACGATTTCGTGCGCTGGTCATTCCGGCTCTACAAGGCCGGCGCCGACGCCGTCTATTGCAGCGCCGGCTACGCCACGATCAAGCGCATGGCCGACGATGACATCCCCGTCATTGGTCATGTCGGGCTGATCCCGTCGCGCGCCACCTGGACTGGCGGCTTCAAGGCGGTCGGCAAGACCGCAGATACGGCCATGCAGGTGTTCGAGGCGGTCAAGCAGCTGGAGGCCGCCGGCGCCATCGGCGCCGAGATCGAAGTGGTGCCGGTGGAGGTGGCGAAAGCGATCTCCGAGCGCACTTCGCTGATCATGCTGTCGATGGGCGCGGGTACGGGCTGCGATGCGCAATATCTGTTCGCCGAGGATATTCTCGGCACCAATCGCGGCCACATGCCGCGCCACTCGAAAGTCTACCGCAACTTCGCCGCCGAATACGATCGGCTGCAGGCGGAACGTATCGCGGCGTTTTCGGAATATGTCGCCGACGTCAACAGCGGCGCCTATCCGGAAGACAGGCATATCGTGCACATGGACCCGGACGAGCTCACCCTCTTCATGAAGAAGGTGGACGCAAAGTCCTGATCCGCCGCGAGCTTCAGCCTGCAGCTGGTAAACCTTGCCAGATTCCGCTGGCGAGGACGGCATAGAGCGCCTCGGAATCAATGCCGAGCGGCCTGTCTTCGTTGAGCGTGGCCACATGCGAACGTACGGCCGCGTGGATTGCGCCCGTGGCCGGCGCGAGCGTTATGCCCTCGCGCAAATCGACGGCCTGCGCCGCCGCCATCAGCTCGAAGGTAATCAACCGCCGCCACAGCACGGTCATCTCGGCGCATTTGGCGACAGCGAGCGGCGTCTGCGTCGCGTGATCCTCGACGCCTTCGGACACCGGCAGGAAATCGAGCATTACCGGATTGGCCTTGTGACGGATCGCGGCCAGGATAGCCGTCACCGTTTTCTGCAGCGGGACGAAGCCCGCCGAGGCGCCGCCGATCGGCGAGAGGTATTTCGGCAGGCCGTGGCGGGTCGAGCCGGTGAGCTGGATGAAGCGCGCGGCTGACGCCGCCGCGCATTGCGCGATCGCCAGGCCAAGCGTCTCGAAGGCGAGCGCCAGCGACGCGGTGTGGAAGTTGCCGGTCGACATGACCAGCTCATCCTCGGCAAGCACCAGCGGATTGTCGGCGGCGGCGTTGAGCTCGATCTCGACCGCCAGCCGCGCATGGTCGATCGCCTGGATCAGCGCGCCATGGATCGAGGGCATGCAGCGGATCGACAGCGGATCCTGGATCGTGGTCGGCGCCGGCGCTTCATCGCGCGCCAGCAGGTCGCGCAGCGCCTTCGCCGCAAGCTGCTGGCAGGCGCCAGGGCGTGCCTGGTGCTGGCGCGGGTCGAGGATGGTGCGGTTGGCGCCAATACCTTCCATCGTCAGCGCGCCGGCCTGCTGTTGCTGTTCGAGCGCCGACAGCGCATCGGTCAGCGCCAGCGCCCCGGTGCCGGCCGAAACCGCCGAGGCGTTGATCAGGGAGAGGCCGTCCTTCGGCGAGAACGTGACGGGCGCAAGCCGGGCCATCATCAGCGCCTTGGCGGCAGGCATGCGGCGGCCCTGGTATTCCGCTTCGCCTTCGCCGATCAGCACCCTGGCGATCGCCGTCATCAGCAGGAGGTCGCCGGCGCCGATCGAGCCAAGCGATGGCATCACCGGATGCACGCCGGCATTGAGCGCCTCGACCAGCGCCGTGAACACGCGCGGCGACAGACCCGAACCGCCGGAAGCGAGCATCGCAAGGCGGGCGAACATCGCCGCCCGCACCGCCGGCACGGGCAGGGCCTCGCCGACGGCGGCGCTGCGGCCTTCGATCAACTGGCGCTGGAAGGCGCTCGCGTCGCCTTCGACCGCGGTGACGAGGTTGGCGCCGAGGCCTCTGTTCAACCCGTAGATCTGCTGGCCACCGGCCGCGGCGGCATCGAGGACCTGGCGTGCCTTGGCGAGCTTTTCGAGGACGGCAGGCGTGACCTCGACCTTGCAGGCATTGCGCGCGGCGGCAACCACATCCTCGATGCTGACGCCGGCGCCGGTGAGAACGAGCGGGCTCATGCGAAGCGCAGCCGCTGGCCGATGCCTTTTTCGCCGGCCTTGGCGAGCATGGCCTTGCCGAGCGCAATGTCGGAGAGCGAGAGGCCGCGATGCCAGAATAGGATCGTCTCGCCATCGCTTTGCCGACCTGGCTTCAGGCCGGCCGCGATCTGGCCCAGTTCGGCGTGGAGCGTCGCCTCGCTCAGCCGTCCCGTCTCGACATGGGCGCGCAGCGAGCCGAACTTGCCGCCCTTGCACTGCCCCCAGTCGTCGACGACGATCTTTTGCATGATGTCGGTGAGCGACAGTTCGACGGCGCTCATCGTGCCGTAGGGCACGACCAGCGCGCCCCGCTTGATCCACTCGGTCTTGAGCAGCGGCTGCGGCTCCGGCAGCCGCGAGGCCTCGACCACGATATCCGCGCCTTCGACGCAGCTTTTCCAGTCAGCCACGGCCAGGACCGGCTTGCCGAGGTCGGCGGCCAGCTTCGCGGCGAAGGCGTCGCGGCTTTCCGGCCGGCGCGAGTGGACACGGATCTCGTCGAAGTCGAAGAGATGATCGAGCAGGCGCACATTCCAATAGGCGGTGCCGCGCGCGCCGATATGGCCGAGCACCTTGGACGACTTCTTCGCCAGATGCCTGGCGCCGATGGCGGTAACGGCGCCGGTGCGCATGTCGGTGATGACGGTGGCGTCGAGGATGGCGCGCGGCGTGCCGGTGCGCGGGTCGAAAAGGTTGAGAATGCCGAATTCCGACGGCAGGCCGTGCTTGTAGTTGTCGACATAGTCGCCGACGATCTTCACGCCGGCGGCGTCGAGCGGCGCCACATAGCCGCGCAGCACGTTGAAGTGGCCGTGGAAGGACGGGTCGGGCTCGAGATGGACGCGCGGCTCGATCACAGTCCGGCCGTTGCCCTGCGCGACGAGCCCGGCTTCCACGGCGCCGATGATCTCGGCGTCGGTCATTGCAAGCGCTTCGATGTCGAGAGCATTGAGGTAGTCGATATAGATGGGCTTCATGCGTTTTCCTCGGCCACCCCGGGCTCATCCATAACAGGCGAAACGGCGACACGGAAGTTTGTTGGATAAGCTCTGGACTGGATCATGCTTATGCTGTTCAACCAGCGCGTCATGACCAGCATCCCCGACAACGAAGACGTGTCCCGGCCGATGGATTCCGCAAGGCAGTCGCGGCGCGTCGCGCTGATCGTGGCGGTCGCCTTCTTCATGCAGCTGCTGGATTCGACGATTATCTCGACCTCGCTGCCGCAGATGGGGCAGTCCTTCGGCGTGCCGGCGGTGGCGATGAGCATCGGTATCACTGCCTATATGCTGACCATGGCGGTGTTCGTGCCGCTGTCGGCGTGGCTTGCCGACCGGTTCGGCGCGCGCAACATCTTCCTCGTGGCGATCGCGCTGTTCACGCTGGCCTCGATCGCCTGCGGCTTTTCGCGGAGCCTGACGGAGTTCGTCGCGGCCCGCATCGTGCAGGGCCTTGGCAGCGCGCTGATGACACCGGTGGGCCGTATCCTGGTGCTGCGCAACGCCGAAAAGTCGGAGTTGCTCAACGCCACGGCGCTGATCACCTGGCCCGCGCTGTTCGCGCCGGTGGTCGGTCCGGTGCTCGGCGGCTTCATCACCACCTATCTCTCCTGGCATTGGAACTTCTTCATCAACGCTCCGCTGGGGCTGGCCGGACTTGCGCTGGTCGCCCGGTTCGTGCCGGGCGATCGCGTATCCGAGGCGAAGCCGTTCGATTGGCCGGGCTTTTTCTTCACCTCGCTCGGCCTTGCGGTGATGCTTTACGGGCTTGAACGCCTGGCGCATCCCGAGGAAGGCTTGCTGCCGACGATAGGCTCCGTCGGCATTGGCATAGTGATCGGCGGGTTCGCCGTTCGCCACCTCTTGCAGGCCCGGCATCCGCTGCTCGACCTTTCGGCCTTCAAGATACTGACCTTCGCGATCTCGACGCTTGCCGCCGGTACGGTCTTCCGTGTCGCGATCAACGCCACGCCTTTCCTGCTGCCGCTGCTGTTCCAGGTCGGCTTCGGGCTGCGTCCAGTCGATGCCGGTCTGTTGGTGCTGGCCTATTTCCTCGGCAATCTCGGCATGAAGACCGTGACCACACCGACGCTGAGGCGCTTCGGCTTCCGCACCGTGATGGTGGTGAACGGAGCGATCGCATCGCTGGCGATCATGGCTTGCGGCGCGATCTCGCCGCAGACGCCGCTGGCGCTGACCGTCGCGCTGATGCTGGTTGCTGGTCTCACGCGCTCGATGCAATTCACCGCTTTGAACACGCTTGCCTTCGCCGATATCGGCGCGCCGCAGCGAAGCTCGGCCGCGACGCTCTCCAGCATGCTGCAGCAGATAGCGATGCTGTTCGGCGTGGCGATCGCGGCGGCGATCCTCAATTTGTCGCAGATCGTCAGGGGCGAAGCCGTGCCCGACCTTGCCGACTTCAGAATCACCTTTGTTTCGATCGGCCTGCTCGGTCTCGCCGCGGCGATGCGCTTCCTGGTCCTGCCGGCCAATGCCGGGGCTGAGGTTTCTGGCCATTCGACGAACAATTGAGGTCGCGCCGGTCGCACTTTTCGGACTTAAATTGCGTCGGCTCCGCCGCCGTCGAACGGGCTCTTCCGCCGACCGGGCGATCGGGGCCAACGGATTGCCAAAAGCTCAGGAGTTTCCGGCTATTGCGCCAGACTCGGCAATCGATGCGTCCACTTGGAAAATAGTCGGAGAGGCGCGGGTCTTGAACGCGGATTCATTTGACGAGCCACTGTTGAGCCGATTAGCTTTCGGGCGGGATGGGAGCCGACACGGCCTTGCCATCGGGGCGAAAGACATAGGCGATGAATGCGATCGGCTGGCCGAACTGGAGGCGCCTTAATCAAGAAGGCATCGTCTTTGCCATAGCCATCCTGCTGTTCGCCGCCGCTGCGCTGGGCCTGCCGGGATTCCTGACAGCTGACAATCTGGTGGCCATCGTTCGCTCGGTCTCTGTGCTTGGCATTCTGGCGCTCGGCATGGCGGTCGTCATCATCGGCCGCGGCATCGACCTGTCGGCGGTGGCGATCATGGCGATGTCGGTCGCCTGGTACCTGCAATTGCTCAACACCGGCACCTCGGACGGGCTCGCCTTCGTCTATGTGCTGGCGGGCGTGCTCGCCATCGGCCTGCTCAACGGCTTTCTCGTCGCCTATGCCGACGTCCCGGCTATATTCGTCACTTTGGCCACCGGCTCCTTCGTGTTCGGCTATGTGCGCTCGCAACTGATCACCCAGGATGCCGTGCCGGTGCCCGGGGGGCACTGGGTCGAGCTGCTCGGCGGCGTCCGCTTCCTCGATATTCCGGTCGAGGTGTTCGTCTTCGCCGGGCTGGCCTTCCTGGTCTTCCTGTTCCTGCGCTACACCAAATGGGGCCGCTTCATCTATTTCGCAGGCGACAATCCGGTCGCCGCCCGCAACATCGGCGTCCCGGTGCGGCCCATGCTGGTGCTGCGCTATGTGCTGTCGGCTTTCGTGGCCCTGATCGCCGGCCTGCTGACGGCGGCCAGCCTGCATTCGATCAACACCCGCATCGTCAATTCGACGCTGCTCTACGACATCGTGCTGGTTGCGGTGATCGGCGGCATCGGCCTTTCGGGCGGCAGGGGCGGGGTGCGCAACGTGCTGGTGGGAGCGGCGCTGATCGGCATCCTGCTCAACGCCATGACCATCATCGACATTCCGCTGCTCTACCAGAACCTGATCAAGGCGGCGATCCTGTTAGGGGCCATCATCGTCGACGGCATCATCAATCCGCGCGACGAACAGACGGCGCAACAAGGCGACATTTAGAGCAGATGGGCTAGCCCCATCTTGCTCTCGGGGTACCCGGAGCGATCGCGACGATCGGCCGGCAATGAAAACCGAACCAGAGGATGTGACATGAAACTACTCAGAACATTGATGGCCGCCGCCACGGCGCTAGCCGTTACCGCCTTCGTGGCGCCGAGCTTCGCCGCCGACGACCCGGGTCCGGCCGCCTATGCCAAGTCGCTCAACGGCAAGCGTGTCATGCTGGTGCCGCTGGCGATGGGCTTCGACCTGGCGCAGGGCTGGGCGCACTATCTGAAGAAGGAAGTCGAGGCCTGGGGCGGCACCTTCGAGACCCGTGACCCGAACTGGGTCGTGGATGCCGGCGCGCAGGCGATCACCGACGCCATCGCTTCGGACACGCGGCCTGACGTGCTCATCATCCATGCGCCCGACCTCAACTCCTATTCGAAGCTGATGAAGAAGGCGCAGGCCGCCGGCACCTATGTGCTGCTGGTCGACAATCCGGCCAACTTCCCGGCCGACGCCTTCGTCGGCAGCGACTGGGACAAGCTCGGCCAGCTCGAAGCCGAAGCGGCGATCAAGGGCTGCGGCGAGAATTCCTCCAAGAAGATCGGGCTGGTGCAGGGCGACCAGGCGAACTCCTCCAGCCTCTACCAGTATGCCGGCATCATGAAGGTGCTGGAGAAGCATCCCGACTTCCAGGTGGTGGCAAAGCCCGACTCGAACTGGGACGCGACCACCTCGCGCAACGTGACGACGACGATGCTGCAGCAGCACCCGGACATCTGCTCGATCATCGACTTCTGGGATGGCGACGCCACCGGCGCCTCGGCCGCGATCCGCGACGCCAAGCTCGACGGCAAGGTGTTCCTGGTCACCACCGGCGGCGGCGAGAAGGCGGCCGATTGCGACAAGCTCGTGGACGGCACCTATGGGGCCGTGGTGATGACCGATCTTGCCCGCCAGTCGGGCGACATGAACGCCGTCATCAAGTTCCTGCTGCAGAGCGGGCAGCCGGCGGGCACCTCGCACACCTATATCTACACGCTGGAGAAAGCGACGACCAAGGCCGACCTCAAGCCCGACAGCTGCTGGGACCTGAAGGCGCTGCAGGCCGAAGCGGCGGCGAAATAAGCAGCGCAGCCAGACAGCATCCGCGAGGTGGCCGGATCATTCCGGCCACCTCTTTCCCACTGATGACAGCAGCAGCCGATGAATTTTCGTGAACGCCTCCAGGCCTGGCGCTACAATCTCGTGCCCGACCATCTGGTCGGCGAGATCCTGACCAAACGCTGGACCGACAACGCCATACCTTTCCTGGCGCTGGTGGCGACGCTCAGCGTGTTCGGCTCGATCATTCCGGGCTTCTTCAAGCTCACCTCGCTGCAGGAATCGACCCGCCAGCTGGGCGAGTTCTCGCTGGTGGTCATCGGCATGACCGTGGTGATGCTGGGCGGCGGCATCGATCTTTCGGTCGGCTCGATCTTCGCGCTGTCCTGCTTCTCGGCCGTCTACGTCTTCTTCATTCTCGAACAGTCGATCTGGCTCGCATTGGCCGCGGCACTTTGCACGGGGCTCGTCTTCGGCGCCATCAATGGCTACCTGGTCGGCTATCTCAGGCTGCGCGCCTTCCTCACCACGCTGGTCACCTTCATTTTCGGGCGGGCGCTGTTCGACATCCTCGTCACCACATATGCCGCCGACGTGCAGCTTTCCCAGGCGAGCTCCGATGTGCTCGACTTCATCGGCGACGGCACGTTCTGGGGTCTGTCGGTCTCGGTCTGGCTGGCAATCGTCCTGGCCATCGTCACGCATATCGCGCTGACGCGATCGCGCCCCGGCTGGCATGTGCTGGCGGTCGGCGGCTCCCGGCGCTCGGCGCATAATGCCGGCATCCGGGTGCGCCGCACCGTGTTCATGACCTATGTTTTCTCCGGCTTCTGCGCCTCGATCGGCGGCTTCCTCATCGCCTGCCGGTTGAGCGGGGCGGGGCCGGGCACCGGCCTCAATCTCGAGATCATGGCGCTGACGGCAGCGGTGGTCGGCGGCGTCAGCCTGGGCGGCGGACGCGGCTCTGTGGTCAAGGGCCTGATGGGCGCCATCATCGTGCTTACCATGACCAACGGTCTGATCCGGCTGGGTTACGGCACCGGCACCAACCAGATGGTGCTCGGCATCCTGCTCGCGGTCGCCGTCACCATCGACATCCGCTGGCTGAAGAACCGCCACAAGGTGCTGAACGAGGTCTATGTCGCGCCAGTCTACCTCAAGATGGGTGAGACGCAATCAGCCGCGCCTGGTTCCGGCACGTCCTACGAACTCGACAACCGGCTCTCTGCCGCGGACCATATCGGGCTCGGCGAACTGGAAGGGCCGGAGGACGTGATCCTCGACCGCGACGACCATCTCTATTGCGGCACGCGCCATGGCGAGATCGTCCGCTTCTTCGCGCCTGACTATGTGAAGTCGGAAGTGTTTGCCCATATCGGCGGCTTCCCGCTGGGCCTGGCCTTCGACAAGGAAGGCAATCTGATCAGCTGCGTCGGCGCCATGGGGCTCTATTCGGTCTCGCCGGAGCGGGATGTGAAGCGCCTGTCGGCCGAGACGACGCGCTCCTGGACCTCGATCGTCGACGATGCGCGGCTGCGCGATCCCAACGATTGCGATATCGCGCCGGACGGCCGTATCTATTTCACCGATTCCACCAAGCGCTATGACGCCCACGATTGGGCCTTGGACTCGATCGAGAACCGCGCCACGGGCCGCCTTCTGGTCTACGACCCGAAGGACGGTTCGACCAAGACGCTGCTCGACGGCTATCGCTACACCAACGGCGTGTGCATGGCGCATGACGGCAAGTCTCTGTTCTTCGCCGAAAGCTGGGCCTGCCGCGTGCACCGCTACTGGCTGGAAGGACCGAAGGCCGGTACCGCCGAATGCGTCATCCGCGACATGCCGGGCTACGCCGACAACATCAACCGGGCCTCCGACGGCAATTACTGGATGGCCTGGCTCGGCATGCGCACCCCGAGCTTCGACCTGTCGCTGCGCCACCCTGATATGCGCAAGCGCATGACGCGGCGCCTGCCGCAGGACGAGTGGCTGTTCCCCAACATCAACACCGGCGGGGTGGTGAAGTTCAACGAGAAGGGCGGCATCGTCGAGACGCTCGGCGATCTTTCCGGCAACGCGCATCCGATGGTGACCTCGATGCGCGAGCACAAGGGTTATCTGTTCGTCGGCGGCATCCTCAACAATCGCATCGGGCGCTACAAGATCGCCGGCGCGGATCCGAACTGGACGAGCCCCGCTTCCTATTGGGGAGGCAAGCCATGATCCTCGATCCGATCCTGGATGTCTTCCGCGGCAAGGCGGTCACCATACCGCCGCTCGACGGCGCCTTCCGCCCGAACACGCGGCTGGACGACGCGCCGGCCTTCGCCGGGCTGATCGAACCGGACAATCTGGTGATTGCCGACGAGCGGCTACTCGCATCCAGCGGCAACGCCGTCCATTCGCTTGCCGGCGGAGCCGAGGCCGAGATTGTCGAGACCTTTCCGTCCCCCATCACCGCACTGGCGCAGTCGCCGTCAGGCGACCTGACGGTGGCGCTCGAAAGTGGCAAACTGCTGATTGGCGGCAAGGATGTTTCACTGCCGGCTGGCGTGCGCTGCATCACCGCGCTTGCCTATGCCAAGGATGGCACGCTCTGGTTGGCCAACGGCTCGGCCGAGCATGCGCCGTCGCAATGGGCCGCCGACCTGATGAAGAAGGGCGTGTCCGGCTCGCTCTGGAAGCGAGACCCAGCCGGCGGTGACTTCCGCAAAATGGCTGGTGATCTCGCTTTTCCCTATGGGCTCCATCCCGTCGGCAGCGATGTGCTGGTGAGCGAGAGCTGGCGTCATCAGCTCATCCGCTTCGATGGCGCGACCGGAAACCGTTCGACCGTATTGACGCATCTGCCCGGCTATCCCGCTCGCCTGTCGCCATCTGGCGACGGCGGAGCGTGGCTGACCCTGTTTGCGCCGCGCAACCGGCTGATCGAATTCGTGCTGCAGGAAACGCATTATCGCCAGGACATGATCGACCAGGTGCCGCCGGCCTACTGGATCGCGCCGGCGCTGGCCTCCAACCGCAGTTTTCTCGAGCCGCTGCAATGCGGCAGCATCCGCACCATGGGCATCCACAAGCCGTGGTCGCCCAGCCGCTCCTACGGGCTCGTCGTGAAGCTCGACCGGACCCTGCAGCCGCAATTCAGCCTGCACAGCCGCGCCAATGGCACGCGCCACGGCATATGCAGCGTTGCGGAACAGGACGGCCGCCTGTTCATCGCCTCGAAAGGCGGCGATTGCGTGCTTGCCGTCGCCCTCGCTTCGGGAGGTTTCTGATGGAACCGATCGTCCGTCTCGAAGACGTCACCAAAACTTATCGCGGCGTGCCGGCAGTGAAGAATGTCAGCTTCGATCTGAGGAAAGGCGAGATCCACGCGCTGCTCGGCGAGAACGGCGCCGGCAAGTCGACGCTGACCAAGATCATCGCCGGCGTCGTCGATGCCACCTCCGGCAAGATGTTCCACAAGGGCGTCGAGACGGCTTACGCCTCGCCGCATGCCGCGCTGGAAGCCGGCATTGCCATGGTGTTCCAGGAGACCAGCCTGGTGCCGTCGATGACGGTGGCGCAGAACCTTTATCTCGGCACCGAGAAATTCCTCAACCGGCTGCGCGGCACCTACATCTCGGCGCAGCAATTCCTGCAGTCGCTGAATTTTCAGGTCGATCCGAACGCGATGGTGGCGACGCTTGGCGCGGCCAAGCGGCAGATGGTCGAGATCGCGCGCGCCGTCCACCACAATGCCGAGATCATCATCTTCGACGAGCCGACGGCGACGCTGACGCCTGAGGAGAAGCGCCATTTCTTCGCGCTGATCCGCCGGCTGAAGGCGCGCGGCGTGTCGATCGTCTTCATCAGCCACGCGCTGGAAGAGGCGCTGATGATCGCCGACCGCATCACCATCCTGCGGGACGGCGAACTGGTGATCACCGACGAGACATCGGCCTTCGACCGCGACAGGATCGTCGCCGCCATGGTCGGGCGCTCGCTGTCGGGGCAGATCTACCGCCAGCGCGACGACACGAAATTGCGCAAGGCGGGCAAGAAAGTGCTCTCGGTGCAGGACATCTCGATGAGCAACATCGTGCGCAACAATTCCTTCTCGATCTTCGAGGGCCAGATCACCGGCGTGTTCGGGCTGATCGGCTCCGGCCGCACCGAGACCTTCAAGATCGTGTCGGGCATCTACAAGCGCGATTTTCGGCGCGGTGGCGCGATCGAGCTCGACGACAAGCCGGTGCGCTATCTCGTACCGAGCGAGGCGGTGGCCGACGGCATCGTCTACGTCACCGAGGACCGCAAGAGCGAAGGCATCTTCGAGACGATGGGCATCGCCGAGAACCTGTTCGGCGGGCTGCTCGCAGCGGGCCGCGAAAAGGCCTGGGTGATCAACCAGCAGGAGATGCGGCAGCTTTCCGCCGAATGGACCAAGACGCTAAACATCAAGGCGATCAACGACAATGCCCGCGTGGTCGAGCTTTCCGGCGGCAACCAGCAGAAGGTGGTGATCGGCAAGGGGCTTGTGCAGCAGCCGCGCATCGTCATCTTCGACGAGCCGACCCGCGGCGTCGATGTCGGCGCCATCGCCGAGATCCACCAGATCATCAACCGGCTGGCCGACGAAGGGCTCGCCGTCGTCGTCATCTCGTCCTACCTGCCGGAGATCATGAACCTTTCCGACCGCATCTTGGTCTGTCGCCAGGGCCGCATCGTCGAGGAGTTCTCGCCGGCGGAGGCGACGGAGGAGAAGATTATGTATGCGGCGGTGCACTAGGGTAGCAGGGGAATGGCCGACGATCGCACACCACGGGAGATTAGCCGAGGCGTCCGTCATTTCGTCATCCACGGGCGGAGCAAGGAGCGAAGCGACGCAGCGCAGACCCGAGGATCCATTCCGTGACTTTTAGGCGTCGCTACGGTCCAGAACTCTGCTCCGCTGCACCCTTCGTGCGAGGTCATGGCATGGATCCTCGGGTCTGCGCGCGTCGCTTCGCTCCTTGCTCCGCCCTAGAATGACGACGCTGAGGTGCTTCGGCCAATCTCCGCAGTCGCGTGCTTTCCCGCGCTAAAAACTAGCCGGACAAACTGCTTAGTCGTCTATGCGCAACCCTTGATTTAACGACCTCGACGGCGATTCAAACGAAAGGACCACACCATGGCCACTACAAAGCTGCTCACCGATGCCGAGGTCGACAAAATCCCGGCGGTGAAGGCCGTGTTCGACGATATCCGCGCGACGCGGAAATCCGACTTCGTCAACAATTTCTGGCGTGGGCTGGCCAACGATCCGGCGGCGCTGAAGCGGGTGTGGGAACAGCTCAAGGCGGTGATGGTCGCCGACAGCGCCATCGATCCGCTGACCAAGGAAATGATCTACATCGCGGTCTCAGTCGCCAATGGCTGTTCCTACTGCATCCACTCGCACACGGCCGCCGCGCGGGCCAAGGGCATGACCGACGCGCAACATGGCGAGCTGGTGTCGATCATCGGCCTGGCAGGGCAGACCAACCATCTGGTGACATCCCTGCAGATTCCAGTCGACCCGCAGTTCGAGGTGAAGTGAGTCGGGGGAGCGTCACGGCGTTTCCGTGTCGCTGCCAGCAAAAAAATATCGTCCGGCGGCGGCCGTTCGCGCATTTCACAGGCTTGTGTGCTTGAATCAAACTTTGCCCCGGCACTGTTAAGGAAGTGACATGTAACGGCACTAAGGAAGCCGCACGCGCAGTCGTTCGCCCTTGGTTTCCGGCACGGCTTTCGCGGCGGAGCCGTCATGAAAATCGTTCAGATCACCGATACCCATTTCAGCCCGACCAAGCCGCATTTCAACGGCAATTGGGAGCCGCTGGCCGACTGGATCGAGCAAAGCGGCGCCGATCTCGTCATCCACACCGGCGATCTGACCGTCGACGGAGCCGACAAGGATGACGACATCAGCTTCTGCATGGGGCTGATGCGGGAGATATCCAAACCCATGCTGCTGGTGCCCGGCAACCACGACGTCGGCCATCTGCCGGGTTCGCTGCAGCCGGTCGATGCGGCACGGCTGGAGCGCTGGCGCCGTCTGGCCGGTCCTGACTACTGGTCCGAGGATGCGGGAAACTCGCGGCTCATTGGGCTAAACAGCCAGGTGATGGGCTTCAACGATGCCGCGGAGGAAGCCCAGTTAGAATGGCTGTGGAAAACGCTGGAAAGCCGTGGCGGCCGCCGCGTCGCGATGTTTGCCCACAAGCCGCTTTTTGTCGACGATCCGGACGAAGGCGATACCGGCTATTGGAGCATCCGGCCGACCCAGCGCAGGCGTCTCTACGATCTGATCGCCGCCCACGACGTGGCCCTGCATGCGAGCGGCCACCTGCACTGGGCGTGGAAGGGCAAATACGCCGGCACCTCCCTGGTATGGGGGCCGTCCGCCGCCTTCATCGTCGACACCATGGAACGCAAGATGCCGGGCGAACAACTGATCGGCGCCGTCATGCATCATTTTGATGACGCGGTCGCGAGCGAGATCGTCGCCGTTCCCGGCATGACCCTTCATGTCCTCGATGACGTGGTCGAGGAAGTCTATCCGCACGAGGCCCACAAGGTCCGCAGGAAGGCTGGGTGATGGGCGTGCTGTCGCTGCGTGGCCTGAGCAAGGCCTTTGCCGGCAACGCCGTCCTGAATGGCGTCAGCCTCGATGCGGAACCCGGCGAATTCATCGCCCTGGTCGGCCCGTCGGGGTGCGGTAAAAGCACCTTGCTGCGTATTCTCGCGGGACTCGACCATGCCGATGCCGGTGAGATAATGGTCGGTGGCAAGGACATGTCGAACATTGCCGCGGCCAACCGGAACATCGCCATGGTGTTCCAGTCCTACGCGCTCTACCCGCATCTGACGGCTGGCCAGAACATCGCCGTCCCGCTTGCCATGAAGCGGCTGAGCCTCACGCAGCGCCTGCCGCTGATCGGCGCTTGGCTACCGGGCCAGGGGGAGATACGCGCCGGCATCGCGCGCGATGTGCGCGAGATGGCCGCCTTGCTGAAGATCGACCATCTGCTCGACCGCAAGCCCGGACAGATGTCTGGCGGGCAGAGGCAGCGCGTGGCGCTGGCGCGCGCGATGGTGCGCCATCCCAGCATCTTCCTCATGGACGAACCGCTTTCCAACCTGGATGCCAATCTGCGCGTCCATGCGCGTGGCGAGATCGTGGAATTGCACCGGCGCGCCGGTGTGCCAACGCTCTATGTGACGCATGACCAGGCCGAGGCGCTGTCGATGGCCGATCGCGTCGCCGTCATGATCGGCGGCCATCTGCTTCAGCTCGCCTCGCCTGAGACGATCTATAACGACCCCACCCATATCGAGGTCGCGCGGTTCGTCGGCCAGCCGAGGATCAACATCCTGCAGGCGATCGCCGAAAACGGTCGTGTCGACTTCGAAGGCATGCGGCTGGCTTTGCTGGAGAAGGTGGCGAACGGCCCGATCAGCCTCGGCATTCGCCCGGAATTCGTCAAGCTGTCCCCCAGCGGGCGGAGCGGCGTTGCCGGGCGGATTGAACGGCTGGAATTCCTCGGCTCGGAAGTCATTGCCCATTGCCGGCTCGACGTCTCCGGCGACAGCGTCATCGCCAAGCTGGCGCCGCAGGAGGCGAAGGACCTGATCGGTGGAATGCCGGTGGGCATCCTTCTGGCTCCTGAGCAGGCGATGGTCTTCGGGCCTGAGGGACGCCGGCTGCGCATCGCGGAAGTGGCTGGCGCACGGCAGGAGCCGGCCTATGTCTAGCGTCGCGCTGGCGGGCAATGTCCTAAGCGCCGCGGCACTGCGTGCGCGCAGCGAGGACCGGACCGCCTGGCTGCTGGCGCTGCCGGCGATCGTGCTGCTCTTCCTGTTCGTGCTGTTGCCGGTGGTTGCCGTCGTCTTTCTGGGCTTCTCCGATTTCGAGCTCGGCTACGGCAAATTCCGTATCGTCGGCTTCGAGAACTACGCGCATCTGTTCAGCGACCGCACCTTCCGAAAATCGCTGTGGAACACCACTCTCTACACCGCGATGGTCGCCCCGGTCTCGATCGCGCTCGGCTTGGGTGTCGCGCTTCTGATCGAAGGCGAATTGCGCGCGCGGGCTTTCTTCCGCACCGTCTACTTCCTGCCCGTGGCCTCGCTGATCGTCGCGATGGCAACCGTCTGGCAGTATATCTTCCATCCGACTATCGGGCCGCTCAACGCGCTGCTTTCGCTTGTCGGCATTCCCGGCCCGAACTGGCTCGGCGCCTCGAACACCGTCCTCTACAGCCTGTCGATCATCGGCGTCTGACAGTCGGTCGGCTTCAACATGGTGCTGTTCCTGGCCGGACTGACGGCGATCCCGCGCGAGCTCTATGCAGCGGCTGAAGTCGACGGCGCGAAATCGGCGCTCGACCGGTTCTTCCTGGTCACCTGGCCGATGCTCGGGCCGACGACGCTGTTCGTCGTCACCATCAGCATCACCAATGCGGTCAAGGTTTTCGAGACCGTGAAGATGCTGACTGACGGAGGCCCGAACAAGGCGTCCGAAGTGCTCCTCTTCACCATCTACCAGGAGGGCTTCGTCTATATGCGCGTCGGCTATGCGTCGGCGATGACGGTGGTTTTCCTGGCGATCCTCGTCGTTTTGATGTTCCTGCAGTATCGCGTCCTCGACCGGCGGGTGCACTACACATGACCAGCATCCCGGTCGGCCGCATCGTCCGCTTCACGCTGCTTTCGCTCGGAGCGCTGATGATTCTGGCGCCCTACATCTTCATGATTTCGACCGCCGGCAAGACGCAGAGCGACATCTTCACCGCGGCGCTTTCGCTGATCCCGCAGCATCCCTTCTTCGCTGAGAATTTCGCCAAGGCGCTGGAGAGGGTGCCAATGGCAATGCTGCTGTGGAACGGCATCGTCGTGTGCGGACTGATCTTCTTCTTCCAGGTCGCGGTCGCGATCCCTTGCGCCTACGCGATGGCCAAGCTGAAGTTTCGCGCGGCGCGCATGATGATGGTGCTGGTCATGCTCGGCCTTCTGGTTCCCATCCATGCGACCGCTCTGCCGCTCTATGTCGCGTTCGACCGCATGTCGCTGCTCAACAGCTACACCGCGCTGGTCGCTCCGTTCACGATCTCGGTGTTCGCGATCTTCATGTTCCTGCAATTCTTCCGCGCGATGCCCGACGACCTCATCCACGCGGCGCGGCTCGACGGCATGTCGGAGCTCGGCATCATCGCGCGCGTCATCGTGCCCAACGCCTGGCCGGCCGTCACCGCCTTCGCGATCTTTTCCGTCGTCGCGCACTGGAACGATCTCTACTGGCCGCTGATCGTCATCAGCAAGCAGGCCTACGCCACGCCGCCGCTCGGCCTGATGTACTTCCGCGCCGCGGAAGCGGGCGACGACTACGGCGCGCTGATGGCCGCGACGCTGATCATCACCCTTCCTCTCGTCGTCGCCTTCCTGCTCGCGCAGAAGCGCTTCGTCGAAGGCATCACCATGACCGGTCTCAAAGGCTGACCGGCCAACAAGGAGCACGAGCAATGAAGCATTTCTCCAGGATTATTGCCATGGCGGCGGTGTCGCTGGCATCGGCCCTTCCGGCCTATGCCGACACGACACTGACGGTCCACTATCCGATGCCCGGTTTCTTCAAGAACGTGATGGACACGATCTCGAAGAAGTTCATGGAAGAGAATCCCGACATCAAGATCCAGTTCGCCAGCCCGTCCGCGACCTATGAGGAAGGCATCCAGACCATTCTTCGTCAGGCCGGCACCGACGAGATGCCCGACATCACCTTCATCGGCCTCAATCGCCTGCGCATGCTCAACGAGCGCGACGTCGCCGTCGACCTCGGGCCGCTGGTGAAGAAGGACGGCAACATGGCCGAGCAAGGCTTCTCCGACACCATACTGAAGCTCGCGCAGGTGAACGGCAAGCAGATCGGGCTGGCCTTCGCCACCTCCAATCCGATCATGTATTACAACGCCGACCTGGTGAAGGCGGCCGGTGGCGATCCGGACAATCCGCCCAAGACCTGGGACGAGGTGATCGCCCTTGGCGGCAAGATCAAGGCGCTCGGCAACGGTGTCGACGGCATCGACTTCCGCTGGCAGGGCGATGATTGGATGTTCTCGGCGCTGCTGTTTGGCGCCGGGGGCAAGATGCTGAACGGCGACGAGAGCAAGGTCGCTTTCAACAGTCCAGAAGGCGAGAAGGCTGTCGAGCTTATCGAGCGGATGGTGAAGGACGGCGGCATGCCGGTCTTCACCAAGCCGGCGGGCGAGCAGGCTTTCGCGGCCGGCAAGGTCGGCTTCGAATTCCAGACCACAGGCGCGCTGGTCAACACGATCAAGAATGTCGGCGACAAGTTCACGCTGCGCACGGCCAAGATCCCGCTGATCGATCCGGTCAACGGCCATTTGCCGACCGGCGGCAATGCGGTGGTCATCCTGACCAAGGACACCGCGAAGCAGGAAGCCGCCTGGAAGTTCGCCAAGTTCGCCGCCGGCCCGTACGGCGCGTCGGTGGTGGTGCCCGGCACCGGCTATGTCCCCAACAACGAACTCGCCGCGAAATCACCTGATTATCTCGGCGATTTCTACAAGAAGAACCCGCTGTTCCAGGCCGGCCTCAGCCAGATGCCGCTGATGGTTCCGTGGTACGCCTTCCCCGGCACCAACGGAGTCAAGGTGACGCAGACCATCGTCGACAATCTGTCCCGCATCGTCGACCAGTCGGCGACGCCGAAGGAAGCGCTTGCCGACGCCGCGAGCGACGTCGAAGGCATGTTGCCGACGCAATAACTGCTTGCTCCGCAAGCCGTCGCGCCTACCCGGCGCGGCGGCTTTCCGAAGCGCTATACCGGCCGGTAAACCTTCTCCGCCGTGTTCCAGAAGATGTCCGCCTCGGCCTTGGCGCCGTGTCCGGCAACCGCAGCGCGGTGCGCCTTGATCAGTTCGGCATGGCTGGTCCACAGCTTTTCGATCGGGAAGTTCGAGCCGAACATCAGCCGGTCGCTGCCGAGGATATCGATGGCGTTGTCGACGATATAGGCGATGAGCTCCGGGTCGTTGCGGTGAACGAAAGTGCCGAGCCCCGAGAGCTTGGCGTAGAAATTGGGCGCCGCCGAAAGCGTGCGGAGGCCCGCCTTCCATGCTTCGGTCGTTTCCTCACCCATGCCGGTCAGCATGCCAGCATGGGTGAGGATGAAATTCGTCTGTGGGTTTTCGCCGACCAGCCTCAGCCCATCTTTCATCTGCGCCGGGAAAAGCTGCAGGTCGAATGAGAGGCCGTAGTCCTTCAGCCGTGCCACGTTGGCGCGCACCTTGGGATCGATCACCTGGTCGGCGGAGGCGGCGAAGCGGAAGGCTTGCGTTTCGTGCCAGTGGAGCTGCATGCGCACGCCGCGCAGCAGCTTGTATTTCATCAGCCGGTCGATTTGCGGGCGGACGTCGTCGACCGTCATGTCGGCATAGCCGACGATGGCGTGCGGCCAGCCGGTTTCGTCGGCGGTCTTCTGCAGGAAGGCGACCTCTCTTTCGAAATCCTCCTTGGCCCAGTTGGTCTGGACATAGACGGCTTTCTCGACGCCCGAGCCTTTCTGGTCTTCGAGGAACTCCGTGATCGGATAGTCGCGTCGGATCGGCTCGTAGGGGCCGAAGATGCGCGGCACCATCGGGCCGACCAGCCAGGGCTGATCCTTCTGGCGCCAGATGTGGAAATGCGCGTCGATGGCTTTCTGCATCACGATACCCTTTTCCAGATGACTGAAGCCGCAGGCGCAGGACGGGCGAGCGACAGGATGAAATCGGTCAGGCTGCCCACCGACGAGCCGTCGACCAGATCGTCGAGCATCGGCAGAATGGCGCCGAGTGCCGCCGTCGCCGGGCGAAAGCGCGGATCGCCGGCGAGCGGGCTCGCCAGCGACAGCCGGAAGGCGCGGGCGCTGAACCGGCGCATCGCGGTTTCGAGGTCGGAATGGTCGCCGCGTTCCAGTCCGTCGGACAGGATGACGACGCAGGCGCCGCGCGCGAAGGCGGAGAAGCGCGGCACCGACAGGAAGGCAAGCAAAGTCGGCCCCATGCGCGTGCCGCCGTCCCAATCGTCGACGAGCCCTGCAGCGCGCGCTAACGCTTGCTCGCGGCCGCGGATGCGCAGCGCCGAGGTGATGCGGGTGAGGCGGGTACCGAAGGTGAAGACTTCGGCACGGTCCGCGCCTTGAACGGCCGCGTGGGCGAGCTTGAGATAGTCGGCGGTGTGCTGCTTCATCGAGCCGGAGACGTCGATGAGCAAAAGCAGCTTGCGGGGCACGGTCTGGCGACGACGCAGCTGCGGCGCGGGGATGTCGCCGTCGGCGCTGACGATTTCGCTGAGCGAGCGGCGGAGATCGAGCGTGCCGCGCGAGCGGGTGTGCGCGGTGCGAAAGGAACGGCGCGCGGGCAGGGCGCATGCGAGCCTGCGGCGGAACTGGTCATCGGCGCCGCGCCGGAAATCGCGGCTGCTCAGTTGTTCAAGCGCCGAGGACAGTTCGCCACCTTTCTCATGGCGGGCGATCTGTTTCTCTTCCTCGCGCGTGCCGCGATCATCCTTGACGCGGGTCTCATCGTCCTCTTCGCCTTCGACCGTGGGCTTGGCGTCGCCGTAGAAATAGCCGCGGAAATGCGCCTCGAATTCGTCGTGGCGATCGGGCGAGGGGGCCAGTGTTGCAAGGGCGGCCTCGCGGATGTCGTTCATCGAGCGCGGGCCGAGCAGGGTGACCGCTTGCATGAAGCTGGTCACCTGTTCCGGCGCGACGGCGAAGGCGTGGCGACGCAGCAGGCGGGCGAAGCCCAGAAAAGGCGCAGCGGCACGAGGCAAGCTTTCCCCACGCATCATTCCTTCGCGCCCCCCTCTGTCCTGCCGGACATCTCCCCCACGAGGGGGGAGATTAGCAGCGTTGGCGCGCCGCTCAATTCTGTCAGGCTGAAGATTGGCGAAAGCCGGCGCGACATCTGATCTCCCCCCTTGTGGGGGAGATGTCCGGCAGGACAGAGGGGGGCGCTGTCCCGCCAGCGCTGAGAGATAGGCGCGCAATGCCGATTGC